>CP134492.1:632127-948190 GCA_031761875.1 Bacillaceae bacterium IKA-2 | reverse complement strand
TTTCGATCCAAATTATTAATAGCACTTTCATACTGAACAGTTAATTCTGAATGTATTTTCTGATTTGTCTTTACATATTGGCACGCTTCTATTAACCCTTGTTCAGCGAATTCAGACATTCTAAGTACTTCTTTCTTCGCTTGTCCTAAAGCTATGACTGGCGATTGCTGGATAAACATTGGGTCTAAATGCTGTGCTTTATATTCAATGGCAGAATCTTTACCTGGAATAATTTTTGTTACAATTAATGCCAATAGTCCAATAAATGGCAGCTGTATTAATACATTGGCAGTATTAAAAATACCATGAGCAAAAGCGATTTGCATTGCAGGGTTTAATGCTAGTTTCTCCCCAATATAGATTATAAAATGTGTATACGGTACTAATAATAATAAAATAACAATTGTACCAATTAAATTAAAAATAACATGTGTTAATGCTGCTCGTCTAGCCGCAATTGAGGCCCCAAGCGAGGCTAAAATAGCTGTAATGGTTGTTCCAATATTATCACCAAATAATACTGGAAGAGCTGCCCATAAATCCATCGACCCTTGCTCATATAATGTTTGTAATAAACCTATTGATGCTGATGAGCTTTGAACAATAACTGTAAAAAATGTGCCGATAACTACACCTAGAATTGGATTATCACTCATACTAATCATTAAATTAGAAAATGCTTCGAGTGACCGCAGTGGTTTCATCGCATCACCCATTAATGTTAAACCATAAAAAAGTGCTCCAAATCCAAAGATAACTTGTCCATAATTATGTGCTTTTTTATTTTTAATAAAAAATATTAAAAATGTCCCAATGGCAATAATTGGAAGTGCGTACGCTTGTATTTTAAAACCAATGATAAACGCCGTTACTGTTGTCCCAATATTGGCACCCATAATAACACCTATCGCTTGCTTTAATGTCATAAAACCTGCATTTACTAAGCCAATCGTTAATACAGTCGTACCTGTACTTGTTTGCAATGCAATTGTTACAATAACCCCTGCAATCACACCCATAACAGGATTTGATGTAAATTTATCTAAGATGTCTCTTAGTCTTTCACCGGCTACTTTTTGAAGCCCATCTCCCATATATTTAATTCCAAACAGGAAAATTCCTAGACCACCTAGAAACATAAATATTATTAATTGTAAGTCCAAAATACTCGCCCCTTATACTCGATTAAAGTTCTCTCTTTCGACATTCTTCTACAATAATACTTTTATATTATTAACTCTTTATTAATGTTTTGTAAAGATTTTGTAAAGATTTTAAAATGAAAATAAATATTAGCTTGAAAAGCTATTATTTCTAATTTCCTCTGATTCATTCTTATTACAATTAACTTCACAACTAAACCATATTAGTATAAAATAAGCGATAGTATATTAGTGGATATTTAAAAAGATGGATAAGTGCTGCCGAAGTGGAAATTCGACCGCTAATCTTTAGCAGATTTTTTACTTAGTACGTACTAAGTAAAAACGAATCTACTTTCTTACCTTGTGAAAAAACTTGAACCAATGAAGGAGCTAGGAGAATGAATATTTTTCGCCAACTTTTTAAAAGTATCTATTCCCCACCGACCGTTGCAAAATTTCGGTTCCAAGGAATCGGTAAAACGATTTTGTACGTATTTATGTTAATGCTGGTTACTCTTTCAGTAACCGCATTTCAATTAGGTTCAACAGTTTCAGACGGCGTTAAGCAGTTTCAAACTGTTTTGGTAACTGAATTGCCAGAATTTGAACTTAAAAATAGTATTTTACTATCAGACCTTGATGAACCTCTTTACATTGAAGTTGATGGTGAGAATTATATTTTTGATACAACAGGAACGTTAACTACTACTGACATTGAACAAAATCACAATCAAGTATTGGCACTGCTACAAAAAGAAGCAGTCTACATTACAAATGGAACGACCCAGTCAATCCGTTATGGCGAATTAGGTTCTTTAGATTTAACAAAAGCAGATCTGGAAGGCCTTACAGAAACGATTGTAGGTCTATTACCACTAATCATCACTATTATTGTTATCGTTTTATATATCGTTTTAACTGCGCTAAAATATATCGGTATCTTCTTTCTTTCATTATTTGGCTTAATTGTTAGGAGCAAGGCAGGATTAAAACTTTCTTATAAACAAGTTTGGGTTTTATCAGCCTATGCAGTCACATTACCTACTGTATTTTTCGCTGTCACAAATTCACTAAACATATATATCCCTTTCTCGCTGACGTTGTATTGGCTAGTTGCATTCATTATGCTTTATTTAATTTTTAAGGAAATTCAAAAACCTGTTGATAATGAGTAATCGACTTATAAATAAAATCAAAAAAAGAGTGGCCTCCGAGGGCTACTCTTTTTTTGATTTTATTTCATTGACAACAATCCTCGTACCATCTACCGAAATGACTTTAACAGCTGTTCCTGCGTCTAACCATAGATTGTCACTAGTGGCACTATAATAATTATCATCAATGATAATCGTCCCTATAGGACGAAATGGTGTGGTTGTTTTGCCTTCCTTACCAACTAAATCTCGGTACGATGTATTTATCGAATTATAGCCTGCCTCACCCGTTAATTTGTCTTTTAAAGTCATTTTTGCCCACAAAGTTCTTGACGGAAATACTTTTAAAAATAGACTAGCTGCAGCTACCCCAAGTAGAAGTCCCATTGCAGCAAGAAAGCCATATATGATACTAGGCGAAGGGATGGCAATTCCCAAAACCATCAAAAATATCCCTAACAGAGCAATTGTACCATCTGTAAATACTTTACCGTCCAAAACAATTAGCGAAATTCCAATGATATAGAGGAGCGCTACCCACAAACCCATTCCAGAACCGGGTGTTATGTGAAAAGAGAAATAAGCCGCCATAACTCCAATTCCAACAATCGCAAACAAACCTTTTGCTTTCACCAACAACTCACCAAACAAGAATACTGTCCCTAAAAATACAACAAAAAAACCAACACTAGCGTTATTTAAAATTTCCATCTCATCACCCCTAATTAAACGTGCTTATTCATTATTATATACGAATCATTGAGATTAATTGTTTCAAAAAAATAAGAACAATAAAAAAATAGGGAATAGTAAAAGTAAGGTGGTGGTCAATAATGAAAAAAAGAAGAAATTCCTTTAAGAATAATTCCTTTATTAAAAATGAGAAAACCGTTTTTTCTTTTAAACAACTTGAAACTAAAAAAGTCCCTATTTAATTCTATTGTTTACAACCAATATGGTTTTCAGTCGCTCTAAGGTACAATATGTAGTATATACTTTTATTTTTAAACACTATATATTCTGTTTTTGACAAACTGCTTTTTGAGGTCGAAGTATTTTTATACATAAATTAAAAAAATATAGGGTCCAACTTCATTAGAAGGATTTTGAAGATCCTCCTAGAAGTCGACCCTTGCTTCTTTTTTAAATGGTAAGAAAGTATATACGTTTTTACTTAGAAAGCTGTCTAGCTCCAAGACACATCCTTGAGTTACTTCATAGCTGGTTTTGCGACGAGTAACCGCAGGAGCAGCTGCCTTGCGCTTTTCTTAATTATTTGGTAAACAATCCTTTAATAACATTAATTAGTTCGTTTATGACATCAAGAAACTTGCCTAAAAACGACTGTGTATCATCCCTATTTAAAAATTCACCTAAATTCTCACGAATTTGGGTAATTTGATTTTGGACTTGATCCCAATCAATATTTAAATCCTTCATTCGATTAAATAAAGACACTAAACCAGTTAACTCTTCCTCGGTTAGTGTTACCCCTATCTCTTTAGCCACCCTTTCAATTAGTTCACGAAGTTCTTCTGTTGTAGTTACGGGGTTTTTAGCGATTTCCTCTTTTATTCGTGCCATTAATTCGCTTGCTTCCTCAACACCGAAACGGTCTCCTAATTCAGCCGTCTTGACCATTTCTTCATTTGCTACTTGCTTTTGTTCTTCAGGGATTTCAATATCAGTTGTTATTTCATAAGCTTTAATAATTCCCATTAAAGCGGCTGTTCCAGATACTTCAAAAGGTGCGGTAACATAAATATCAGCATCTGTAATTCCCGCAGTCACTAAAGCGTTGGCATACATTCCCTCAGATACCCACTTAATATTGTTTGTTGTTACCTGAAGTCCTGAACCACTTTCTGAAAGAGTTATTCTTGTCGAAGAGATCGCTCGGGTTCCAATCTCCTTTTTACTAATGTATTCACCTAAATATTGATGCTCTTCTTCGTTTGTAACGTAGATGATCTCAACATCCTCATCAACATCCATTTCTAAAAGTAACTGCTTCTTTTGGTCTTCAGTTAAATTTTCACCAAGCGTAACGATAACTTCTCCGTAGACAGCATCTCCTAATGTGCTATTTGGGGCAAGAAAAGTGAATAAAGCTATTATAAAAACTAAAATTAATTTCTTCATTAAAATCAAACTCCTTCAACTATCGTTTAAATAAATTTAGATACTACTAGTAATAAAACATTTTTTTTCATAAATAAACAGTGACTTTTGTACTAATTAATTTTAAGTGAAATTTTTATTTAGCTTTTTTTTATTAAAAAAGATTTTTTTAATTCACTCCTCATCAAGATAATCACTGAAGTAAGTTTTAGGCTTGTAATCACCCAGAGGCTACTAATCATTAATAAAATAATCGCCTTTACATACATATGGATTCGACTATCCATCCATAACGAGAATAAAATCGGCCCAAAGGCGACGCCAAAAAAACGGACCATCGCGTATACCGAAACTATTAGGCCTCTTTCTTTCGAGCCTACCGAAGAAGTGATTAACGTATTAACACAAGGTAAAATTAAGCCAAGCCCCGTTGAAAATATTGTTAACCCAAATACTAAACCTAAAAGTTGGTGAAAGAAAAGTAAAACTAAAAGTGCCAAAAGCTGTAGTATGATTCCCACGAGTAATAATTTTTTCATATATTCAAGATTATTACCTATATTATTCCCCGCCCAATAAGAAGTAACTGTAAGCGCCCCTAACGGTATTGTAAAGACAATGCCTTTAAAGATACCATCAACGGCATAAATTCTTTCGATTTCAAACGATAAAAACACTAACAATCCAAATAGGATAAAAAGACCGACTGCACCTAAAAATGAAACTGGAAACAACCAACTTGCCTCTCTTTTTAAGACACTCACTAACATACGTCGATAATTGGCTAATGACTGATTATTCTTTTCTTGATTCGCGGTGCTAACAAAAAAATAAATTCCTAAAAAGGCAACAATAGCTAGTAAGAAATAGATATAAAATACGCTATACCAAAAAAATATTGCCGCCATTGCCCCGAGAAAAGGACTAATCACTTTACCGATTCCGTTAAAAACTTCTAGGACCCCTAAACTCTTACTACGTAAACTCCCCTCAAAAAGATCGCCAACTAATGCCATAGCTAATGGTGCAGTTCCACCCGCCCCTATTCCTTGAATAATTCTACCTATAAAAACTAAAAGAAATGGTTCTGCCACTAACTCTCCCGCAATGATCGTCAAAATACTACCTATCATCACAAAGGCTAATGAAATTAGAACAAGTTTTTTTCTACCAAAACGGTCTGACAAAAAACCAACAATCGGGATGACAACAGCAGCTACAATAGAAAAAACTGATAAAAGTAGACCGGCTTCAAATGGCGTAATCCGAAGTTCTAGTTCCATTAGTGGTAATATCGGAATCAGCATTGAATTCCCTAGCACCATTACCAGGGGTAAAAGTCCAATAATCATAATGGTAATTGATGTTTGTTTATTCATTACTAAAAAGTCCTCTTTTTCTTTTTTGTCATAATTTAGTTGGACAAGCATATGTTGTTGTATAGATAGTTTGAAATTTATTCTGTCAAACAAGGAGGTAGTTAATATGAAAAAAGTATTTGTCGCAATACTTTTCATCATAACGATATATAGTATTTATTATGACCTTACTATTGGTACCTTACCCAAAAACGCTGTCGCTACAACAAGTCTAGTCAATACAGAGGTTGAAGAAATCGATCTAATTCCATCAGAATCAATTGTTGTAGAGCCTGGATATACAGTTCTTTCTGTAGTTGAAGAACTGAATTTCGGTCCTATTAATGCTTCGATCCAACAAATCATCTATGATTTTGAAATTTTAAATCCGAACACAGATGCAAGTAATATTCAAATTGGTAAAGCTTATTTATTTCCCATCTATTAGAAAGTAATCAATCGTTATCCTTGCCAAGTAATCCTTTTCATTGATAAAATGAAAGTAATTTTGGAAAAGAGAAAGGGCGAACAATTGAAAATGACCCAAAACCAAATTATTCATAGATCAAAAACAAGACCAATAAAAGTAGGACCTCTTACAATAGGTGGAAGTAATGAGGTAATTATTCAAAGTATGACTACAACAAAAACACATGATGTAGAAGCAACGGTTGCAGAAATCTTGAGGCTAGAAGAAGCTGGTTGCCAAATCGTTCGCGTCGCTTGTCCTGATATGAAAGACGCTGAAGCAATTAGTGAAATTAAAAAAAGAATTAACATTCCTCTTGTAGTTGATATCCATTTTGACTATAAGCTTGCTTTAAAGGCAATTGAAGGTGGCGCCGATAAAATTCGGATTAATCCTGGAAATATTGGAAGAAAGGAAAAAGTCCAAGCTGTCGTAAAAGCTGCGAAAGAAAAAGGGATTCCGATTCGGATTGGCGTAAATGCTGGTTCGTTGGAAAAGCGGATTTTGGAGAAATATGGCTATCCAACAGCCGATGGAATGGTTGAAAGTGCTCTCCATCATATAAAAATTCTTGAAGACTTAGACTTTTTCGATATTATCGTTTCGATGAAAGCTTCAAATGTTGATTTAGCTGTTGAAGCATATGAAAAAGCAGCTCAAGCCTTTGATTATCCACTTCATTTGGGGATAACAGAGGCTGGTACGCTATTTGCTGGTACAATTAAAAGTGCTGCAGGTCTTGGTGTTCTTCTTCATAAGGGAATTGGTAATACAATTCGAATATCATTAAGCGCTGATCCTGTTGAAGAAGTAAAAGTTGCCAGAGAATTATTGAAATCATTTGGTTTAGCAGCGAACGCCGCAACACTTATTTCTTGTCCGACTTGTGGACGTATTGAAATTGATCTTATTTCAATCGCTAATGAAATCGAAGAATATATTTCAACAATTAAAGCTCCAATTAAAGTAGCTGTTCTTGGTTGTGCTGTTAACGGACCTGGTGAGGCAAGAGAGGCCGACATAGGAATTGCTGGGGCCAGGGGTGAGGGTTTATTATTTAGACATGGGGAAATTATTCGTAAAGTTCCTGAGGCAACGATGGTTGAAGAACTGAAAAAAGAAATCGATTTAATTGTTGCTGAAAAGTTGAATAAAGCAAAATAGAAAATGTGCAAGCCAGAAATTAGAACAGTGTAGACAGCTCGATAGCCGAGAGTATGTTGCCACACAAAAGACAAAAAAAGGACTAACTTAATTTTTACATTAAGTTAGTCCTTTTTTATGATACGCTAACCTGTTTAGAAAAATGGTGAGAAAAACAACGTTAAGATAATTGAAATTGCTCCGATACCAATCGCTGAATTTCCTAATCCTCGCGCGTTATTGCGACGGGCGATAAAGCCAACAATAATACCTGCTGCTCCTAAAATAACAGGTAAAAAAAACAATGAAATTATTGAGAGTACGATGGCAAATGCACCAACTCCTCTTCCCTCAGCAGCATGGCCATCTGCAGTTTCTTCGTCCACATCATCAGCGAATTGGCTCTCTCCAACAAATCCACGTTCTGGCGCAAATTCAGCTGTAGTTTCTTCCCGATAGTCGCTATTAGGATAGTCAGCTGATGAGGTTCCGTTAGGATTTTCGTCTTTTTCGCTGTTTGCTAATTGAAGTGAACGGTTATCCAGATTCATGTTATTCTGATTGGTCACAACTCCGTTAACACCGCTGTCTATATTGTTATTTTCATCGGCGTTAACATTATTGTTGTTATTATAATTATGATTATTTTCATTCATTGTCATCCCTCACTTTCTTTTGGAGCATTTTTAGTATTTCACAACATAAGATCTTTATTGATGTTAATGTTTTCAAATTTAGGAATATGAAAGAGTATGTATGATATGATTACAATTGAAAAAAATATTAATGATCGCAGGCGGTGAACTAATTGAAAAAACAAATTCGTTTTGGGCTAGATATTGATGGAACTGTGACAAGCCCGGAAACCTTTATCCCCTATTTAAATAAACACTTCAACACTAATATAACGTTACAAGATATTACTGAGTACGAGTTAGCTCCTTTACTAAACGTTACAAAAGAGCAATTTTGGAATTGGATACTTGAGCACGAGCCAATTATATACAAGGAAGCGAAGCTCGCCAATTTTTTTACTGATGCACTAACGAATTGGCAAGACTTACACCACTTTACCTATATTAGTGCCCGCGGGAATCACCTTTTAGAAATCACTCAAGAATGGTTTCAAAAACACAAAATTCCTTATCACCACATTGAGCTCTTAGGTCAACATGATAAGTTAAGTTCCGTCAAGAAGCATAACATCGAAATATTCTTCGAAGATAAACATGACAACGCTTGTAATATTTCCGAGGAATGTAATATTCCAGTTATTCTAATTAATACGCCTTACAACCAAGATCCCATTCCCGACAAAGTAATTAGAGTCAATGATTGGCGTGAAGCTACAGTTTGGGTTAATAATTGGGTAGAAGATAAAAAATGAAGCCTTTATTCAGTTTAAAAAAGACAAAAAGAACCAGAAAGGTTCTTTTTGTCTTTTTTCTTTATAAAATCAATGCCAATATTTGTGAAGCAACCGCTATAGATAATAACGCGATAGGATATGCCGCAGCATAAGCCATAGCCGGATCGTCCGTATCTATTAAATCATTACATGCTCCTAAACCAGGTGTACTAGTCATACCGCCACATATTGCTCCTAATGAATGAATGACGCTTAAATGGAATAGTTTCTTGGCAATAAAAAACGCTGTTACTAATGGAACGATCGTAATGATTGCACCAGACAAGATTAATATAAAACCTTCTTTTTGAATGACTTCGACTAAGCCTTGTCCTGCAGTTGTACCTGCACCTGCTAAGAAAAGAACTAAGCCTATGTCCCTAATAACACGATTAGCAGGTTGATAAAACCTAGCTTTTATTGGTCCTATTTTACCATAGTGACCGATGATAATAGCAATTAATAATGGTCCACCCGCAATCCCTAAAGTCATTGTTCCAATTCCTGGGATAAGAATTGGAATCCTTCCAACGAGAAGCCCAATTAACAAAATAATACTTAACGAAAAAATATGCACATTTACTTCTTGATGTTGTTTTGATCCAAATAGCTCCTCAACAGCTTTGATCCTCTCAGGACTACAAACAACCGATAGTACATCTCCTCGTTCTAAGCGCCACGTGGCACTTGGAATAAACTCATATCCTTCCCGTTCTAATCTAGTAACTGTAACGCTATAACATTCCCTTAATTTAATTTCACGAAGATTTTTCCCAATCATTTCTTGACAATCAACAACGACACGGTGCAATTTCAAGTTTTCTCTAATATTTACTTTCGTCGTTATCTCTGAACCAACCGCTTCCTTTAACCTGTTTAGGTCCCCAGGATATCCTACTGCAATGACCTCATCGCCTTTTAAGAGAACCGTATCATTTCTTCCTAGAAAATTTCGATCACCTCTAATAATTCGACTAATAACGGCTTCGCTTTGAACCAGTGATTGGAGTTCTTTTAAAGTTTTTTTATGAATAGCATCATTATGAATAGCAACTACCATCTTTTTAAGAGTACTTTTATGCTTAAATGGACTAAGTGTTCTTCTTAAATCTCTCTTTAAATCAACTTTCAACACTTTAGGAAAAAGTTGAACGAATAAAACTACAGAAATAACTCCAAAAGGATAAGCAATTCCATAACCAACAGAAACAATCGGATCATTGGTTGCTTCTAGCGCTGCCGCTAAACCAGGCGTACTCGTCAGAGCTCCGGTCATCAGACCTATACTTAGTGGAGCGGAAAGATCGAATAGTTTCGCTACCAAGAACGTAGTGACAGACGCAATAATAATAATTAAAAATCCTAAAATCCCAAACACTACCCCACTAGTTCTCATCATCTTAAAAAATCTCGGTCCAGCCTGTAAGCCTACAGAGACTATAAATAAACTTAGACCAAAATTTTGTATAACCGAGGGAATTTGATAGCCAAAATGTCCTAACACCATGGCAAAAAGTAATACTCCTGAAGCTCCTAAATTTATTCCCTTATACTCTAATTTCCCAATTAACGAGCCAATAAATAAAACCAAAAATATGAGTATTAAAGGATCGGTTAATAATGACAAACTTAACATTTAGATAACTCCTCCAAGTTTAATAATGAAATTTTTTATGATATTGATTAATTATAACAGAATAATAACAAGCTATTATCTGCTTAGTTTTTACAACTTAGTTACGAAAACGCAATGTAAAGGCTTACTTTTTTATTTTTATTAAAAAAATAAAAAAGCACGAAAAAAAACCTTTAATTTAGAGGTTTTTTTTCGTGCTTTTTTATCTACAAGCCTGACAATAGCCATAAACTTCAAATTTATGACCGACTATTTTAAAATCGCTTGTATCACCAGTTAGTTGATCCATCGGACATAAATGAATATGCCTTGTTTTTCCACATTGTAAACAAATAATATGATGATGATGTTCATCAGTTGCGCAGCTAAAACGGAATTTTTTTTCACCGTCAAGCTCAGTCATTTCAATAATTCCTAACTCTACAAATGTAGCTAGGTTACGATAAATCGTATCAAAACTTAACCCCGGATAATCACTTTGCATCGCTTCTAATACATCCTTGGCTGCAATGTATCTTTTTTGTTGTGAAAAAAGCTCAATCATCTGTTCTCTTTTTCCAGTATGTTTGTACCCTTTTTCCTTCAATAACTGCAATGCTTGTGTTACATCCATAAAACAAATCGACCTCCCTCTGCAAAACAAAATCTATCGAATGAAATTCATTTAATCCAGCCTATACTAAACGAGCTATTGTTTTCTTTTTAATAAAATCGTCACTATTAAGATCAGTACTGCAGTTACTACAATTGTACCTCCAGGCGCTAAATTTAAATGGTAGGCACTTATTAACCCAACTATAACAGAAAGTTCTCCAAATATAACTGCATAAACAAACATCTGTTTAAAGCCTTTAGCAATTCGCATGCTTGCGGCTACCGGTAATGACATTAAGGAACTAACGAGCAAAATCCCAACAATCCTCATTGAAGAAGCAATAACAAGAGCTACCATGATCACAAAAACTAGGTGAACCAAGCGCTTATTAATACCTGAAACAATTGCTTGTTCTTCATCAAACGACAAAAAGAAAAGTTCTTTATAAAAGATAATTAAAAGTATAGTTACAACTAATGTAATAATCGAGATTGTCCATAAATCCGAACGAGTCACAGCAATGACACTACCAAATAAATAATTAAACAAATCCGTATTAAAACCATCAGCTAAAGATATAAAGATTACACCTACACCGATGCCCGCAGAAAGAATAATTGCAATTGAAAGCTCTTGATACGTTTTATAAATAGATCTTAGTTTTTCAATAAGGAGGGCACCACTAACAGAAAAGAAAATCCCTAAATAAAGCGGATTAAGTGCTGCAAAAAATAATACATACTTACCTAATAATAGGCTAGCGGCAATTCCAGCTAACGTAATATGAGAAAGTGCATCAGCAATGAGCGACAAGCGTCTCACAACTAAAAAGACTCCTAAAACAGGAGCCAAAAATCCGACCATGAGTCCAGAATAAAAAGCATTCCTTAAAAATTCATACTGGAGAAATACTGAAATTATTTCCATTCTACTTCCCCCCGTGTTCATGATCATGATTATGAATCAGCAAGTGGGCATTCTGACCATGAAAAGCTGAAAGAATATGATTTTCTTTGAAATCATTCGTATTTCCATGGAAATGTAAATGTTTATTTAAGCAGGCTACACCAGTAACATGTTCAGTCATAATTTCAACATCATGGGTAACTAAAAGTAAAGTAATCCCGTTTTTATTAAGTTCACTTAACATGGCATAAAAGCTTGTAACAGATTTGCTATCTACCCCCACTGTTGGCTCGTCTAGAATTAATAACTCAGGATCACTCACTAATGCTCTCGCGATAAAAACACGCTGCTGCTGCCCACCTGAAAGCTCGCCAATATTTTGCTTTGCGTACTCGGTCATTCCGACAAGCTCAATAACAGCTTTCACTTTTTCTTTATGTTGTTTTGTAAGAAAACGAAAAAGACCTACCTTTCCAAACAATCCCATCGAAACAACTTCAAAAACAGAGGCCGGAAAGCCAGTATTAAAGTTATTTGCTTTTTGGGAAACAAAACCAATTTTATCCCATTGCTTAAATTCAGCTAAAGTTTCACCAAATAGCTTAATCACACCTTTTTGTGGCTGTTGTAACCCCAATATACAATTTAGTAAAGTTGACTTTCCTGAGCCGTTAGGGCCTACTAATCCTAAAAATGCTCCTCTATTGATTTCTAAGTTTACATTTTCTAAAACACTTCTGTTTCCATACTTAAAATATAAATTTTCGATATTAATTAAATTATCTTCAGCTTTATTCACCATATAGCGTTCCTCCATTAAGAACCATTCCGATTTACACATTTGTAGTATACATGACTATGTATTTTTTGTAAATGAAGTTCCCTTTCAGTATAGTATTATATAATAGAGGTTATTCAATAAGATCGATTTTTACCTTTTGGAGCACACTCAAATAAGGAAACGCAATCGAATTAGGAGGTTCTAAATTAAATGAAGAAACAAAATATTGCCCTAATTGATATTGGGTCTAACTCAATTCGCCTAGTAATATTCGGGTTAGATAAACAGGGCTTTTACAAAGAAGTCCAAAACTTAAAAGTAGTGGCTAGACTTAGTAGCCATTTTAATAAAGATGGTAATATCACAAACAAAGGAATTACAATACTGTTGGAAGCTTTACACCATTTTCAAGAAATAACAAGAACATATAATGTAACAAAAACTAAATGTGTGGCAACCGCAGCTATTAGACAGGCCAAAAATCAACCGAAAATTATTAGCGCGGTGACTGAGGCAACTGATTTCGAGATTCGAGTTTTATCTGAGTATGAAGAAGCTTTTTTTGGCTATTTGGCAGTAACAAACTCAACTAATATCGAAGATGGCCTAACAATTGATATTGGTGGTGGCAGTACTGAAATAACTTTATTTAAAAACAGGCACTTGCTTCATTATCATAGTTTTCCTTTTGGAGCTATTACACTTAAGCAAACATTTATCAAAAATGAATTACCAACAAAACAAGAATCAACAGATTTATTGTTATTTTTAAAAGAGCAGTTTTCGTCATTAAAGTGGCTCGAACAAAATAATCTCCCAGTTATCGGAATTGGTGGAAGTGCACGTAATCTCGCCTTAATATCTCAAGCTCGAACAGACTATCCCCTCGGAGGATTACATCAATACGAAATGAGCTATGGAAATATCGAGTCAATCACTGATGACTTAAAAAAACTGTCGTTTAAACAAAGGCAAATGGTAGATGGACTTTCAAAAGATCGTGCTGATATTATTATTCCTGCTGCTGAAGCTATTTTTATGTTTATGGAAGTCAGTGGTGCCAACCAGTTCATTGTAAGTAATAAAGGTTTACGAGATGGGCTTTTTTACGAAGAACTTTTTCAACAATTACAAATTGATAGCTTTCCAAATGTAGCAGAAGAAAGTTTTTATCAATTAAGTCAAGATTATGAGGTTGATATTGATAACGTAAAATACATATCAAAACTAGCGACTCAGCTTTATTATGAGTTCTTCCCTCATTTTAAACATAAATTAACAGATATAAATTTACGCTTACTTCATTTAAGCTGTCGTGTGCGATATTCCGGGGAACATATCAGTTATGAATCGAGTAGTCAGCATACATTTTATATATTAACTAATCTTTCTATCGATGGATTGACTCACATCGAGCGATTAAAAATAGCCCTTATTGCTTCTTTTAAATCAAAAAAGGCTCTCCTTTCTTATCTCGCTCCTTACAAAGAATGGTTTGATGGAGAAGCCGTTGAAAAACTTGAAATGCTAGGAGCAATTCTTAAATTTACGGATAGCTTAAACATAACGAGACAACAAAGTATTTCTAATGTTCGTATTGTTGAAACAAATGATACCAGGATTACGCTTAAACTTACTTGTCTATTAGACGCTCACTTTGAAGAAATACAAACCCAAAAATATAAAAAACACTTAGAAAAATCTTTAAAAAAACGGATCGAATTACTATTTTCTCGCTAAAGTTAACATAAAATTTACATTGCCTTAATAAATTACTGATAGACTAAAAAATGTGATTAAAATGAGCTCGTTCCAAAAGTTGATTTTTTACCTTTTGGAACGTCTAGCTCCATTGCCCTCTAAAGAGGTATCTATAGCCTGACTATAATGTAATGAAAGGTGAGTTGTTATGCAGAAAAGCGCGAATCCCACAAACAACTATATCGATCTCAATAACCCTAACTTTTATAATAACCGAGAACTAAGTTGGCTTAGATTTAACGAACGAGTGCTAGAAGAAGCAATCGATGAACGAAACCCCCTTTTAGAACGGTTAAAATTTTTGGCTATTTTCAGTTCCAATTTAGACGAATTCTTTATGGTAAGAGTTGCTGGCATAAAAGACCAAGTTAAAGCAGGTTATAACAAACCTGAAAATAAAGCCGGATTAACACCTAAAGAGCAATTAGCAAGAATCGCTTCTTTTAATCATCGTATTGTTACATTACAAGACCACTTATATACTGAAACACTCTTACCAATGCTATACCATGAGGGCTTTCAATTTTTAGCAATTGAACAGTGTAATAATGAACAATTACATTTTTTAAAAGAACGTTTTAGCAGGTATATTATGCCGGTGTTAACGCCAATGGCAATCGATGCTTATCGTCCTTTTCCAATGCTATTAAATAAAAGTTTAAACTTAGCTGTCCTTTTATCGGATTCCAATGCTAATAAAGATAAACTAGCTATCGTTCAAGTTCCCAGTGTCTTGGCTCGTTTTATTGAACTTCCTTCTTCCAATAATAAAAGCCAATTTATATTTTTAGAAGATGTGATCAGTCATTTTATACATAAACTCTTTAATGGTTTTAAAGTTTTATCAGTCTCTCCCTTCCGAATTACCAGAAATGCCGACTTAACAATCCATGAGGAAGGTGCCCGTGACTTATTGCGTGAAATTGAAAAAGAGTTAAAAAAGCGTAAATCAGGAGCGGCTGTTCGTCTTGAAATGCAAATTGGAAGAATGTCTGAAAAAGTATTACCATTTTTATTAGAAGTTTTAGAATTAAAACAAAAAGACGTTTATACTTTTAATGGACCTTTAGATTTAACATACTTATTTAAATTTTACTCCACTATCAGTGCTGATCACGATTATTTAGTTAATGAGACACTTATTCCACAACCACCTGAAGATCTGGCTAATGATGAAAATATTTATGAAGCAATCTTAAAAAATGATATTTTTCTACATCACCCGTATGAATCATTTCAGCCAATCATTGATTTTATTTCTAATGCTGCTGATGACCCTAGTGTGCTAGCGATCAAACAAACCCTTTATCGAGTCAGTGGTGACTCACCAATTATTGATGCTTTAGCAAGAGCAGCTGAAAACGGGAAGCAGGTCACTGTTCTTGTTGAGCTTAAGGCCCGCTTTGATGAAGAAAAAAATATTCAATGGGCAAAAAAGTTAGAAAAATCAGGTGTTCATGTTATCTATGGAATTACCGCATTAAAAACTCATAGTAAAATAACACTCATTGTCCGACTTGAAAATAACGAGATTCAACGCTTTGTTCATTTAGGCACAGGAAATTACAATGATTCTACTGCCAAACTTTATACGGATATGGGTTTACTAACTTGTGATGAAAAATTTGGTATTGATGCTACAAATTTTTTCAATAACTTAAGTGGCTTTAGTGAAAAACCAAAATGGCATTATCTTTCTACTGCACCATTTGAAATAAGAGAAACTTTCTTAAGATTAATCGAGGAAGAAATTCAATACCATAAAAAAAATGGGAACGGAAGAATTATTGCGAAAATGAATTCCCTTACTGATAAGCCGATTATTATCAAACTTTATCAGGCAAGCCAGGCTGGTGTTAAAATTGATTTGATCATTAGGGGGATCTGCTGCTTGCGTCCTAAAATCGCCGGAGTAAGTGACAATATTACTGTAACGAGTATTGTTGATCGCTTTTTAGAACATAGTCGCATCTTTTATTTCCAACATGGCGATGAACAAGCAATTTATTTATCTTCCGCTGACTGGATGACAAGAAATATGGAAAAACGGATTGAAATCCTCTTCCCAATTTTTAATGAGCAAATTAAAAAACGTGTTATAGAAATTTTAGAGATTACTTTAAAAGATAATATGAAAGCAAGACAACAAGATGAAGATGGAAGTTACAATTATGTAAAGAAAGCGGAGAATGATGTTGAGATTCAAAGCCAAATGATTTTTTATCAGATGGCCGCTAAGTTTTTTGAAGATAGTTAAAAAAGAAGGACATTCCATCGCCTATCGTACCTTAGCTGGTACACCGAAATAAAAAAAGGCTGAATGCATCAGCCTCTTTTTATTTATTTTAAACCCTCTATAAATGCTTCTGTATTCGCTCTCATGATTTTTAGATAAGAATTTGTATCTTCAGCACTACTTATAGAATCTGTATAGACACTCCCCGCTATCTCAACACCTGTTTCCGTTGAAATTTGCTCCATATATCGTCGATCAACAGTTTTCTCTAAAAATAGCGCACGAACACTGCGGTCGTTTACTAAGTCAATAACTCGAGATATTTGTCCGGGCGTACCTTCTTCATGGGCATTCAATTCCCAAATCCCCTCTGTATGAAAACCGTATGCATCTCCATAGTATTTAAACGCATTTTCACTAATAACGATGATTTTATTCTCTATAGCTATTTTATTCGTTTCTTCCAATATCCAATTATGGAGCTCATCAAGTTCTTTTAAATAGTCCTCTTTATTTTCTCTGTAGACCGTTTCCCCTTCAGGATCAAGCTCAATTAGCGTATTAACGATATTTTTCACATAAATTTCAATATTACTAACATCTAACCAAGCATGAGGATCATACTCATCTTCAGAACCTACCAAAAGAATTTTTTCAATTCCATCACTAACTTCAACAATTGGAGTATCTGTTACTTGACTTGTTACTCGAGATAACCAAGCTTCAAGTCCCATCCCATTCGCAAAGAATACATCTGCATCACTTACTTTTTGAAAATCACTATTAATTGGATCATACTCTTCTGGCGCACCATCAACAGGCACAATATGACTAGTTGATCCCCTATCACCAATTATCTCAGAAACAATATTATCGACTATTGAAAAACTTGTAACAATAGAAAGACCTTCTTTTTCTACGTTGTTTTCTACCTCTCCTTCAGTTTTTTCAGCACTACACCCCACCATTAGGAATATTGAAGCTACTAAGAAAATTAGCAAAGCAGAGCATTTTTGGTTAAACATTATTTTTCCCCTTCCAATTCTGTGGATTTTCTATTTTCTGTATATGTTCGTAAACTTCGCCACACTAAACCCTGTTTAGGAGAAAAGAAAAACGCTAAGCCAAACAGTAGCGATGCCACTAGAACAATCGTTGAGCCTGAGCTGACATCAAAAAGAACTGAGTAATACAGGCCAACGACTCCTGAAATAACCCCGAAAGTTGCTGCCAAGACAAGCATTGTTGATAAACGGTCTGTTAATAAGTACGCAGTAGCTCCTGGTGTAATAAGCATTGCAACAACAAGAATAATTCCTACTGTTTGTAACGATGCTACTGTTACAAGCGACAACAACAACATTAGCATATAGTGAATAAACTTAACTGGTAACCCAGTCGCTTTTGCCATTATAGGATCGAAGGTACTTAGTAATAATGGTCGGTAAAAAATAATGATTACTGAAATGACAAAAATCCCCATCCCTAACGTAATCCATAAATCGGTTCTTGATACCGCTAGTACATTACCAAAAAGAATATGCCATAAATCAACACTCGTTCCCTTTAGACTAGAGTTAAGAACAATCCCAAGTGCAAAAGCTGCTGTAAACATAATCCCAATTGCAGAATCATCTTTTATACGACTATTTTGTGAGATAAAGCCGATTCCTAATGCCGTTAAAACACCTGTGATTACAGCACCAACAAAAAAGCTAGCTCCCACCATGTAGGCAATGACAACACCTGGCAAGACCGCATGAGAGATTGCATCTCCCATCAGTGCCATCCCTCTTAAAATAATGAAGCAGCCGATAACACCGCAAATGATTCCAACTAAAATAGCTGCGATTAGAGCATTCTGTAAATATTGATATCTTGATACTTGATCAATGAAGTTCATTACTTGTTGCATTAGCTGTTCACCACCATCATCTGGTCGTGATCACCAAATAATGTAACACTTCCTTTGTAAGCTTTTGAGAGTAATTCTGGTTTATAAACATCTGCCACATCTCCAGAGCCTACTAATTCTTGATTTAAAAGTAACAGTTGGTCAAAATACTTTTCAACTTTACTTAAGTCATGGTGAACAACAAAAATTGTTTTGCCTTGTTGTTGCAACTTACGCAGGATTCCGACAATAATCTCTTCACTTGTAGCATCAATGCCAACAAACGGTTCATCTAAAAAAAATAAATCTGCTTTTTGTGCCAATGCACGCGCTATAAACACTCGTTGCTGCTGTCCTCCTGAGAGCTGACCTATTTGACGTTTAGCAAACTCGGTCATTCCGACTTGTGCAAGAGCTTCTCTAGCAATCTGCTTATCTCTTAATCCTGCTTTTTTATACCAGGGAATAAACGCATATCGCCCCATTATTACGACATCCTCAACAAGAACAGGAAAGTCAAAATCAATTGTACTTCTCTGCGGAACATAAGAAATTTTCTTCTGCATTTCTTTAATTGTTTTTCCAAATAATTCTACTTTTCCTTTGAATTTTTCTAATCCCAAAAGTGCTTTTATTAAAGTCGACTTACCAGCCCCGTTTGGTCCAATAATTCCAATAATCTGACCAGATCGAAAACTGAAACTAACATTATTTAAAGCAGGATGACCACTATAATTAACTGAAAGATGTTCAACTTTTATTTCAGATTGCATACTCGCCATATCAGTTTCCTCCTTACGTTTAGATACTCGATAAATGTTGCCCTAAGGCAACATTTACTCAAAAAAAATACTAATAGAAATGCAGAGCCTGACAATTATAAATTCAATATATGAACTATTGTATTTGTTTGTGCCTGTTTTATTACATACAAAATAAAAAAGTTGCCTCGAGGAAACTTTTTATCGTTTGTGCAATTATATTATCAATGTGAAACAAATGCAAACATTTTCTTCTCTTTTTTAGTACCATTTTTATTTTCAATTATGATCTATTCACCTTTCTCTTTTGCAAACATAGACTACTATGACAAAATTAAAGCAGATAGGGGTGCGTCAGCATATGAATCCATTCATTTTACAAATGGTTAATCAGAAGCTTAACACGATCAGGAAAGATGAACTATTAAAACTTGCCAAACAACATCAATTTAAAATTACTGAAACTCAAGCTAAAAAAATAATTTCTATTTTACGTTCAGAACCAATCGACGTCACGAACCATGCTCAGCGCGAGAAAATACTTGCAAAGCTTAAGCAGCAAGTAGATTCAAAAACTGCAGTACAAGTAAATCAATTGTTAAAGCAATATGAACAACTCTTGTAAATGGAAAAATCCCTCTGCTACTATAAGTTAGCAAAGGGAATTTTTTTATCATAAAATAATTTTTTCTAGTAGATGTGGATCAAATTTCTTATTTTTCAGCATTTCAATTTCATACTTGTATGGAGGCTTTTTATCTTTTTTGTCTTCTCCAACATACGGTGTTTCTAATATCTTCGGAACTTCAGTGAGTTGTGGGTGATGAACGATGTAGGATAAAGCCTCAAAGCCAATATGACCAAAACCGATGTTTTGATGGCGGTCTTTCTGAGCTCCTCGTTCATTTTTACTATCATTAATGTGGAGAACTTTTAATCGATCAAGACCGATAATTTTGTCAAATTCATTTAGGACGCCATCAAAGTCTTTTACAATATCATAGCCCGCATCATGAATATGGCAAGTATCTAAGCAAACCGATAACTTTTCATTTAAATGAACTCCATTGATAATTTCAGCTAATTCTTCAAAACTACGACCACACTCTGAACCTTTTCCAGCCATCGTTTCTAATGCAATTTGTACTTCTTGATCTTTTTCTAACACTTCGTTTAAACCATCTATAATCTTTTGGATCCCTACATCGGCGCCTGCCTTAACATGGGCGCCTGGATGAAGAACAATTTGTTTCGCTCCTAATTCATGGGTTCTGGCTATTTCTGACTTCAAGAAATTAACCCCCAACTCAAATGTTTCTGGTTTTTGAGAATTCCCCAAGTTAATGATATAAGGAGCGTGAACAATGATTTCTGCAAGACCATACTCAAGCATATGTGCTAAACCGGCCGGAATATTTAGTTCTTCTACCGGTTTTCTTCTCGTATTTTGTGGTGCACCAGTATAAATCATAAAGGTATTAGCACCGTAAGAGAGAGCTTCTTCACTTGAACCAAGAAGCATTTTCTTTCCGCTCATTGATACGTGTGAACCTAGTTTCATCTTCTTGTTTCCCCTTTGTAAAAAATATTATTTTTTCCGATTCGAGCGCTTTTCCTTCTGATCTTGCTTTTCTTGAGCCCACCTTGCTTTTTTCTTATACGCGGGCTTTACATTTTTTTGCTTTGCTTTTGCTTTTCCACCTGTTGCCGGAGTAGCGGAACCTTTATTTGAAGCTACTGTTGTTGTCGTCGTTTTTCTTACACGGCGATTAAATTTTTGTTCAAGCTCGACCCATTCATCATTTTTTATATCCACAAAAGAAAAATTGATTTTTCGATTCATCAATTTTTGAATGTCCTGTTCATCTTCTTCTTCATAAATCGAAAGAGCAATACCAGATTCCCCGGCTCGTGCAGAACGTCCAACACGATGGACATACCAATCTAAATCATTTTTCGGTAATTCATAATTAATAATATGAGTTACCCCTTTAATATCAATCCCTCTAGCTGCTAAATCTGTTGCCACTAAAAACTGTATTTTCGCAGAGTTTACATCTTTCATTACTTGCTTACGTTCGCGAGGATTTAGCCCCCCGTGAATTCGACCAACGTTTAAACCGTCTTGCAACATCGCATTTGCTATTACATCAACTTTTTCTTTCGTATTAGCAAAAACAATTGCAAAATAAGGATTATATTTTCGTGCCACATCAATAACAAGCTTTAGCTTATCACGGTGCTTAGCTGGTAGTAAGTAATGAGCAATTCTTTTGGCTCCTGACTGACCAGGATCAACTTCAACATGGCGTGGGCTATTCATATATTTTTTCAAAAATGGTTGTAACTTTTCTGGAATCGTTGCAGAAAAAACAAGCATTTGCAACTCCTCACCCATTCGTGTCGCAATTTTATCAACATCTTCAATAAAACCCATATCTAACATTTGATCTGCTTCATCGACAACTAAAATTCGCGAAGTATAGACCTTTAACGCCTGTTCTTCGACTAAGTCTAAAATCCGCCCTGGAGTTCCAACAACAATTTTCGGCTGTGTTTTTAACTTCTCAATTGTTCTTAATCGGTCTGTACCACCAACAATAAGCTTAGCAGTAATTTCTTCATCTTTAGAAAAATGAAGAATTTTTTCTAGTTCTGCAAAAATCTGCGCCGCTAACTCCCTTGTTGGGGCGGTGATAACTGCTTGAACCTCGTCTTTTGTTACATCAATTGTTTCTACAATTGGTATTAAAAATGCTAATGTTTTTCCTGATCCTGTTTGTGACTGTCCAATAACATCCTTACCTGAAATGATCGCCGGTATTAACCGTTCCTGTATGTCCGTCGGCATAATAAAGCGCTGACTAGTTAGAGCCTCGATAATAAAAGGCTTTAATTTAAACCTTTCAAAGTTCGATTTTATATCCATTTACATTCTCCTACCTTTAATTTCGGTGTCTGACACCCAGAAATACATAAAAAGTTCAAAATTAATGAGTATCCGCACTTGTATTCTAGACATTATACTATACCATTCTTTTCACAAAATCAAAAGTTCTTTATATTTTAATTGAAATTTTATTTTTACTTATTTTTCGTCCTCAAAATGCACACCCATTACTAGTCATGCATATACCTAATTAGAGGAATTTTGTTTTAGAGGACGTTCAAAAAGTCCGGTAACCTTAGCTTTAAATTTCTTCATTGGTTCCCCCTTTTTGAGCACATGTATATATTAGAAAGGGATGGAACTCATGTATCCAATGCCAACAACACCAATACAACCATTCGCTCCTGGCGCTTCATTTTTATCCCCAGGAATGCTTCAAGGCGCGGGCCAACTTAGCCAATTACCTCTCCAACAAGGTATGCTGGGCCAATCTGGCGGATTGTTATCTAAACTAATCGGAGGGGTTAAAGCTGGCGGAGGTGGCATAACAAGCATAATAAATATGTTACAAAACGCCCAAAAAGCGATTGGTACTCTTCAAAGTGTAGCGCCTTTCGTTCAACAATACGGTCCATTAGTTAAATCGTTACCAGCTCTTATTAGCGCTATGACCAGTAGTGGTAGCTCCGCCGAAGAGGCTAGCGATGATCATAATGAAATTGTAAAAGACAGCCATTCTAACAACACCAAGAAAAAATCAACTACCATGACTCCAACGAAAAAAAAAGCTAATATAAAAAAATCCCGTAAGCAACAAAAAAAAAGTAAGAAAAGCGCTCCAAAAAGTATTTCTAAGGGGATTCCAGCGCCAAAGCTTTATATTTAATATTGAGAAAAAGAGTCTATCTCCTCTTTTTCATACATATTTTTGTATTCATTGGACATAGTATAGTATAGTATTAAGTAGGAAAAAAAGTTAATTATTGTAAAGTTTCTCTTTTTCACACAAACATGTTATACTATTTTCAACCTTAAAATCTTAGCCATTAATCTCATTACTATTTTTTACATATTTTGCTTATTTTCACATAATTTGTATTATTCTCCTTAAATATCCTCTAGAAGCAACTTATTAGATTGCCAATTTTAGGATCGTCCAATTGGAGAATTAGCTGTTTATTGTTATTACATTCTTTGGAGGTATGCTCATGTTCAATATAGGTGATCACGTTGTTTACCCATATCACGGTGCTGGAACGATACAAGATATTGAAGAAAAAGAAGTTTTAGGTGAAAAATTATCTTATTTCGTTCTATATTTCCCCTTAAACGATGTTACCCTAATGCTTCCAGAAGGTCGAATTAATAGCTCCGGATTAAGAAAAGTTATTGAAGAAGATCAAGTAGATGGACTTATCCATGCTCTTCAAAACGGAATTCCAACAAAAGCTGAAAACCCTAAACAATACTCAAGGGAAAATGAAAATCTTTTAAAAACCGGAAGTATCGTTGATGCAGCTCATGTTATTGCAAATTTAAGCCTAAAAGATTATGAACGCACAAATGGTCTTCATATTCAAGATCGAAAAAACTTAGACAAAGCTAAACAGTTTATTGTTAGTGAGTTAATGCTAGCCAATGATATGTCCGAGGAAGATGCTTATAAATTTATTGAAAAGTACGTTCAAATATCACAAGGCGCTTAAGAAAGAGACACCATAACAGGTGTCTTTTTTGTCTATTTAGATAGTCGAAGTTTGATCCCTTGTACTAAAAGTAACGATTACATTATAATTAAGGTGAAAAATTAAAAAGTAAGAGACAAGGAGGCTGTTCTTAATTGAAAGTTATTAAAATATCTCCACGTGGCTATTGCTATGGTGTTGTAGATGCAATGGTATTGGCTAGACAAGCGGCGAAGAACCTAGATTTGCCAAGACCAATTTATATATTAGGGATGATCGTTCATAATAAGCATGTTACAGATGCTTTTTCGGAAGATGGGATTACTACACTAGATGGTCCCAACAGAATCGAAATTTTAAAAAAGGTTGAAAAAGGAACCGTTATCTTTACCGCTCACGGGATTTCACCCGAAGTACGTAAATTAGCTAAAGAGAGAGGACTTACAACTGTTGATGCAACATGTCCAGATGTGACAAAAACTCATGATCTAATTAAAGATAAAGTTGCCGCTGGATATGAAGTTATCTACATCGGCAAAAAAGATCACCCTGAACCAGAAGGGGCAGTAGGTGTCGCACCAAAACATGTTCACCTCGTTGAAAATGAGGAAGATGTAGAAAAACTTACGCTCAACAGTGAAAATATTATCATTACAAACCAAACGACAATGAGCCAATGGGATGTATCTCATATTATGAAAGCTGCCACCGATAAATATCCAATATCAGAAATTCATAATGAAATTTGTTTTGCTACACAAGTTCGTCAAGAAGCAGTAGCTGAGCAAGCCAAGGAAGCAGATCTTCTTATCGTTGTTGGTGATCCTAAAAGTAACAATTCAAACCGATTAGCCCAAGTTTCAAAGGAGATTGCCGGAACTACATCGCATCGAATTTCAGACATCTCAGAGTTGAATCTTGATTGGTTAAAAGGAATAGATAAAGTAGCAGTTACAAGCGGCGCATCAACACCAACACCAATTACAAAAGAAGTTATTACCTTTTTAGAACAGTTTGATGAAACTGACTCATCTACTTGGTCTATTGAAAAGAAAGTCCCTTTAAATAAAATACTGCCGAAAGTGAAAGACAAATAAAAACGGGCTTCACGCCCGTTTTTTATTTATAAAAAAGTAAAAGGATCTGTGTTTATCTTCGAAAAAACTACCTTAGTATCATATTTATTCTCATTTAGAAATTTCTCTAAAAAATTCTTTACTGCTTCTTTCATGACTTTTTCAACGTTATGACCTGGGTCAACAATGTTTAAACCATCCATCATCGCATCATGTGCCACATGATAATAAACATCTCCTGTTACAAAAACATCTGCTCCCTTAAAAAGGGCTTGCGAAACATATTTATTTCCGTCTCCGCCTAAAACAGCAACTTTTCTTATTTTTTCATCAAGCTTACCAACTACTCGTAAACCATCGACTGAAAAAACCCTTTTTGTTAGTAATGCAAAGTCTTGTAATGACAATTCTTCTTTCAAATAGCCAATTCTTCCTAAACCTAATTGTTCACCTTTATTATCTAATGAATAAATATCATAAGCCACTTCCTCATATGGATGTGCTTTTTTCAAGCTTGAAATGACTTTATTTTGGATGGGTGCCGGAAATACAGTTTCAATTTTAACTTCTTTAACCACTTCCAACTTACCTTGTTCGCCAATAAAGGGATCAGTACCGGCTTCTGGTTGAAATGTTCCTGTACCCTCTGAATTGTAGGTGCAATGGCTATAATTCCCTATATAGCCCGCTCCAGCTCTTCCTAGTGCCCCTCGCACAGATTCAGCATAGTCGAGCGGAACAAATACGACAAGTTTTTTTAGTTGAATTTCGGTAGTTGGTGCTAAAACCTCGATATTTTCTAGTCCTAACTTTTCTGCCATTATGTCGTTCACGCCGCCTTTAGCAACATCTAAGTTCGTGTGAGCCGCATAAACAGCAATATCATGTTTAATTAATTTTTCAACAATCCGTCCATAAGGGCGATCTGTCTGAATTGCTTTAAGTGGGCGAAAAATAATCGGATGATGAGCGATTATTAAATCGACGTTTTCACTAATCGCTTCGTCTACGACAGTTTCTAATAAATCTAAAACAACCATTACTTTATTGATTCGTTTATTTAATGTACCGATTTGTAAACCAACTTTATCTCCTTCAACTGCCAGTGATTTTGGTGACCAACCTTCAAATGCTTGAATGATCGTTTGCCCATTTGCGAGCTTTGTCATCTAAGTATCTCCTCTACTTGATTTATTTTCTGTATTATTTCCTCTTTTTTTTCAATTACAACCCTATTTTGTTTTGCTTTTTCGAATTGTTCAACAATTTTCTTCCATGCTGCGATTTCTTTTGCCCATTTTTTTATAAAAATCGGACTTTTCTTTTTCATTAGAAAAGGTCCTAGCATTAATTCAAGTTTCTGATTTTCTTCGGTATAGGGTGTTTCTTCTTCTCGTACTGCTGTTAACACTTCATAAACGATTCCATCTTCTTCAATAATTTCCTCATTAATAAGTACCCAATCGTTTGACACAAGCCAAACCCGTACTTGATTAGCGGCGACATTTGGTTGTAGTATTAATCTTTTAACTCCTATTAGTTTTTCTTTTCCTTCTTCCAAAATAGTTGAAATTAAAGTGCCACCCATACCTGCAATTGTAATGACCTCTACTTCGCCTTCGCTTAAAACTTGTAACCCGTTTCCTTTTCGAACAGAAATTTTGTCTTTCAAGTTTAACTTTTCAACTTGTTCCACCGCGGATCGAAATGGTCCATCATTTACTTCACCAGCAATAGCTGACTTGATTATTTGATGCTTTAATGCATAACATGGCAAATAAGCGTGGTCTGAACCAATATCCGCTATCGTACTTCCGTAGGGAATTTGCTCCGCTACTAATGTTAATCGTTTTGATAAATTACTCTCATTCATAATTTGATCCACCTATAAATTTTATGTATTCTTTTCACTAATCTTAATTGTTTCAAAACATCTAAGCAAATAAAAAAAAAGGATTGCAACAAACAATCCTCCTTTTTATTATATTATTTTGTAGCTTCAAGCAAGTAATCAACAAGTGCATCTAATTCATCTGTTTCATAATCATATGCTGCCATAGCTGTTCCATCAATACCTTCGGAAATGATTTTTTCTATTTCTTCTTTAGTATATCTCTCTTCTAGACCCATTAAGCTAGCCATAGGTCCGTCAAAATTGCCACCATGACAACCTATACATGAGGTTTGATAGATTTCTTCACCTAATCCTACAGGAGTTGTTGAATCCATTGTTTCTTCCTGAGCCGTTTCTCCACTCTCTTCTAGAGCTATTCTTGCGTCTTTTTGGTTAACGCCGACTAAAGACAAAAGAATTATAAGTGCTATACCAACAATTGCAATACCAGCATACGGATATAATGGTTTTCCTCTCATAATATCACCTCTTTAAATTTTTTTAGGTCTTTAATTTCAAACTATTTTTATTTTACTTGAAAAAACGCTTCTAGAAAAGGAAAATATCCTGAAATATATGTACTCTTAACTTTTTTATTCATCTTATCACAATATTTACAGTTGTAAACACTCGATAATGGGTTATTAAGAAAGTAAAAAATAAATAGCGACAAGCAAACCTATAGCACCAGAAAAAAGTAAATACTTTAGATTATATTTTTTGCCAATTATTATCCACACCAAGCATGTGAAAATAACTGCCAACATTATTGCGCCAGGTTTATCTAGAAAAATCAAGCTAACACTATGAATTGTTGCTAAAAATAGCATTAGCACAGTCATAAGTATATATAAGTGTACAAAGCGACCATCATATTTTTTGACTTGTTTTCCTAAAGCAAACATGACCGCACTTAAAAAAAATACGATGGTCATTTGCATTAGTAGCGAAAAATCAGTAAAATAAATTACAAGAAATGTTAATCCAAATATAGCTAAGCCGATAGTTGTAAAACTTAATAATGCTAGCTGATTAGAACTTATCTTTTTCTGTTTAGGTTTAACATCACCAGTTTCGACCCCTCCTGTATAAAGGGTTAGCAAAAAATCACAATACCGCTCAGGTAAGAGACGACTTTTTTTCCAATATTTTAATTCGTCAACAATAATCTTTTTTCTTTCCATTATCGTATCCTCCTCGGACCAAGTTACTACATTTTAACATGGTTTGTCTTGTAAGGAAGAATAAAAGGTTTACTCCGTCCGATTGGCGAAGTAAACCTTAAAAATACCTTTATTCTAAGAAATCTTTAAGTCGTTTGCTTCTACTTGGATGTCGAAGTTTACGCAACGCTTTCGCTTCAATTTGACGAATTCTTTCACGAGTTACGCCAAATACTTTACCAACTTCTTCAAGAGTACGAGTACGTCCATCATCTAATCCAAAACGAAGCCGAAGGACATTTTCCTCACGATCTGTTAATGTATCTAAAACATCTTCTAACTGCTCTTTCAGAAGTTCGTAAGCTGCTGCATCAGACGGAGCTAGCGCTTCTTGATCTTCAATGAAATCACCAAGGTGAGAGTCGTCTTCTTCCCCAATTGGTGTTTCTAAAGAAACCGGTTCTTGAGCTATTTTTAAAATTTCTCTTACTTTTTCTGGAGATAGATCCATCTCTTTTGATACTTCTTCTGGTGTTGGTTCACGACCAAGATCTTGGAGTAATTGACGTTGGACACGAATTAGTTTATTAATTGTTTCAACCATATGCACTGGTATTCTAATTGTTCTTGCTTGGTCAGCAATAGCTCTTGTTATCGCCTGACGTATCCACCATGTTGCATAAGTGCTAAACTTATAACCTTTCTCATAGTCGAACTTTTCAACAGCTTTGATTAGGCCCATATTACCTTCTTGAATTAAATCAAGAAACAACATTCCTCTACCAACGTAACGCTTGGCAATACTAACAACTAGCCTCAAGTTAGCTTCAGCCAATCTTCTCTTCGCTTCTTCGTCGCCTGCTTCAATCTTTTTTGCTAGCTCAATCTCATTTTCTGCAGAAAGAAGTGGGACGCGACCAATTTCTTTTAAATACATCCGAACAGGATCATTGATTTTAATCCCAGGTGGGACGCTTAAATCATTTAAATCAAATTCTTCTTTTACAGTTTCTCGAACGTTCGGTGTATCCTCTGTTTCATTTAATACCTCAATACCTTGTTCACCCAAATATTCAAAGAACTCGTCCATTTGATCTGAGTCTTGATCAAAAACAGATAATTTTTCTGTTACCTCGGCAAACGTTAGTACACCTCGCTTTTTTCCGAGTTCTACTAATTGTTCCTTTACTTGATCGATTGACAATTCTCCTTCTGCCACAGGGCGAAGCGATTTATCTGCCATTGCGACCCCTCCTTCCAATAGTTCAACTACAACTTATACTTATTCACACAACAATTTGTTGTTAGTAATAGAGCAGATGTGATTTTGGTTTTTATTAATAAATTTCATAAAACTGATTAAACGCCGTGTAGCTTGATATGGCTAATTTATTGATGTTATGAAATTCACTTATATAATAAAAGCATTATTGCTTTAATTCCTTTTTCATTTGAATGATTTCCATTGCAATTCTTGCAGCTTGAGAATGATCTTCCTTGTTCTCAGCCTCTTTGCGAACTTTTTCTTTTTTCTCGATTTCAACTACTTTTGGGTAGTTAGTAATTCGTTTTAAATAATCATTCAATTCTTGCTCCGACAATTCCTCGCTTATCGCCATCATCGCAATTTCCGTTGCAATCCTTGATAATTTTTCATCTTGAAGTCTCTGAATGAATTGACTTGAATTCGGTTCATTACCTTCTCCATAATATGCATATAAATGAGCAGCTATCGCGTGGTATTCGTCAATATTAAAATTACCTTTAATTTTTTCTTGCACGGCTAGCGCAACTGTAATGTCCTTCATCATGTATGCTAAAAGGATTTTCTCTGCATTATGGAATGCCGGCAACAGTTTTTTCTGCGTTATAAACGTAGTTTTCACTTTAGGAATATCATTTGTAGTCTGATCATTCCCTTGACGTTTTTTATGTTTATTAAGCCGGTAAAGCTCTTGCTTTAGGGCATCTAGTGATAGGGAAAACTCCTCTCCCAATTGTCTCAAATAATGGTCTCTCTCAATAACACGAGAAAGGGAGGTGATTTCATAGAGGACTTCCTCTATATATTTCATTCTCTCTCCTTCATTCTGAAGGTTTCTTCCTTTTCTTAGATAATCCATTTTGAATGCCATCGGTGTTTGATTAGCTTCGATAACCTCACTTCGGAACTTATCTTGACCATATTTTTGGATAAAGTCATCAGGGTCGAATCCTTCTGGGAGTCTAGCCACCTTAATATAACAGTTATGCGCCTCAAGAATACCAATTGCGCGATACGTTGCCTTTAGTCCAGCCTGATCTGAGTCATAGCAAATAATTACCGTTTCCGCATTTCTTCTAATCAATTTTGCCTGCTGATCTGTAATAGCTGTACCCAACGTGGCAACAGAGTTTTTAACACCAGCTTGCCACGCACTAATAACGTCTACATATCCTTCAAAAAGAACAGCTTCATTCTTTTTTCTGATTTCCATTCTTGCAATGTGTAATCCATACAAAATATTACTTTTATTAAAAATTTTTGAGTCTGAGCTGTTTAAGTATTTAGGTTGCTCATTCCCTAAAACTCGCCCCCCAAACCCAACTACCTTTCCATCCTTGTTCCAAATCGGAAAGATAATCCGATTTCTAAAGCGGTCAAATAACTTGCCGTCAAAATCTCGTCTAGCTAATAGTCCAATTTGCTCCATCGGTTCAAGGCGGACATTTCGCTTTTCAAAAAAAAGAGTTAATGTATCCCAAGTGTCAGGTGCAAATCCAATCGAAAACGTTTCAATCATTTCAGTATTGAAACCTCTTTGTAATAAGTACTCTCTTGCACCCTGACCTTGTTCTGTTTGAACTAAAAGATGATGATACAGTTTGGCAGCTAATTCACTTCCAGCAACCATTGTATTTTGTTCATTTGTTGCAGCGGGCGCATCATTTTTTTCCAATTCTGGTAAGTCAATGTTCACTTGTGCTCCAAGCCGCTTTACAGAATCCAAAAACTCAAGGCCTTCAATAGCCATTATAAAAGAAAAGGCATTACCACCTGCTCCACAACCAAAACAATGATATAACTGTTTTTCTGCTGAAACTGAGAAACTAGGCGTTTTTTCACCATGAAACGGACATAAGCCAATCATATTTCGTCCTTGTTTCTTTAGTTGAACATATTCACTAATTACATCTACAATGTCTACAGAATTTCTTATTTTTTCGAGTTTTTCTTCAGAAATTCTACTACCCATTTTTTCACACCATTCTCACTAAGCACTCCGGAATATATTAATTCGAGTTTTTTTGCTGAAATCCTGCTTTATTAGACAACTTTTTTTCAAATTCCTCACAAAAATTTTTAATATCATTACTTGTAAACTTACTAGGGCATCATGTAGGCGTATGATGCTACAAACACTAATTTGCGATTGTACTTTTGGTGTAGCTTTTCAATCTCTCCTTTAACAGGGAAAGCGTCAGCGTCAACATATCCAGTTTGCTGACTTTTTCGCATAATTTACTATTCTACATCTCCTATAGAAAACCTTCTTTTTTCTTTTTCCACTTATTAGGAAGTAGCTACAAAAGCGTTATATCTCTTGACTGTAGCAATCAACAACCGAAAAATAGTAAGGATAATCTTCCTTTACTATCATTACCAAAAAAAATAGATTATATCTTGACTTTTCTAATTTATTTGTTCTAGTAACAAATTATGTATGATTTTTTATTACAATATTTAATTATAAGCTAATTCCTCTCTTTTTGCTACTATTTTTTTTGAGGATCCCTCGCCTAGCTTTTAGATCAACAAAAAAAAGCACAGAAGGTTAACTAAACCTCTGTACTTTTTGATACCTATTTCTTATTAAACATGTTCCAAATTAAATTTGCTGTTTCCTCAACAGCCTTGTTTGAGACATTTATAACAGGGCAGCCAATTTTGTTCATTATTCTTTCGGCATATTCTAATTCTGTTTTTATTCTTTCCATATTTGCATAATTAGCCTCTGCCTTTAAGCCTAATGCCTTTAATCGTTCTGCACGGATATCATTTAGTTTTTCAGGACTTATTGTTAATCCAACGCACTTTTCAGGCGATACAGAGAAAAGCTCTGCTGGTGGATCGACTTCTGGAACTAAAGGAACATTAGCAACTTTTAACCTTTTATGTGCTAGATATTGAGAAAGGGGGGTTTTAGACGTTCTTGATACACCAACCAAAATTATATCTGCTCTCATAATCCCTCTAGGGTCTCTACCGTCATCATATTTAACTGCAAACTCTATCGCCTCGACTTTTCGAAAATAGTCCTCATCGAGTTTATGTACTAAACCAGGCTCATAGCGCGGTTCACTTTGCGTTAAATCCTGAATTCCCTTCATCATCGGACCAATTATATCAACAGTTGTTACTCCTTCTTTTTCAGCTAGTTTAATTAAGTGTAACTTCTTATCTGGAACAACGAGTGTATAAGCAATAATGGCATTAACTTCTTTAGCTATTGCTACTACTTCCTCAATTGTCTCAAAATCTTCTACATAGGGAATTCTTCTAATATCGATATTAGAGTGATTAAACTGACTTGCTGCAGCTTTTACTACTAATTCTGCAGTTTCTCCAACAGAATCGGAAACAACATATACTATAGGGTGTTTGTTTATTAGGTTCATTTTTTCCTCCATTTTCTAAAATATTTTCACTCTAAATCTAAACTATCTCATCATTAGCAAGGTCAACAATTGTCCTTGTAATGTTTGTTTTTGTAATTCTTCCGACCACCTCGTATTTATCGTCCGCCTTAATTTTAACGACTGGAAGAGCATCAATTTGATTTTCAATCAACTTTTTAGCTACATCAATGATTAAATCATCTTTTAAACAAACCGTTATATTTGGCATCCTTGTCATGATAATACTAACCGGTACCGTTTCAAGCATTTGCTTTCCAATACTTGCTCTAAGTAAATCTTTTCTTGAGAGAACTCCTACAAGGTGTGTTTCATTATCAACGACAAAGATTGTACCGACATCTTCTAAAAACAGCGTACAAATAGCATCATAAACGTTCGATGACTCAGTTACGACAATGGGTATTGAGGAATATTGTTGAACTGTTAATTTTGTTATTCTCTCAGTTAGCAGTTGCATCCCACTTTTTCCAGTATAAAAATAACCGACCCGAGGGCGCGCATCTAAATACCCTGCCATTGTTAATATTGCTAAATCTGGACGTAATGTCGCCCTCGATAAAGATAATTTTTCAGCTATTTTTTCGCCCGTTATCGGACCTCCATCTTTTACAATTTGTAAAATATGTTCTTGCCTCTTATTTAGTTGGATTTTTTTCACCGCCCCAAAAGAAAATAAATAATTTCAAATTGATGTTTTATCAGTCATTTTTACTAATTATATACTATAAAAATTTTTTTTGGAATATTAGCCATAAGTTATATCCAATCTAAATATAAAAAAGACGTACTCTTTAGTTAAACGATACCCTAAAGAGACGCCTTTTCGATATTATCAATCTAATTTCATTTTATCTAATTGGTTCAAAAAACGTTTGCTCTTTAGCCGCAAACCTGAATATTCATCATAATAAACTGCCAATACTTGCTTTAACTGTTCCCTTGTCTCACTCTTAACTGAGATTGACCCTATTCTGTTTAAGTCAAAGTGATAAAATAAACGAAGTAATTTGGCCGTTGCTGAATTGATTTTCAATCCTCGGTTATCAACATGCAAACAACGATGACAAAGAAATCCACCTTCCTTAATTGAAAATGTGAATTCTCCTTCAACTGCCTCACAGCGGGTGCAGTTATCGACATTAATGCCGATTCCGGCAACTCTTAGCATTTTTACTTCAAAAATCCTTGTCAATATTTCATAGTCTAAACCTTCATCGATATATTGTAATGTTTGCAATAACAATTCATATAAATAAGGATTTATATCATTTTGTTCAGTTAATTTATCTAGTAACTCGATTACATATGCTCCGTAGGCGGTTAAGTAAATGTCGCTTTTTAAATCCCGAAACGATCGAATAATTTCGCCTTGATTTAAGCCACCGAGCCCTGTCGTCTTTTGAAAAACATAATTACCGTGAGTGAATAATTGTGAAATAGATGCCAGACGGCTCTTTGGACGTTTAACCCCTCGAGCCATCACCCCAATTTTACCCATTTCCCTCGTATACAATGTCAAAATTTTATCCGCTTCTCCATAATCGGTCGTGCGAATCACGATTCCTTCTACTTTTTGTAGCATCTGTTAATCACCGCACCATTTTTTAAGATGGCAAACAAGATCAGTTTGTAGTATTGTCTACTTCGTCTAGCTTCTCTAAATACTCCTCTGTTGGTTCAACAGTATCTCTTTCAATTTCCTTCATAATTAAGTAAGTATCGACACAACCTGTCATCGAAAATACTTTCCAGGAAAAATCTAACATAAGAGAATCCACCTTTCTTTTCGAGAAAATCGAATTACATTATTCGATAACTTTACGTCAATGTAATGCTTATAAAAAGATAGCTTAGACTTCGCTATACAAATTAGAGTGACCTTGTTTGCTAAAAACATGTTAAGGAATAATTACTAATTATTTTCTCGCATAACTTTATTTTAACTTATTTCAGAAACAAAAAACAATGGCTGTAAAAGACCATTGTTTAACATTTTGTTACTAATTTTAATACTCATCTTGACGATAGCCGAAATCCCTTAAAAAACCTGCTTTATTCCGCCAATCCTTTTCTACTTTCACCCAAAGCTCAAGAAATATGTTTGAACCTAGCAAGGCTTCAATATCCCCTCTTGCACGCTTGCCAACTTCTTTCAGCATCGCACCTTGCTTCCCAATGATGATCCCTTTTTGCGAACTTCTTTCCACAATAATTGTTGCACCGATATAAACAGCATTGCTACCTTCTCGTTTTTTCATTTGCTCAATTCCAACAGCAATCGAGTGAGGAATTTCTTCCCTTGTTAAATGTAATACCTTTTCACGAATCAACTCTGAAACGATAAACCTTTCTGGATGATCTGTCACTTGATCGGCTGGATAATATTGTGGCCCTTCTTCAAGGTGTTGCTTAATTTGCTCTTTAAGCGTACTTACATTATTTCCTTGTAAGGCAGAAACTGGAATAATTTCTGTGAAATCCATTTTTTTACGATAATAATCAATAAATTTGAATAATTCATCCGGATGGATTAAGTCAATCTTATTAATGACTAAAAATACTGGTGTGCTGGTATTTTTTAATTGCTCAATAATTGATTGGTCACCACTACCAAAACCTTCTTTTGCATCTACAACAAACAAAATTAAATCAACTTCTCTTAATGTTTGGTAGGCTACTTTCATCATAAAATCACCTAATTTATGCTTAGGTTTATGGATTCCCGGAGTATCAATAAAGATAATCTGTGAATCATTATCTGTATAAACGCCTTGGACTTTATTACGGGTCGTTTGAGCCTTATCACTCATAATAGCAATTTTTTGCCCAATTACATTATTTAACAATGTTGATTTCCCAACATTTGGCCTTCCAATAATAGATACGAATCCTGATTTATGTTTTATATTATCCATTTAAATCCTCCCTTGTAAAAGCTCCAGGCAATAATTGTTCTACAGTCATTTCTTCTATATCGCCCTGTAAGTTAGTTAAGATCACTTTCATGTCACTAGGACATAGTTCTGACATCACTTGTCTGCAAGCTCCACACGGAGGCACTGGACGCTTTGTATCAGCAACTACACATATTGTTACGAATTCTTTCTCTCCTTCAGAATAAGCATTAAAAAGGGCTGTTCTTTCAGCGCAATTACACAAACTATAAGCTGCATTTTCAATATTGCAACCATAATAAATTTTTCCGTCTTTCGTTAGCAGGGCTGCACCTACTTTGAATTTCGAGTATGGAACGTATGCCTGTTCTCTTGCTTTTTTTGCCGCTTCTATTAAACGATTTGTTTCCATCATTAATCGTCCTTTCCTCTGTTAACATTAATGACCATTGCTTTTTTGTCAAATTCCCCGAGTTTTTTTCCTTTGTCACCTTTAAGCAGCGCTTCCTTATCGGGCGGAACAACGACACCGCCTGAAATAATAAATTTCAAACCTTGTTCAACCGTCATATCTAAGATTGTCACATCTTCCGCCGGTATCAGTACTAACCAGCCTGAAGTAGGGTTAGGTGTTGTTGGTAAAAAGATATTAATACACTCTTTACTCGTGTGTCTTTGTACCTCTCCTTTTGATTCTCCGGTTAAAAAACCCAACGTATAAACACCTTTACGAGGGTACTCAATCATTACTACCTTCTTAAACGAGGAACGCTCTTGAGTAAAAGCATTAATCATTTGTTCAACTGAAGAATAAATATAACTTACAAGCGGTATCTTTCTAAAAAAATGATCGACTTGATCAAAAAGATGCTGCTTAGCACCTTTTCTTCTCATTGATCCAATGATAGCAATAATTAGGATTGTTAAAATAAAACCGATTCCAATAATTCGTTCCGAAAACGGCGTGTATACACCTAAGAAGTAAATGCTTCCATCATCGATCTTAATAATTCTTAAAACTTTTAATATATCGGATAAAAACTGTCCCAAAAATCGATCGATAATTGAGAACAAGATCTGAATAACATAAATTGTTACAATAGCAGGTAGTAATGAAATAAAACCAACAATAATATTTTTTTGAAATTCTTTCCACATGAGAAGTTCCCTCTCTCATTCTTTACAATAACTACTCTATCTCAATAGCTGCATTATCGGTTCGTAAAAGATTAATATACCAATAACTACTGCAAAAACACTGAAAATCATTACCGCTCCGGCAGACACATCTTTGACTACTTTAGCTAGCGGGTGATATTCCTTTGTTACAAGATCTACTAGCCTTTCAAGAGCTGTATTAATCATTTCTAGTGAAATGACAATTCCGATGACAAGTAAAAGGATCAGTTTTTCAAGAAAAGGAACAGTTAAGGCAATCGACAAAGTAATAACTGCTACTGCAATAATAAGCTGAATTTTTAAATTTTGTTCATGACGAAAAGCTTGCTTTACCCCGGTCCAAGCATAAACAAAGCTGCTAGTAAACCTTTTCCAATAACGGTCATAGTTATTTTTGAAGTCCATAAGCCATTAGTATATCCTCTTGTTTTTTAAACATAATCTTTTCTTCCTCCTCGGTCATATGATCATAACCTAAAAGGTGGAGAAAACCATGAAGAACTAGAAAACCTAATTCTCTATCTACAGAGTGTTGATATTCCTCTGCCTGCTCTAGTAGACGTGGATATGAAACAATAATATCTCCTAAAAGATTAGGTATTGCCTCATCAATAACAAGTTCGGTTTCATCTTCATCATAATCATTTAAAGCAAATGAAATCACATCAGTTACTTGATCTTTATCCCGGTACTGTCGATTAATTTCTCGAATAGCCTCATCATCTACAAAAGTTACCGAAATTTCAGTTCCTTTAGAAACTTTTTCAAACGAGGCAGCCTCGTTCAATATATTTTCCACTAACTGTATTTGTTCATCTGAAAGTTCATTTGTCTCGTCTTGAATATCGATATCAATCATCTTGACTTTCTCCTTTCACTTTTATATCTTCGGGGTATTCTATCCGCGAATGAAATGTCCCTTTTAACGTTTCACATACAGACAGAGAGATAATATTAAGCTGCTTCATAGTTAAATCGCATTCATCAAACTGTCCATCCTCAAGGCGGTCAGTAATAATCTTCTTGACTAAAGCTTCAATTTTTTCAGATGTTGGTTTTGCCATAGACCTTACTGCAGCTTCTGCACAATCTGAAATACCGACGATTGCAGCTACCACAGTTTGTGCCTTCGGTCCCGGATAACGATATTCTTCTTCCGGAGTCGATTCCTCTGTTTCTTTATTTGCTTTATGGTAAAAGTACTTTAATAAAGTTGTCCCGTGATGTTGCTCTGCTATATCAATAATTTCTTTTGGCATTTTAAAGTTCCTTAACATTTCAGATCCATCATAAGGGTGAGCAATGATAATCGTTTTACTAATTTGTGGTGACAATTTATCATGAGGATTGTCCATTTTCATTTGATTTTCAATAAAAAAATGAGGGCGCTTCGTTTTCCCTAAATCATGATAATAAGAACCAACACGCGCTAACAAGCCATTGGCACCAATTGCTTCACAGGCAGATTCCGCTAAGTTAGCAACAATAACACTGTGATGGTATGTACCAGGAGTCTCCACTAGTATTTTACGTAATAAAGGATGGTTTGGATTAGATAACTCAATTAATTTCATTGTTGATAAAATTCCAAACGCCGCTTCAAAAAACGGTAAGAGCCCTAGAGTTAATACAGCTGCTAAAAAACCAGACAGAAAGGCAAAGCCAATATTAGAACTAATCTCAAGCCAACTGTATTGACCATTTCTTATCATTAGTAGTGCAGCAATTGTACAAATGTTAATAATAGAAACAAAAAAACCAGCTTGTAAAATTCTTGATACTCGATTTGATTCGCTTAAGAAGAACACGCCTGCCACTGAACTAAAAAATACGTAAATTGCTACCGTATAATTTACAATACTAGCTGATTCAGCATTGAAAATAAAACTAGCGATAATTGAAAAAATCATACTTGTAAACAAGGCAACACGTTGATGTATCAGCATTGACAGTAACATTGAGCCTAATGCAACTGGCGCAATTAATGTGATCCCTTTAAAATTGAGGATATAAGTGAAGCTTGTAATCTTCATAATCACAACAGTTACAAGAAAGATAAGCACATACATGAGTAAATGGCTATTATTATTTTTTAATGTTGTTTTTGAATCACTTAAATAATACGCTAACATGAAAACTAGTAATAATACGAGAATAACTAGGCCGATATAAGGAAATATAGTAACTTGATCCTCGAGTAAACCTAACAAAGCCAACTGATTATATACGGAAGAAGTAACCAATTCCCCTTCCTTTACGATTAATTGCCCCTCAAGAATCATAATCGGGTCTACTGCTTCAATAGCTATTTTTCTTGCATACTCTGTTGCTTCATCATCATATATATAATTTGCGGTAATCGCAAACCTCGCCATCTCGACCATTGCTTGAAACAATTTTGGACTTAATGTTGAAATAACAATTTTCTGTTCCACCAAAGCTTTTGCATCGTCGACATCGTTAATGCGGACTTCTTCACTCATAACATTATAAATAGCATTTGTTGTTGTTTCTCTTGCAATTTCCAAATCAGACTTGTCCGATTCTAAAAATGTTTTTAAAGTCTGATCAGATAAATCATCACTTGTTTGACTTGAAATGATTGTTCGTAAATTTTCTAATTTTGTTTCTAAAGAAATCATTTCAACATCTGCTAATCTTTCTTTTCGCTCTTCTTCTGCTTCAAATTGTTGATCATTTATTTCTTCTAATTGTTCAGTGTAGAGCAGTTCTGCTTCTGTGTTAATTTGATTAACTAAACCAAATATATCATTAATTTTCTTCACTTGTTTTTGCGCAAAAGCTTTATTATTTGTATACTGTGGATCAATAGATTCAGCAGCTAACTTTTTCTTTTCTTCGGTTTCATGTTTATTCTCAATTGTTAGCGGGGCGCGGATATCTTCTAAAGCATAGGAACCTAGACTGACGTTTAACGTCTTGGGCATTACGTTGCTGACCATTGATAAGTACATAATTATTCCTAAACTGATAAATAAAATAACTCTAATATACCGGTGATCTTTTAGCATTTTCCACCACTTTTGTTGATCAATCGGTGCCCTTCTCCCCAAACTTCTCACCTCTTAGTTTTTTTCATTTATCTAAACTCATCTAATACTTTAGTATGAATTTTCAAGTTACTATCTTCATAAAGAACAAATCGAGAATTAACAACATGTTAATTCCCAATTATTATACTATATTCAGTTTGTAATTTAGTTACAAGATCGTTACCAATAATTTACAATCCTTGACCGTCTACTTTCTCATATGCGTGAATAACCTTTTGAACTAGTGTATGACGAACAACATCTGCTGCCTGTAAGTGAATAAACTCAATCCCGTGAACTTCCTGTAATATATCAACCGCTATTTTCAAACCTGACTTTTTTCCTTTTGGTAAATCAATTTGTGTTAAATCTCCAGTAATAACCATTTTCGAACCAAAGCCCAGTCTTGTTAAAAACATTTTAATTTGCTCGGATGTGGTATTTTGCGCTTCATCCAAAATGACAAAAGAGTCGTCTAAGGTTCTGCCCCTCATATAAGCCAAGGGCGCCACTTCAATTGTTCCTCTTTCCATTAGTCTTGCGGTTTGTTCAACCCCTAAAACATCATGCAAAGAATCGTATAGCGGCCTTAAATAAGGATCTACTTTTTCTTTTAAGTCACCAGGTAAAAAACCTAAACTTTCACCTGCTTCTACTGCCGGTCTTGTTAAAACGATCCGTTTAACGAGACCATCCCTTAAAGCTGTCACCGCCATGACAACCGCTAAATACGTTTTTCCAGTACCAGCTGGACCAACACCAAAAACTATATCGCGCTTTCTTATCGCTGAAACGTAATGTCGTTGACCAAGAGTTTTTACTAAAATTGGCTTTCCTTTTACATTTACTGCAATTTTCTCTTGATAAAGTTCAAGTAACTCATCTATCATACCTCGCTCTGCCAGCTGCACAGCATAAATAATATCACGTTCAGATACGTTGATCCCTTTTCGAATTAAAATAAGCAACGCAGTAACAACATCATCAACTATGATAATTTTGTTTTCTTCTCCAGAAACTAAAATCTTTTCTCCTCGTGTTACAATTGTTACTGCTAATTTTTCTTCAATTCTTTTTAAATGTAAATCATTTGGCCCAAATAAACTTTGAGCTTCATTAGCCTTTTCTAATTGTAAATCAATAAGTTTCTCTGGCAATAGTCTCAATCTCCTTGAATGATTGGCTGTATTTTTACAATATCTTCTATTACTTGATAATGTATCATTAATATAACTTTACCATTCTCAATAGTTTCGTGCAAAACTTTTTCAGCTTTTATTACTGTATTTTCAGCTAATTTTTTGGTAAGTTCCTCTCTTGCCATAATAATTGCCGCTTGCTTTGCTTCGGCCTCAGTATATTCACGAATTAATGTTTCTTTTTCTAAAAGAGTTTTCCGCCTATATTCTATTGGTAACTGCCAACTAAAAAACCGAAAGCTATTAACTGATTCGTTTATTTCATATTTATCGAAATCAGGTTTTCCAAACCCCCATACAGGAATCGTTACGTTGAATACTGAGATAGATTGTTTGACTTTCTTTTCCCCAGTTAACGTTATAAATTCACTCACTAATGGAACTGTAACATTAGACTTGTACCAAATTTCACCAAAAACCTTTCCTTTTGCTGGTGCTATTTCCATCTTTCCTTCTTTACCGATAAAGCCACTGATTAATAGGTCATCTTTTTCAACAAAATCATTAGGAGAAACTTTCCCTTGCCCCTTCTCTACAAAAATATCATAGACAATAGCTTTCTTCTTTGCTACTAAATGTCTTGGTGAAACAGGTTCCTGTTTTTCTGGAAAGGCTTTTTCGACAACATTAAAATGGATTGTCGTACCCTTTAGCGTGACCCCAATCCATGTCGCTTCCTCAATTTTTTCGGTTACATTTAATTGAATATCTTCAACACTAGGGATTAAAAATTGAAATTTCGCTCTTTTAATACCCATATCATTAATTACCTGAGTTAACTGATGTTCAATTTTTGGAGAAGCACCATCTATGGCAATGTTCCATACCATGTTTGATAAAATGAACAGAATTGCAATAAAACTTACTAAACCAACAGCGAATCCACTTCGAGAAACCATTTTTTTAATCAAAAATGGAATACCTTTCTTTTCAATGAAAAATAGCTTCACTTTAGTTTCTTTAACAAGGGGGCGAATTCTCTTAACGTCGTTTAATGCTAAATAACAAACAATTGTCTCGTTTCCTACTCTGCGAATATCCCAAATTGAAATATTTTCGTGAATACACCTATTTAAAAATAATTCAGTATATTTTCCAGCAACTTTAATTCTTGTAAAACCAACAATAGAATTTGTCCATGTATTTTTCATCATTTCCTCCTAACTGGCATTTTTACTTATCTTTTTCATTTATGTAAATAACTTGTTCAATCGTCCCTTCTAGCAAGAGTTCTTCTGGTAAAATCGTTTTAATAACAAAGTTCTTCCCTTTAACTATTAATTGACCTTGTTCCAATAAGAGTCTAAGTTCCGCCGTTGTAAATTTTAAGACCCCGCGGTGATTTTCGATATATATATGCAGTTGTCCAATCATCGTAATTCTTGGCAGATTCATCGTAACATCAGCAGGAAGTTCCATTTTATCTGTCATCCATCTTCGAACCATCCTATTTATCTTCCTCATAATGTAGTGAACCCCCCTTCATATCATTTTTATGTTTGAAGTAGAAAAGGTATCACTTTTATTTAAAAGAATGAATTTCATTCACAAACAAAGAACTGATTACTATGCAAAAAAAAAAGGTTAAGCATATGCTTAACCTTTTTGTCTTCTTGTATTTAGAGTTGGACGATGTGGATTTTTTGACCTTGGCTTACCTAATATTTCCGCCCAGACAACTCCTTTTATAGCCTCTTCTTTCGTAATCCTTGAGAAATCTAATTTAACTTCTGCTTGAGCTGCAATGTCCCCTTTATAAATAGGTGAATTTCCTAGATTAGGTTCGTATATCTTTGCAGCTTCTTTATTTCGCTTCGCTTTTTCATACTTCTCTAGAAGCTCATTACCCACGCGATTACTACCAGCAACAGAGGACGGCACTGATTGCTCAGTATAAGTATATGACTGTCCTCTTTCACTTTTAGAAACTGGCACAGGCTTCTCTTCTTGACGAAAGATATCCCGCCAATCAATTTCAGCGTTTGGCGTTTCTTCTGTTTCGGGAGCTCCCGGTTTTTGCGATTCTTGATTCGCTTCCTTCTCTTTACCCCTTTTTATAAAGCTTAATAGCGCACCGATAATGATAAAAAGTAATATCGGATTACCTGTTACTATCTTGAGGAGATCCTCCATTTTTTTGGCCTCCTTTCTGAATATCACTAGAAAAGTGCAGCTGGACACAGAAAAGTATCAATTTCTAATTATTTTAAGCTTTCTTGTCGTCATCCGTAGCTTTACCAATTGAATCTCTCATATCAGTATCAGCTGTAACATTTTGGATGTTCAAATAATCCATTACACCAATATTACCTGAACGTAACGCTTCAGCCAACGCTAACGGCACTTCAGCCTCTGCCTCAACAACTTTAGCTCGCATTTCTTCTACTCTTGCCTTCATCTCTTGTTCTTGCGCTACAGCCATTGCGCGACGCTCTTCAGCCTTCGCTTGAGCAATCTTCTTATCTGCTTCAGCTTGGTCAGTTTGAAGCTCGGCACCGATATTTTTACCGATATCAATATCTGCAATATCGATCGATAAAATTTCAAAAGCAGTACCGGCATCTAGACCTTTGGAAAGAACTGTTTGTGAAATCATATCCGGATTTTCTAGGACCTTTTTATGGCTTACCGCCGAACCTATAGTCGAGACAATTCCTTCACCTACTCGAGCGATGATTGTCTCTTCACCAGCACCACCAACTAAACGATCAATATTAGCTCGAACTGTAATTCGTGCTTTCGCTTTTACTTCAATTCCATTCATTGCAACACCAGCGATAAATGGCGTTTCAATAACCTTAGGATTAACACTCATTTGTACAGCTTCTAGCACGTTACGTCCTGCTAGGTCAATCGCTGCTGCGCGCTCAAATGTTAACTCGATGTTCGCTCTTTGCGCAGCTATTAACGCGTTAACAACACGGTCAACGTTACCACCTGCAAGGTAATGACCTTCTAATTGATTTGTACTTAATTCAAGGCCTGCTTTTACAGCCTTAATTAATGGAATAACAACGCGAGTCGGAATTACACGACGAAGTCTCATTCCGACTAGTTGGAAAATACCAACCTTTACTCCAGCTGCTAAAGCTGAGATCCAGAGCATAACTGGAACAAACGTAAATAGAACTGCAAACCCGATAATAACTAAACCGACAATAATGAGTAAAAAGATTTCTTCTGGCATTTAATTTCCTCCTTTTTAATAGAGAAGCTAGAAAATAGAAAAGCGTAAGGCCCTAAACTATTCTTTCACTTCTCGAACGATAATTCTCGAACCTTGTGTGGCGATAATCTTTACATTCTTTCCATGTCCAATATATTCCCCTTCGGAAACTACGTCAAGTCGTTCATCTTCAAAGATAGCTGTTCCTGATGGTCTCAGCATCGTTTGGGCATAACCAACTTTCCCGATAAGCTCTTTGCGTGTTTCATTTGAAACATAACCTAGCTCTGTAGTAGTAGCATTGGTTAAAATCATTTTTTTCAACGGTCCTTTATAACCAAAATATTTAAAGAACAATACTGAAGCAATAACAGTTATAAATAAGGCTATTAAAATAGACAGTAATATGTTTACCGTTGAATAGGAGGCTAGCACCATACTTCCAGTAATTGCAGCAATACCTAAAACGCCAAAGATTCCAAAGCCCGGGAAAAATATTTCAACTATAATTAATATTATTCCTGCTACAAACAAAATTAACACTTCGAAACCTGCAAATCCTGCAAATAAATGGCCGAAAAAGAATAACATTAATGCAGATATACCCATTATACCTGGTATACCGAAGCCTGGCGAATACAACTCTAATACTAAACCTAAGCTACCGATAGACAATAAAATTGGAATGATAATTGGGTGAGTAACAATTCGAGCTATTTTTTCTGAAAAACTAACTTCCAGCTCCCTAACTTCAGCATTTTCCATGCCAAGAAACGCTAGCAGTTCATCTCTATCACTTGCAATTGCTTCAGCGTAACCCGCTTCCAATGCCCCAGAGGTCTTAAAAGTTAAAAGTTTACCAGCACCTGCTCCGTACTCCGGCAAATCAACGTCCTTATCAGCCATTGCCCTTGCATAAATAGGATCGCGGCCTTGTAATTCAGCAGCACTTTCAATTGTCGCAAGCCAAGACGACTGCATTTTATCCTCTGCTGCATTTCCAGTTCCATCAATAACTGCCGCTGAGCCCATCGTTGTTCCTGGAGCCATAACAATTTGATCGGCGTTTAAAGCAATATATGCTCCTGCTGATAATGCTTTTACTGTAACGTAAGCCGTAATCGGTGTCTCAGTATTAACAATCAGAAACGCGATATTTGTTGCTGCATCAACAAGTCCACCAGGAGTATCTATTTCTAAAACAATATGATCGGCACCTCCTGCTTCAGCAGTTTCTAAAGCTCTTCTCAAAAACGCTTCTAGGCCCCGCTCAACGGCTTGTTCAACAGGGATAAAGTAAACCACTTCATTATTTGACTGACTATGTACAGGCGGTTTCGTCATCGAAATAACCACTGCCATAGCTATTAAGGAGAAATACATCATTTTCCTTATTAACGCAAACCATTTCATCCACACACCTCCTTTCACAAATGACTATATTAGATATACGTATATAGTATGTCTAGGTTACACTATTATTAAAAATAAATTGTAAAAAACGCCTTGCGGAAGGCAAGGCGTTGTTTTATTTAAGATTTCAATATTTTCTCGTACTTTTTCGGCTAGATCTTCACAACCCGCCTTTTTAAACTTATGGAGGGAATCTTTGCGTTGTTTAAGTTCACGATTAAGAACAGTCAGCGCTTAGTCTTCTGTAAGTTCTTTTTTTAAGTTTAATCGCTTCATTTTGTAAAGCTGACTTAACAATACGAATAACAGAGAGTCTTTGCTTTTCCTTATTCTTCATCGCTTCCTTTATGGCAACAGTTAAACGATCAAGAAGATTCAAATCCAACACCCTCTCTTACTAGAACTTACGCTTCCTAGCCGCCTCTGACTTTTTCTTGCGTTTAACACTAGGCTTTTCATAGTGCTTACGCTTTTTCACTTCTGCCAAAGTACCTTCTTTAGATATTGACTTTTTGAAGCGACGAAGAGCAGCGTCAATCGATTCATTTTTACGAACACGAGTTTCTGCCATCTTTAATTTCCCTCCCTCCGGAACAACCAATGAAAACATGTTTCCTTAGCAAATTTATACATAAGCTTGAGCCAAGCTACTTGGCATAAACAAAAGGTTTTAATTTCCCTTAGCAAACTTATTAAATCGGCACTTCATACTACTGCTAAAAAACATGTCTTTTAACATTATAGTATAAGGCGTTTTTTAGGTCAACTCATTTATTAATTATTGCCTATTGTTGTCATGATTTAAGAGCATTATTTGAAACTTCTGCTTGTCTCAATCACATTTTTATTAATTTTTGTCATGCTCGGCCTCACTTGTCCATAAAAATGGTAAGGAGAGGTGAAGCGAAAATGGAACAGTTATTTTCTTTATTTGCTGTATATATAACGATTTTTCTTTTTGGCATGACTGTAATGAGAACTGGTTTACTAAATTTATCTCAAGATCGCTTAAAATCAGTGTTAATGAGGATGACTAGTACCCCTTTTAAAGGTCTATTAGCTGGGACGATTATAACAGCAATGCTTCAAAGCAGCTCTGCAGTTATGGTTATGACTGTTGGGCTAGTAGCGGCCGGTTATTTTACCTTTAAACAATCAATAGGAATTATTCTTGGTACAAACATAGGGACTTGTTTCACAACAGAAATTATTGCTTTTAATATAACGTCAATCATTATTCCTTTGTTAATTATTGGCGTAATTTTATTAAATATGAAAAAACACTTTACCTATTGTTTAGGCTGTATTTCTTTTGGTCTTGGCTCTATTTTTGTTGCCATGGAAGGCTTAGAAAAATTGGCATACCCAATAGCATCTATTCCTACTGCTTATTATTTTTTACAATTAACAAATGAACATAACCTTATCGCCGTCAGCGTTGGTGCTGTTCTTTCTGCGCTAATCCAATCAAGTACCGCTACAACAGCAATTGCAATGGGCTTTATCAGTGATCAAATTTTAGCGCTCCCAGCAGGCATCGGGATTATTTTAGGTGCTAACATCGGAACTTGTTTTACAGCGTTTTTAGCAAGTGCCGGTGCAATTCGTCAAGCAAAGCTAGTTGCCTTTGCTCATATTTGGTTAAATATCATTGGCGTTTTAGCTTTCTTTCCATTTATCGGCTGGCTAGCTACACTAGCAGCTAGCTTAACCTCCCTACCAAACTTACAGTTAGCTCATGCCGGTTCACTCTTTAACATTATATCGTCTTTAGCCGTTTTACCATTTGTTAGTTTATTTGCTAAGTTTGTAACTAAATTACATGGCAAAGCATAAGCTCATTGGTCGATTCAAAGAGAAAAATAAATAAAAAATATAGACCAATTCATTAAACTGGTCTATATCTATTTCATTGTTAATTATTTACTTTTTCTTCATACATATTATCTTCAACAACAGTAACGAATTCACCACTATTAACTGGATAACTAGCTTTAATTAGTTTAACCTTGACTAGCTTACCAATCATGTCTTCTGTTGCTGCGAATTTCACTTTTAAATAGTTATCTGTGTAACCAATAAAATATCCTTTTTCTTGGTCATCGCGGTCTTCTGGAATAACTTCAACAACTTCCCCTTCAAAAAAGGATGCATACTCTTTGGCAAGTTGGTTTGAAAGTTCGATTAACTTATGGACTCGCTCATTTTTCAAATTTTCTTCTACTTGATCTTCCATTCGTGCTGCTGGTGTTCCTGTTCGTTTTGAATAGGGAAAAACATGTAGTTCAGAAAACTTATGCTTAGCAATAAAATCGTATGTTTCTTGGAATTCTTGCTCAGTTTCCCCAGGAAAGCCAACAATTACATCACTAGTAACTGCAAGCCCTGGTAAAGCTTCCTTTAACAGCTCTAGGCGCTCGGCGAAATAGTCCATTGTGTATTTACGACGCATTCTCTTCAAAACAGTATCTGAACCCGACTGAAGCGGTATATGAAGATGTCGAACAATTTTATTTGATTTATTAATTGCTTCAATAACGTCATCTGTAATTTGACTAGCTTCTATCGATGAAATACGAATTCTCATCAACCCATTTACTGTTTCTAACTCTTTGAGTAAATATGCTAAACTGTAGTCTTTCAAATCTTCACCATATCCACCTGTATGGATCCCAGTTAAAACAATCTCTTTATAGCCGGCGGCAACCAGTTGATGCGCTTGCTTCAGGACATCTTTTGGATCACGAGAACGCATTAATCCTCGTGCCCACGGAATAATACAAAATGTACAGAAATTATTACAGCCCTCTTGAATTTTCAATGAGGCCCTCGTCCGATCGGTAAAGGCAGGGACATCAAGTTCTTCATAGACACGAGCTTTCATAATATTTCCTACTCCATTAATAGGCAGGCGCTCTTGTTTAAATCGTTCAATATATTCAAGCAAACGAGTCCGATCTTGAGTACCAACAACAATATCAACACCAGGAATATCCAAAATTTCCGCCGGAGATGTTTGTGCATAACAGCCAGTAACGCAAATTACAGCATCGGGGTTCAACCGAATCGCACGTCGAATCACTTGTCTGCTTTTTTTATCACCTGTATTGGTAACCGTACACGTATTGATTACATAAACATCGGCTATTGTTTCAAATTCTTTCTTTTGATAATTTTTTTGTTTGAATAACTGCCAAATTGCTTCTGTTTCATAATGGTTTACTTTACACCCTAACGTATGAAATGCAACTGACGCCATACTCATCACCTCAACATTTCAAAATGATATGAAACTACCGCTAAAAAATAAAGTGCTGCAGTTTCAGTTCTTAATATCCTTGGTCCAAAAGAACAAGAAATAAATCCTACTTGTTCAAGTGCCGCAACTTCTTTGGTTGTTAAACCACCCTCCGGTCCAATGACGACCAAAATAGTTGAACCTTCCTTTGTACCTTGAAGGGTAGTCGCTAATTTTTTTATTTCACCAAGCTTTGCTTCTTCTTCATAAGCGACAATTTTTATATCAAAACCTTCGCTTACGGTGACTAACTGTTGAAAAGATAAGTGATTCATTATCTTCGGAACGTTATTTCGGTATGACTGCTCTGCTGCTTCTTTGGCAATTTTCCCTAAACGCTCTTGTTTTTTTTGACTTTTTTTCTCATCCCATTTAACAATCGAACGCGTTGCCTGAAAAGGAATAAATTGATGTGCTCCAAGCTCAGTACCTTTTTGAACAATCAGTTCTAATTTATCTCCTTTGGGCAGTCCTTGGGCAACAGTAACTTTTATCGGCAATTCCGTATTTTCCCTTAAAAAACCGATTATCTTCCCGCTAATTTCATTAGAAGACATCTGGAGAATTTCACATTGTGCAACAAGACCAGCATTATTAATGCATATAAGCTGATCTCCTTCGGTCATTCTCATTACTCGACTAATATGTTTAACGTCTTCTCCCTTAATGACGAAAGAAGAATCACTTAGCTGTTCATTAGCTACAAAATACCTTTGCACAAACTCCACCACCAAATCTTTATTTAGGGATGTCCAAGATAAGAATAGATCGGTTCAATCATTAGAACTGCTATTTTCTGAACGTATCTTACTAACCTTTTTTAGCAATAAAAGCTACCCAATCGTCCATTTCAAGTGTTTCCTCAATAATAAAGTCTTCAGCAAGAAGAGCTGCTTTGACTTCTTGTTTCTTTGCTTTAATGATTCCCGACGTTATAAAAATTCCATCTTTCTTTAATAGTGAACTAGCTTCGTCAACAAAGCGGATAATTACTTCAGCTAAAATATTCGCGACAATTAAATCAGCCTTCTCCTCTACTTGGTCAAGTAAGTTATTTTGTTTAACTGTAACGACATCTTGAACCTTGTTTAATTTTATATTAAGTTTTGCACTATTAACGGCTACTTCATCTAAGTCAAGAGCCAGTACCTTCGCTGCGCCAAGTTTTGCAGCAGCAATACTCAATACACCAGTTCCTGTTCCAACGTCAATGACATTATCGCCATTCGTAAGTTTTTTTTCAATTGCTTGGATGCAAAGTACTGTTGTTGGGTGGGTTCCTGTTCCAAAAGCCATTCCAGGGTCAAGTTCAATAACACATTCTTGATCACTTTCAGGCTGATATTCTTCCCACGTCGGCGTAATGGTAATGTGATTTGAAACTTTGACTGGTTTGTAGTACTTTTTCCAAGCTGTCGCCCAATCTTCCTCATTTACTTCGCTGCTGGTAACTTTATTAAAACCGATATCAATATCAAATTGTAATAAACCAGTAATTGCTTCTTTAATCGCTTCAATTGTTTCCTCTAAAGTATTATTAACAACAAGATAAGCCTTGACGATTACCCCTTCTTCGGGGTAATCACTAGGAGAGAGTTGGTAAATTTCACCGAATTGGTCTTCCCGCTCCTTGACAAGTTCAGCTGGATCTTCGATAACAACCCCACTGGCACCTGCCTCATGAAAAATATTACAAATAGGTTCGACCGCTTCTTGCGTTGTATGAATACTAACTTCTGACCATTTCATTTTTTACCAACTCCGTATTCCAAAAGAATGTTGAAAAGATAAGAAAATTGGTTAGTTGGAAAGAAAAAGCTAAACCTATAGTTCTTAAAGCCTCTGGCCTGCCTAACCATCTACTATCCAACTTTACTAAAGAATCTTTTCTGCTCAATCGTTAAAGCTTTTAAATGCTCTTTTAACCTTGGAAAAAAAGTTATCACTTTGTTCGTCTGGTGCTTGAGTGCCACTTATTTCTCCAAACTCTTTAAGTAACTCTCTTTGTCTTTCTGATAAATTTTTCGGCGTAATGATTTGAACTTGAATATGTTGGTCACCTTGACCATAACCGCGAACATTAGCCACACCTTTGCCCCGCAAGCGGAAATTTGTACCTGTTTGTGTCCCAGCTGGTACTTTCAATTTAATTTTACCTTTTAGGGTTGGCACTTCGATTTCATCACCAAGACTAGCTTGGACAAACGTAATCGGCATCTCACTATATAAATCATCACCATCACGTTCAAAGAATTCGTGTGGTTTTACATTAAATACGACATATAAATCTCCCGCCGGACCTCCGTTTGCGCCAGCTTCCCCTTGACCAGAAATACGTATTTGTTGACCAGTGTCAATACCTGCTGGAATTTTCACATGGATTTTTTTACGTTTACGAACTTTTCCTTGACCTGCGCAAGTAGTACATTTGTTTTTCACAAAACTTCCTGTTCCTTCACAATGATGACAAACACGGCGATTTACAACACGTCCAAATGGCGTGTTTTGTTCGACACTTAATTGCCCTGTACCTTTACAATGAGAACAGGTTTCTGGTTTTGTTCCAGGCTTCGCTCCATTACCATGACAGGTTTCACATGTTTCTTCTTTAGGAATCTCAATATCTGTTTCTTTACCAAAAACTGCTTCTTTAAATTCTAATGTCATTGTATATTGCAAATCAGCACCTTGTCTTGGGCCGTTCGGATTTCTTCTTGAACCATTACCGCCAAAGAACATATCGAAAATATCACCAAAACCACCTGCACCCGCACCACCACCAAAGCCTTGATTTGGATCAGTATGACCAAATTGATCGTATTGAGCTTTCTTTTGCGGATCTGCTAATGTATCATAAGCTTCTTTCACTTCTTTAAACTTTGTTTCTGCATCTGCTTCTTTATTTACGTCTGGATGATATTTGCGTGCAAGCTTTCGATATGCTTTTTTCACTTCATCACCAGATGTGTTCTTGTCTACACCTAATACTTCATAAAAGTCACGTTTACTCATTTTTCTATCCACTCCCGAATTTATCACATTAGAAAACATCTTACCATTATCACTATAAAAAGTGAAGCATCAGCGTATTGGTATCTTTTATATCGTGAAAAAAGTCAAAGCCGCTTAATCTGACTTTGACTTTTTTCAAGTTACTTATTTCTTTTCTTCTTCTACCTTTTCTTCATCTTTTACTTCTTCGTATTCTGCATCAACAACATTGTCATCTTCTTTGGCTCCGCTGCCTTGGTCGCCTTCACCTTGAGCTTCTTGTGCTGCCTTAGCCGCTTCTTCATATAACTTTGTTGACAGTGCTTGAACAACTTCTTGGAGCTCATCTTTCGCTACTTTAATTGCCTCAATATCAGTTCCTTCAAGAGCAGTTTTTACCTTATCTTTTGCTTCATTAGCTTTTGCTACTTCCGCTTCATCAACCTTCTCTGCAAGGTCTTTTAACGTTTTATCTGTTGTAAATACTAAATGATCTGCTTCGTTACGAAGATCTACTTCTTCACGACGCTTTTTATCTTCTTCCGCATTTGCTTCAGCATCTTTTATCATTTTTTCAACTTCTTCATCACTTAATCCTGAAGAAGAAGTAATTGTAATTGACTGTTCTTTATTCGTGCCTATATCTTTCGCTTTAACATTAACGATTCCGTTAGCATCAATATCAAATGTTACTTCAATTTGCGGAACTCCACGTGGTGCCGGCGGAATATCTGTTAATTGGAATCTTCCTAATGATTTGTTATCAGTTGCCATTTGGCGCTCGCCTTGAAGTACGTGAATATCAACTGATGGCTGGTTGTCACTTGCCGTTGAAAACGTTTGAGATTTACTTGTCGGAATTGTTGTATTGCGATCAATTAACTTTGTAAACACACTACCCATTGTTTCAATACCAAGGGATAGTGGTGTTACGTCTAGTAAAACAACGTCTTTAACTTCTCCTGTGAGAACTCCGGCTTGAACTGCTGCACCAAGAGCAACTACTTCATCTGGATTAACACCTTTATGAGGTTCTTTACCTGTTAATTTTTTAATTGCTGCTTGTACAGCTGGAATACGAGTTGAACCACCAACCAGTACAATTTTATCAATCTCACTTGCTGATAAACCTGAATCTTGAATCGCTTGGCGTGCAGGGCCGATTGTACGTTCAACTAATTGACTAGCAATGTCCTCAAACTTCGCACGCGTTAATGTGATTTCTAAGTGTTTAGGACCAGAAGCGTCCGCTGTAATAAATGGTAATGAGATTTGTGTTGAAGTAACACCTGAAAGGTCTTTCTTCGCCTTTTCAGCCGCATCTTTCAAACGTTGTAAAGCCATTTTATCTTTACCAAGATCAATACTATTTTCTTTTTTAAATTCTGCTACTAAATAGTCAATGATAACTTGGTCAAAGTCATCGCCACCAAGCTTATTATCACCAGAAGTTGATTTCACTTCAAAGAAACCTTCACCTAACTCAAGGATAGAAACGTCGAATGTTCCGCCACCTAAGTCAAAAACTAATATTGTTTGGTCCTCTAGCTTCTCAAGTCCGTACGCTAAAGCTGCAGCAGTTGGCTCATTGACGATACGCTCAACTTCTAAACCAGCAATTTTACCTGCATCTTTTGTCGCTTGACGTTGGGAATCGTTAAAATATGCTGGAACTGTAATGACAGCTTTTGTAACTTTTTCCCCTAAATAAGCCTCTGCATCTTCTTTTAATTTTTGCAAAATAATCGCTGAAATTTCTTGAGGCGTATAGCTCTTTCCATCGACATCAACTTTGTGATCTTCACCCATAAATCGTTTTATTGATTGAATTGTGTTCGGGTTTGTAATTGCTTGACGCTTCGCTACTTCTCCTACTAGACGCTCGCCATTTTTAAAAGCTACGACAGATGGTGTTGTTCTATTGCCTTCAGGGTTAGGAATAACTACTGCTTCCCCACCCTCCATTACTGCTACACAAGAATTTGTTGTTCCTAAATCAATACCGATTACTTTACTCATTATTTATTCCTCCTAATTTATTATATGTAATTGCCTAGGATCTTCAAAAGTCAGGTAATCCTCCTTTTGAACACTCATTACTCATTTCAATTACTGATTGACTTTTACCATTGCAGGCCTTAACACTCGATCTCTAAGCTTATAACCTTTTTGCAGTTCTTCTACAACTTGATTAGATTCAAATTCATCTGTTTCAACTTGTGTCACTGCTTGATGAAAGTGAGGGTCAAAGCTTTGACCAACAGATTCAATTATTTCTAAACCTTCATTTTTTAACGCATCCGCTAGTTGACGATAAACCATGTCCATCCCTTGAAGTATTGCTTTTGCTTCTTCACTTTCGGCCTTAACTCCTAGTGCACGGTCAAAATTATCAACGGCTGGAATGATTTCTTCGATTAGGCTTTGCGCTTTATATTTAGCCGCAGCTTCCTTTTCTTGTTTCGTTCTGCGACGAAAATTATCATAATCAGCTTGAATCCTAACGAGACGATCCTTTAACTCTTTCATCTCTGTCTCAAGAGCTTCAATTTTCACTTGTTCTTCTGTTAAGATTACTTCTTCTAATTCTTCTTCTACTTCTTCTACAAGTAATTCATCTTCAACTTCAATTCTTTCTTCTTTTAATTCTTGTTTTGTTTGATCCAACTATTTCACCTCCCTAATATAATACTATTTTATTATTAATCGAATGAAATTCATTATCATCCTTGTTTTAAAAGCTATACCCCTGGTATTTCAATTCAAAATTGAGCGGTTTTACATTTTTACATTACTTGTCAATATTTCCATTACTTATTTCTTTGATACAATTTTGTTAAAGTATTTGTCATTCCTTTAGAAAGATAGTCTAATACTCCGATCACATGACGGTACTCCATTCTAGTCGGTCCGAGAATACCGATTGTACCTAAATGCTTGCCGTCCACCGTATAAGTAGCTGTAATAACACTACAATGATCGATTGCTTGAAAATTATTTTCTGCTCCGATTTTAACAGTTATTCCAGAGCTATCTGAACGAAATAATTTGTGAACCAGTTGTTTTTCTTCAAACATTTCTAATAATTGTCGTACTTTTTCTACATCTCTAAATTCAGGCTGCGTAAAGATATTTGTCTTTCCACCAAAAAAGATTTTATCATTTTTCTCTTGTTTAAGTGTCTGCTCCATCATTTGCATCATATCTTTGTAATTACTTATATGCATTTTTAGAACATCACCAACTTCAGAATAAATCTTACCTCTTAACTCAAGCATCGACACTCCTCTTAGACGATCATTTAAGATATTTACCATCATTTCAATATCTGACAGTTCCATCCCCTTTGGAATCGTTACTGCTTGTTTTTCAACATGCCCAGTATTCGTGACGATAATTGCTACACCTGAATCTCCAGAAATCGGTATGATCTGTAGGTGTTGTAATTTCGCTTCGAAAATTTCCGGTCCTAAAACGATAGAGGTGTAGCTTGTTAAGTTTGATAAAATTTGCGCTGACTCTTCAATCACTTGTTCAACTTCGTGAATTTTTTGGGCCAATAAAGCTTTAATGTCAACAATCTCAGATTTTTGTAATGCTCCTGGTGATAATAGGTGATCAACATAATATCGATAACCTTTTTGGGATGGAATTCTTCCAGCAGAACTATGCGGCTTTTCTAAATAACCAAGTTCTTCTAAATCGGCCATTTCGTTACGAATCGTTGCAGGACTATAAGAAATATCTTCCCGCTTGGAAACACTTCTGGATCCGACGGGTTCCGCTGAACGAATGTAATCATCAACAATAGCTTTTAATATTAATAATTGACGCTCCGTTAACATAATTTATCACCTCTGTTAGCACTCTAGATGAGCGAGTGCTAAATCCTATTAATAAATTACCAAATATCTAGCTGATTTGTCAACGTTATAGCACTAAGAAATTAAGAATTTTTCAAACACTTCGTTACCAACAAAAAGCCCTCTTCTCGTTAAACGTATCCTTCCGTCGATAATTTCTAATAAACCTTGGTCAATCAAAGTCGTAATTTCTTTACCAAAAAGGTCAAAAGGAGATTTACCAAACTTTTTTATGAAATCAGTAATTGAAACACCTTCAAGCTTTCTTAGTCCTAAAAACATCTCTTCTTCAATTTTTTCTTCTTCTGTTACTAGATGGTTTTCAATGACAGAACGTTGATTAGTTTCGATAAGCGAAAGATATTTTTTAATCGGACCAACATTTGCATAACGATTACCAGCCACGTATCCATGCGCACCAGCACCAATACCGTAATATTCTTGATTATTCCAATATGTTAGATTATGTTTACTTTCATATCCTCGTTTTCCAAAATTACTTATTTCATAATGGTTGTACCCCTGATTTGTTAAGCGATCTATTAACAGATCATACATCGCTACTTCATCATCTTCAGTTGGTAATGATAAGTTTCCTTTTCGTTGCAATTGATAAAACACTGTTTTTTGTTCAACTTTTAATGAATACGCTGAAAAATGTGGAACTTCAAGCTCAATAGCCTTTTTGAGAGTTTCCTTAAACATCGCAACTGTTTGATTGGGGAGTCCAAACATTAAATCAATTGAAATATTTTCAAATCCAAATTTTCTCACAAGAGAGATTGTTTCATAAATATCCTTCTCCCCGTGAGTTCTGCCAATCGCTTTTAGTAAGTCATCTTGAAAGGCTTGTACACCAATGCTCAATCGGTTAACCCCTGAGGCTTTGATAACCTCAAGCTTTTCCTTTGAAATATTTCCAGGGTTCACCTCTATCGCAAACTCAACGCTATTGTCAGGTGAAAAATGATTATTAACCGATTGTAAAAGTTTTTCCAATTGACTAGCTGACAAGGCACTCGGTGTTCCACCTCCGATATAGATTGTAGAAATTTTCTCGAATGGGAACTGAGCAACAGTTGCCTCCATTTCTACTTCAGCCGCCTTAAGATAATCATTAACAGGCTGTCCCTTTAAAAAAACTTTATTAAAATCGCAATAATGACAAATTTGCTCACAAAAAGGTATATGAACATAAACTGCTTTTGGTGGGGACACAAAATCATCCTCCTTCATATCATAGGAAAAACCGCAGAAGGAAGTTTTCTACGGTTTCTTGCAAATTTACTTAGAATCGTCCATTCGAAGTACAGCCATAAAGGCTTCTTGTGGCACTTCAACATTTCCGACGCTTTTCATCCGTTTTTTTCCTTGTTTTTGTTTATCAAGAAGCTTTCGTTTACGTGAAATATCGCCACCATAACACTTTGCTAATACGTTTTTACGAATCGCTTTAATTGTCGATCTTGCTACAATTTTTTGACCAATACTCGCTTGAATTGGAACTTCAAATTGTTGACGAGGAATTAATTCCTTTAGCTTTTCTACAATTATTTTCCCGCGCTCATAAGAAGAATCACGATGCACAATGATAGATAAGGCATCTACTTTTTCATTGTTTAATAAAATATCCATTTTGACAAGATTTGATTGTCTATAACCAATCAGTTCATAGTCGAAAGATGCATAACCTTTTGTACTTGATTTCAATTGATCAAAAAAATCATAGACAATTTCTGATAACGGTATGTCATACATTAATGTGACACGATTTGCATCAAAATATTTCATATCAAGATAATTCCCACGTTTCCTTTGACAAATTTCCATAACGGCACCTACATAATCATTGGGTACCATAATCGTCGCTTTAACAAAGGGTTCTTCAATAAATTCCGTCTGCTGTTGATCAGGCATTTTGGAAGGATTATCAATTCTCATTTTCTCACCATTTGTTAACGTCACACTGTAAATAACGCTAGGTGCAGTCGTAATTATATCAATATTAAATTCTCTTTCAACCCGTTCTTGAACAATTTCCATATGCAAAAGCCCTAAAAATCCACAACGAAAACCAAAACCAAGTGCTTGGGAAGTTTCTGGCTCATATTGCAAGGCCGCATCATTTAACTCAAGTTTTTCAAGTGCATCTCTTAGATCATTGTAATCATTTGTGTCTAATGGATATAAGCCACAAAATACCATTGGATTCATTTTACGATATCCTGCCAACGCCTCACTAGCTGGGTTTTCGACACTTGTAATTGTGTCACCCACTTGAGTATCGCCAACAGTTTTTATCGAAGCTGTCAGAAATCCTACATCACCGACTGTAAGCTCATCACGCTTGACTGGTTTCGGTGTAAATACTCCAGCCTCAATCACTTCAAATTCAGCACCCTTTGCCATCATCCGAATTTTTTGTCCAGGACGAATTGTACCTTCAACAATTCGAACGTAAACAATCACACCTCGATATGGGTCATATAACGAATCAAATATAAGTGCCTTTAATGGCCCTTCGGGGTCACCAGTTGGAGCAGGCACTTTCGCGACTATTTGTTCTAAAATTTCTTCAATACCAATTCCATTTTTTGCCGATGCCAATACAGCATCTGATGTATCTAAACCAATAATATCCTCTACCTCTTTTTTGACACGCTCTGGTTCTGCACTCGGTAAATCAATTTTATTAATAACTGTTAAGATTTCAAGTTCATTATCAAGAGCTAAATATACATTTGCAAGGGTTTGTGCTTCAATCCCTTGTGCTGCATCAACAATTAATAAAGCTCCTTCACAAGCTGCTAAGCTTCGGGAAACTTCGTACGTAAAGTCAACGTGACCTGGGGTGTCAATTAAATGAAGGATGTATTCTTCTCCATCTTTTGCTTTATACGTAAGCTGAACTGCATTTAATTTAATCGTAATTCCTCGTTCTCTCTCTAAATCCATGGCATCAAGCATTTGATCTTTCATCTCACGCTGCGATAACGCACCCGTCTTTTCTAAAATACGGTCAGCCAGCGTTGATTTCCCATGGTCTATATGGGCAATAATTGAAAAATTACGTATTTTTGATCGGCGTATTAATCGTTCTTCTTTATTCATTAATTCATCACTCCTACATAAGAAAAGCACAAGGCGCCTGGGGCTAGACAATTATAAAAGCAAAAAACATCTGCCTATGGCTAGATATCATTCCAACACGCACTAGCATAGATTATAACAACTTCTTGTTACAACGGCAATGTTTCATCTGAAATTTAGAACGATAAATACCACTAATACTATTTAAAAATGCAAAAAGACTGCATTTAGCAGCCTTTTACATCAATGCATTTCCAATTGTACTTGTTAATTTCTCAAATAAACCTGAAAATAACTTGTCTAATGCGTCCGATAGTTTCATGCCTACTTGTGAAAAAAGATTAAAAGTTTCTATTTGTTCAAGCTTTTCTTGCTTTCCCTTTAAATCATGACTAGTTAATTTGGAATTGCTTTCTAAATTATCTATGTTAACGGACTTTAATTCAACACCTATACTCGGTTCGACTAGTTTAGATGTTGAATAGCTGCTATCGTTAGTCATATTTACCAAGTTATTACTTGCAATTTGAATACCCACAAGCACTCCAAGAAATAAAACGGTCGTAATAAAAAAGCATTTTAATAAAAATTTCGTCATCCGTTCACACCCCCTTAGAAAAGTTGGTTAGGAAAATCCAAAGAATTAAGTGCAGTTGGAAATGTAAGACAAAAGATTTAAGCGCAATAGAATTTTCTTTTGACTTTTATTTTTTTTCTTTTCTTTTCCAACTTCCCAACTTTTTACTTTCCACTTTGGTTCTATCTTTCCTTAACCGACTAACTACTAATACCCCTACTTATTTACTTTTTTGGCTTTGGCATTGAAATAAAATTCACTAAACACCTCAGCAAAAACTGCTGTAGAACGATATGCTTCCTCAAGAGTATTTTCGACACCACCAAATTCTATTAATATTGAATTAGCTGATAAATCTTGGTTATAGCGCCCGTTAGAGCCGGCCCCACCCTTTTGAATAACGCCACGACTTAAACCTGGATACTTTTTATCTAACATATCGTGAAGTTTCGTCGCTAATTGTAGATTTTTTTCATAATTTGGATGATTTTCTCCTATAACAAACATCGTTTTAGCATACTCAATCCCATTTATCGTTACAGTCGTTATATTTCTCGGCTGTCCATCTCGATGTAAATCAAAGTAAAACTCTAAATCTTCATTTGTACTCATTGCTTCTTTAACTTTTTCCCTCGAAACATCATATGACTGTCCATACACCCAGCCACGCTCACTAAGCTTTGCTCCAAAATCACTTTTATCAACATCGACTCCAATGCCACGCTTTTCTAGTTCTTGGCCAAGACGTTCACCAACAAGAGTGATGTTAACAGATTGATGAAATGCTACGTCAGTATTTTTTAATTCAGGTAAAAAAGATTCCCTATTATGTGAATGAATAATATGAATACTTTTCTCTTTCGCCGGTGTTTGGGGTGGAGCTTGATCTGATTCGTTTAATTTTTCCAAGCTTTCCTTTGATGCTTCCCGCTCTGCCATCATTACTTCCATCGGTGGAGCACTTTCTATTGGCATATTTGTATAGTCAGTTCCTTCACCCGCGACAATTATTTTCCCGTCGAATAAAGCAAAGCCAGGTAATTCTCTCCCTAACAAACTTCTCGGATCATCAGGGTTTATGCTTGTTGCTAATTCAAACAGTAAATTCGAAAAATTAGGTGAGTAGCTTTCTTCCGGTAATGCTTGAGTAAAATATGGGTTTTCAGTACCCATCATGTACACTAAGGCATCGCTCGATACATAGGAACTCCATGCGTGCACTGTTGACGATGATGGCCCATAACCTGGTTCAAATGCCGTAAGCATCCCCGTAATGATAAACAAGGCAATAATACCCACGATCACTACAATTACAATCCTTCTAAAACTTGTCCCATTTAACGAGACCGTTAAACTTTTAAATTTTCGCGAAGACATAATTTCACTCCTTCAAGCTCGTCTAAACTATCTATATGAATGAGCTTGAAAAAGTAGAACTAGAAGGTTGGAAAGCTTTCCAACCTTCTAACTTCACTTAAAAATTAGTGTGTATACATGCCGGCATTATCTTGGTCGATATCGCTATGCAGAGCTGCATTTAAACCCATTGCTAAGACATTTGCCATATCTTCAATAAAAACATCAACCTCTTTTGGGGTAACCATTAAATTATGTCCTAACGGTGCCAATACTTCTTGAATTAGTTGTCGTTTTTCATCCTCTTCTAAACCACCAACCATTCCAAGGATGTTTCTTCGTGTTTCTAGTTCAGGAATATCCTCATCTGTAAGTTCCCTTTTTTCACCAAATGTCATGCCGGCAGGAGTTAGGGACTTGGAAGGTTTATGGCCTTCCCGCATTTCTCTACCGAAATGTTTTAGCACATAGTCAATGGTATCACTCGTAATAGAAACTGCATCGACGACAGTGGGAATACCAATAGCAATGACAGGAATCCCTAATGTCTCCTTACTTAATTCTTTACGCTTATTACCTACACCTGATCCAGGATGAATTCCAGAGTCAGACACCTGAATCGTTGTATTGACTCTTTCAATTGATCTCGAAGCAAGCGCATCAATAGCAATAACAAAATCTGGTTTTGTTTTTTCAATAACACCTTTTATAATATCGCTCGTTTCAATTCCTGTAAGCCCCATAACACCCGGAGTAATCGCACTTACTGGCCGAAATCCATCAGATACTTGCTCTGGCTGTAACTCAAATAAATGCTTAGTAATTAATAAGTTTTCAACAGTAATTGGTCCTAACGCATCGGGAGTTACATTCCAGTTTCCTAACCCAACGACTAAACAGCTAGCATCTTTGTTAATTCCTAACTGTTTTAGAAATTGATTAAATTCTTTAGCAAACACCCGCTCAACCTTTTCCTGGAGTTCACTGTCCTGATTGCGAATTCCTTGAATTTCAAAGGTTATATAACTGCCAGCTTTTTTGCCTAATTGTTCTGCACCTTCCTTAGCAATCTCAACCGTTGTGATATGCACCCCTTCTTCGTCTCGCTCTTTAACAATAACTCCATTTATCGATTGTCTTTGTTCCGGTGCTTTTGTTGCTTCTTTTTCTTTTACTAGCTCGTGTGCTTCAAGTGCTAAATCAGTACGGACATTATATTGTTCTAAGTTAATTTCCTTTGCCATGTTGAACACCTCTTTAATTGTATATTCATACAAACTCTTCCTCGTAGTAATTCCCTCATTCTACTTTTTCATTCTACTTTTTCATTCTACTATTGCAATTGCCCAGTAGCTTTGGTACAATGCAGTGTGTTGTACTTATGTACTTTATGTATTTATATATTCGCAATTAATCGGTTGCATCAAGGAGGTGAATGTAATGCCAAATATTAAATCAGCTATCAAACGCGTAAAAACAAGTGAAAAGCGTCGTGTCCAAAATATTTCAATTAAATCTGCACTTCGTACTGCTATCAAATCTTTCGAAGCTACTCTAGAGAGCAAGGAAGTTGAAGGAGCTAAAAAAGCCTTCTTGGTTGCAACCAAAAAGCTTGATAAAGCTGCATCAAAGGGTTTAATTCATAAAAACGCGGCATCTCGTCAAAAATCTCGCCTAGCGAAAAAATTAAACGAGATTTCAGCATAATAACTATAATTAAATGAAAAAAGGGCTACTGCTGTCAATCACTTCATCGAAGTGCCTGACAGCAGTAGCCTTTTTATCCGTTTAAACGGTAACTAGTTGGTTAGTTAATTAGCGGTTAGTTGGTTAGGATTGTAAAAATATTTAAGAACTTTTGGTTTTAGCTTTTGACTTTTAGCTTTCCCTTTCCAACTTTCCAACTATTTTATACTCCACTTAAAACTTTAATAATAAATAACTCTAAAGCAAGCTGTTTTTCAACTTTTCCCGTTTTAATATTAAAATCTGCTTCTGCTAGTTCATCAATAAATCCCAATAACTGTTTTTCAGTAAATAAATTTCCTTGTTGGCTAGCTAACTTCACGACATAGGGATGTATTTTTAATGTACCAGCAATTTTTTGCTGTGAATAACCTCGTTTGGATAGCTCCTTCACTTGATAAATAATTCGAAACTGTCTCGCTAGTAGCACCAAAATCTTTATTGGCTCTTCTTTTTGTTTTAATAAGTCGTAAAACTCTTGTAATGCCGCTGTTTTTCGGCGATGCACAACATGATCGACAAAGCTAAATATATCTTGTTCAATTGTTTTAGAAACTAATTTTCCGACAATCGTCTCATCAATTACCCCGCCTTTGCCAGCATACAGAGCCAATTTCTCGATTTCTCCTGCAATCATCACTAACCGAAATCCAAGTAACTGAATTATTTTTTCCTTTGCTGGTTTGGTGATTTTGACTTCGTACGGAATTACTCGGGCATCAATCCATTTGTCCATTTCCTGTTCCTTAAAAGGACGTGCTTCTAAAACTTCCGCTTCTTTTTTCAATAGTTTAACAATTTTTTTTCGCTCATCTAATTTTTCATACGGTGCAACAATAATAAAAATCGTTTCTGGAGCAGGATTGCTGAGATAGTTTTCCAAATCTTTTAAATCATGTTCTACTTTTGTTTGATCTTTACCTGTTAAAAATTGCGGATCCTTCACAATCACAACCCGATATTTGCCCATGAAAGGAATTGTCGATGCTTCTTCAATAGCAACTGAAATAGCTGTTTCCTTAAGTTCAAAACTTGATAAATTAAAATCTATCTCATCTTTTGTTAAAACTTCATTTATGAGGGTATGTATTATTTCTTCAATTAAGAAAGTTTCTGTTCCGTATAACAAATAGATAGATGCAAAATTACCTTTTTTTATATTTTTTTGTACTTGTAAAAAGCTCATTGTTTTTGGTACCCTTTCTTTAAAGGGACAGTTCAAAAAGTAAGGATAATCAGTTTCGGAAACTTGTATTAGTGATCTTTTTGAACGTCCTATTTAGTACATTTACTATTACTGTAGACGTTTGGAGTATCTTTGACAAGTGAAAAAGAAGGATCAACAGAAATGTTAATCCCTCCATTTATGAAAAACATCAACACAAGGGCCTAGGAAATCCTTATGGTGACGATAATCAGTGTTTTTCTCTTGTTTGTATTAGTTATCATATCCTATGCTACCGTAATCTATAGGTGACAACATTTCACAAAATAGTTTCTTTTGTAACCACCGTGGAAAATGTTTCTTTGTAGATTTTTTTATTTTTTTGGCTTATACTTAAATTGTATTAGGAGGGATGTCTAGATGAATCAATTTGAAGATGAGGTCCAAAGCAATCGGAATGATGCTATTGACTCTGCAATTGGCTTTGTAGTATCGTTCGGCTTTCTTACAATAATTTTTGCTACGGCAGTAATTATTGACTTATTTATGTAAATATTTCTTAAAAAAGGGACTTACTTAACTGTAATGGTCCTTTTTTAATACCCTGACTCATTGAATTAGCCATTGAAACTCCCCTCCTGTATGATCAAACCGGTAGCGAATTGAACCATGCTGATCGGTTCGTAAAATTGTGATCTGACGGTCATTTAAGCGACTTAATACTTCTGAATGAGGATGCCCATAGAAATTACTTTTCCCAACCGGAATTAACGCATATTGAGGCTTTATTACATCTAACAGCACGTCTGTTGTAGACGTATTGCTACCATGGTGTCCAACCTTTAATACGTCGACGTTTAAATTATGATAATTTGCAAGTAACTGCCTTTCCCCCTCTTGTTCTAAATCGCCTGTGAACAACCAATATAAGCCTCCAATTTTCGTGTAAATAACAATCGATCGATTATTTAGGGACTCTTCATTTCCCAATGGAGATAAAATTGCAAATTTATAATTTCCCAACTTCCAAAAATCACCATTTTGAACAAATTTAATTTTTGTACCTTGATGATAATAACTCTGTAATAATTCTCTTTCAAAAGAACCTTCCACCGCGCCCACTCCGTACAGAATGGTTTGGACAGGTACTACACCTAATAACGCTTTGGCGCCCGCGATGTGGTCATAGTGACCGTGGGTTAAAATTAATTTGTCTACTTTTCTAACTCCTTTTGCTTTTAAAAAGGCAAGTAAGACATCCTCACCAACGTCAAAAGACTTACTTCGCTGTGACCACTCTTGTTTTATTCCGAAATCAACTACACCCCCAGTATCAATTAAATAAATTGCTTTTCTCCTTGGAAGCTCAATATAAATACTGTCACCTTGACCTACATCAATCATTGTAATTTCACCCTCGTTGATTAAATATGGCAAATGCCAATGGAGTAAAACAACAAAAAAGAATGGAGTACTACTTTTTAGAAATTGATTTAATGAGTCAGACTTCTCCCACACATACAAATTAACAGCAATCGTCAGGTAATAAAAAACAATAATGAAGAGAGGCGGTTTGCCAAACTTTAATGTAGAATAGTTAAAATCAAGGACAAAGCTTAGACCATTGTGTGCCACACTAATCGCAAAATTATACAACAATAAAACTGGCTCAATTAGTGGTCCTGAAAACAATGAGCTAATCATAATTACAAATGAAAATGGTAAAACAAAGAATGTGATAAAAGGAATGTAAAGTAAATTTAACGGGATGCTCCATAATGATATTTCGTAAAAATGATAAACAATAATCGGAAACGAGATACATTGTGCTAATGTCGTAACAGCCAATAGTTGGATTGGAAAGCTTGTATAGCGTCGTAGAATTGTTTTGGCTGAGATAATTAGTGAGAAGGAAACGAGAAAAGACAATTGAAATCCTAAGTGGAGGACGTAAGCAGGATTTATAAAAAGTAATAATAAACAAACACAGCTTATCCCATCTAGCGGATTTAATTTCAAACTAGCTTTTAGTGATAAGAGGACTGCGATACACATGGCGGTTGCCCTTAAAACAGAAGGTGCTGCCCCTGCTAAAATGGCATAGATAGGTAAGATTATTAATAGTAAATCAAGACTCCTTTCTTTTGTAACTCCGATTCGGATTAGCAAAAAATAGAGAGTTGCACTGATAAGGCCAACATGCAAGCCAGAAACAGCTAGTAAGTGGATAATTCCTAACCTTTGATAAGCTTCGAGTATCTCATGTTGCATCTCGCCGCGATCACCAAAAACTAGCGCAATAATTACCCCCTTGCTTTCTTTTGGAATATTTTCACTAAGATGCTTTATACCTGCTTGCCGGTACGTTTGTAAAAGCTGGTAAGCTGATAAGGTTGTTTTATGACAGTTTGTCACTTGAAAACTGCTGAGGGTATAAAGAAAGTGGATATTGCGTGAGGCTAAGTAATTTTTATAGTCAAAAGCGTAAAAATTTCTTGGTTCAGGCGGAACACTAAACTGCCCTTGTAAAGAGCAGCGCATCCCATAAATTAATTTCTCAAGTTCTTCTTTTTCTTGCTCAGTTTTAGCAAAAGAATTAACTAGAACTTTATTATTTTCTATTGTTTTAAATTCAAAGGAGGTTTTATTTCCTGCTTGTTTTGGAAGAGAGTGAATCGTGCCAGTTATCGTGTTACTTGTCGGTACCATGGGCGGGGGCTTGAAATAGTAGGGGTTAAAATAGAGAAATACAAAGGTAAGTAAACAGATGCTAAGCAATAGATAATTCGACTTATGCTTATACAAAAGATAAATTAGGGCTACCACAAAGAAGAAAGAAACACTGTGTAAGCCCCCAATCCGCAAAATAATGCTTGAAAGAGCAGCTACAACGATAACGTAAAATTTACCGAACATCGCTAACCTCCTAATAGAGTTTGTTCAAGAAAATAATAGATATATACAATATTTTCTTTTACTGTGAAGTTAGTTTGAAAGGGGAAAGAGGGCAAGGGGAAAGTATAAAGTTGGAAAGACGGTTCAAAAAATTTCTAAGTGAAGCTGAGACTCCATCCTTTTCTCCGATGTTCTAGCGAAGATAGGACGAACTCTCTTTGTAATTTATATTTAGTTTTTCTTGTTTGTTTTTCATTCCCAGCTTTCTAACTTTCTAACTTTCTAACTTTTTAACTTTTTAACTTTTAACTTTTTAACTTTTAACTTTTTTTTACTGTACCTAGCTGTTTGATTTATAAAGTTTATTCGCTTCGCCTGTTAATTTTTTTATTTCCTCGTCGCTAACACCCGATTCCTCAAGCTTAGCAAGTAATGAAGCCGTAAAAGTTATTTTTTCAGTTGTTTTAGTATCTAAGATCATTTCCTCAAGTTCAACCTGTTCTACATGGACATTTGCTTCTTTAAATAATTTTAAAGCATAGGGATGATTTTTATAATCTTTATCATAATAAACTTTTTTAATGCCGCTTTGAATAATTGACTTTGTACAATTTAAGCAAGGGAAATGAGTTACATAAATTTCTGCTCCTGCTGTTGGCACACCAAATTTAGCACATTGTAATAAAGCATTGATCTCGGCATGAATGGTTCGGATACAGTGATTGTCTTCAACATAACAACCATCATCAATGCAATGTTCTCCACCAGAAATAGAGCCGTTATAACCAGCAGCAATAATTCGCTTATCACGGACAATTGTCGCCCCAACCATTAGGCGCGTACATGTGCTTCTTAATGCTAATAAATGGCATTGAGCCATATAGTATTGATTCCAAGAAATGCGTGTCATAAAAAACCTCCAAGAACTTGTCTTTCCTATTTCTTAAGTTTAGTAAAACTATCACTATTTCGTCAACAAAAATTTCCGCTTTGCTATCTTCACAAAGCGGAAACCATTATCACACCAGCACCACAACCCGCGAAAATTTCAACATACTCGCAGCTGATCAGGGCGCTTGCGCTTTTCTGACTTAGTTTTGACTTTTTTTAAGTGCTTGTTCTAGGTCCGCAATAATATCGTTAGCATTTTCAATTCCAATTGATAGACGAATTAATTCTGGGGTTACTCCTGCTGCCTTCTGTTCTTCTAGACTTAGTTGTAGATGCGTTGTACTTGCTGGATGGATCACCAACGATTTGGCATCACCTACATTAGCAACATGCGAAAATAATTCAAGTGAATTAATGAATTTTTTTCCCTCTTCAATTCCGCCTTTAACCCCAAACGTTAAAATTGCTCCTTTTCCTTTAGGTAAGTACTGCGCTGCTAATGAATAACTAGAATGATTTTCAAGTCCAGGATAGCTCACCCAGTCTACTAGCGAGTTATCTCTTAAGTAATTGGCTACTTTTAAGGCGTTTTCACAATGGCGCTCCATTCGTAAATGCAATGTTTCCAAGCCTTGCAGTAGTAGAAACGAGTTTAAAGGTGCAATCGCTGGCCCTAAATCCCGTAATAACTGTACACGAGCTTTAATAATATAAGCTATGTTACCAAGGGCTTCGGAATAAACAATGCCATGGTAGCTTGGATCTGGCTCAGAAAGACCAGGAAACTTCCCGTTGCTCCAATCAAAGTTTCCACCGTCAACAATAACGCCACCAATTGACGTGCCATGACCACCAATAAATTTAGTTGCTGAATGAACGACGATATCTGCTCCGTGTTCGATCGGACGGCATAAAGCTGGTGTAGTAAAAGTAGCATCGACGATTAAAGGAATTTCATTTTCATGAGCAATAGTAGAAACCGCATTTAAATCAAGAACATCGCCTCCAGGATTACCAATGACTTCGCCATAAAGTAGCTTTGTTTTATCTGTAATCGCTTTGCGATAATTTTCTGGATTAGTCCCATCAACAAAATGAACTTTAATTCCTAGCTTTCTTAAAGTATGTGCAAATAGATTGTATGTGCCTCCATATAAAGAGCTTGATGAGACAATCTCATCACCACTTTCACAAATATTTAAAATTGCTAATGTTATTGCCGATGAACCACTTGCTGTTGCTAAAGCAGCTACACCACCTTCTAATTCTGCCATCCTTTTTTCAAATACATCTGTAGTTGGATTCATAATTCTTGTATAAATATTTCCAGGTTCTGCTAACGAAAATAGATTTGCAGCATGATCTGTATCTTTAAAAACATAGGATGTCGTTTGATAAATAGGTACCGCTCTCGCTAAAGTATTACTGTCTGCTTCTTGTCCACCATGTACGGCAATTGTTTCTAAACTCCAATTTCTTTCAGTCATTTTTATACCCTCCTTAAATTCTTGAAGTGATTATACTGTTTTCTGATAAGAATTGTCAACATTTTTCAGAAAATTCACTTCACTTCAATAAACTCTAACATTGCTTCTAAAGATTTTTGACCAATCCCTGAAACTCGGACGATTTCTTCAGCACTTTTAAACGTTCCTTGCTCTTCACGAGAGGCAATAATTGCAGCAGCTTTCGCCGGGCCTATACCGGGTATCTTTTCCAATTGTTCTGCTGTTGCTCTATTAATATTAACTTTTCCGTTATCTTTACTAGACGAAATTGTAAATTGCTCTGTCACCTCTGCTTCTTCTCCATGAAGCGGAACAAAAATTACCATTTCATCCTCTAATAAGAGTGCTAAATTAATGACATCCTTGTTTGCTTCTTTTAAAAAGCCATTTGCCCGTTCAATCACATCAACAATTCGCTTACCTTGTTCCATAACATATACTCCAGGGTCATTAACAGCACCTTTTAGATCAACAACTACGTTCTCTACTACTACCTTCTCTTCTATTTCAATTTCTGGAACTTGCTCCGTTTCCAAAAAAAACTGAAAATCATCTTCTGGAACTCCACTGTTGTTAAAATTTTTAATAAAGTTTACACTGAAAACTAAGACAATCGCACCAACCACTATTAAAAAAACGGTATTTCGCTTTAATTTATTCATCTTGAAAAACCCCCTAAATTTTTTTTGAAAAGGAGAAATAATAACAATGAGTGTACATCTACAAATTAAAACTCAAATCAATAGATTTATTGATGCTGAAAAAAAATATCGAGAATTAGATATGCAACGGGAACAAAAAATAGCTGCAGTAATCGGAGAAGCAGCACAAGGAAAAAAATTTTCGTTAATGGACGTTAATAATATTACAGAAAAAATTAATCAATTAAGTAAATCATTTGGATTTCCGTTGCGAAAAACTGTTACAGATAAAATGGTAAAGGAGTTTGTTAATAAGTGAAGTTGGAAAGGAGGGAGATCAAAGGCTTTTTTAAGCAGTTGGTTTAACTTTGCTTTTCTTTGCTTTTTTTTCCAACTTTCCAACTTTCCACTTTTCTAACTTTCCAACTTTAGTCATAAACACCATATCCTCTTCATACACTTAAGGGTAAGTATGCTTGTGAAAGAGGGGGACCACATGAAAATCGGCATAATTGGAACAGGTAGTATGGGGAGTATTTTAATTGAAGCGTTCATTGAATCAAACGCTGTTACCTCATCTCAACTTATTCTTACAAATCGAACAATTGAGAAGGCGTATACTTTTAAGGAGAAATTTCCAGGACTGCAAGTCGCCGAGTCTTGTGAAGATATCGCTAAAGTAGCAGATATATTATTCATATGTGTAAAACCTTTGCAATTTCAACCATTATTAAAAAATTTACAACCTTTGTTAACGGAAAATCAAATCGTCATTTCAATAACTAGTCCCATTTCAATACAACAACTACAAACACTCGTTCATTGTAAAGTTGCTCGCGTCATACCAAGCATCACAAATCGCGCTCTAACAGGAACCTCATTAGTTACTTATGGACCTACTTGTTCTAATATCGATAAAGAAACTATCATTAGCTTGATGAGTCATATTTCAACACCAGTTATAATCGATGAAAAAATCACTCGCGTCTCTTCAGATATTGCCAGTTGTGGACCTGCCTTTTTTAGTTATTTATTGCAAGATTTTATTGATTCTGCCGTACGGCAAACAGATATTACTAAAGAAGAAGCAACACAATTAGCTAGTCAAATGATGATTGGTTTTGGTAAGTTGCTTGAAAAGGAGATCTTTACACTAGCCACTTTGCAAGAACGGGTTTCAGTGCCAGGAGGTGTAACAGGAGAAGGACTCAAAATTTTAAACGAAGAAATTGGTGATATGTTTGATCTGTTATTTCAACGGACACATGCAAAATACGATGAAGATTTAGAAAAGGTTAAAGAACAATTTCGATAATTAAGTTGAAGTTGGACAGTTGGGGTGAGGTTCTAGCTCATGGCTGGGGATGTTGGTCTGGCCTTTGGCTTTTCCATACCAACTACTTACATTATAAAAAATAAATATCAATTTGAAAAGAGGCTTACTCAATATTTTTTGAGTTATGCCTCTTTTTTTGCAACGAAAAACCAACGTTGCGAGTCTTCAGCTAGTGTATCAAATGCAAAATCACCTGTAACTTGTTCTACTGTAAAGCCCGCCCTCTCGAGAGCTTGTTTATAAAATTTAATGGGGTACGTTCTTTGCTTATGTAACTCATCAAACCGCTCATAAAGACCTAATCGATTTTTAATGAAAAACGACAGCTCATGCTCAACACTGTGATCCCATTCTCCTGCAAAACATTCCCAAATATAAGCAATTTCCTCACCACTATGTGCGAATGTATGATCATTAAAAATTTCATTGATTTTATAAATTGAGTGAACGTCAAATACAAAAACCCCATTATTCTTCAAATGGTCATAAACTCTTTGGAAGGTTGTTGCTACTTCATCCTGATTACTTAAGTAATTAACAGAATCACAAAGGGAGATAACAATATCAAAAGCGCCAAGCCCTTCCAACTCTTTCATATCTTGTTGAAAAAACTTGATATCCACCCCTTTTGCTTCACTTTTTTCCTTAGCAACTACTAACATTTCATCGGATAAATCAACTGCGGTCACGTCTATTCCACTCTCACTCAATGGAATAGCGACATTGCCAGTACCACAGCCGACATCTAACAATTTATGGTTAGTTATCCCTGTTTGTTTGATAATCTTCAGAACGAAAGACACCCACTGTTCATAAGGGGCGTCTGACATTAACTCGTCATACAAATAAGCAAACTTTTCGTAATTCATTTGGTCTACTCCTTCTTAAACGTCCAACCATCTTTTTGATGTACTTTTCCTTCTTTAAGAAGCTTACCAAGTGCTCGTTTGAAAGACCCTTTACTCATTCCAAATTTTTGTTTAATAAGAATCGGGTCTGATTTATCTGTATAAGGCATCCCTGCTTCTTGCTTTAGTAAAAATTGATAAATTTCTTCTGCATCATCCTGCTGACGCTCATACGCTTTTGGCTGCATCGAGATATTTAGTTTGCCATCATCACGAACAAAGGATACCCGACCTGTTATTACTTTTCCTAAGTGCAATTCATCATTTGTCTCGTCAAAGTGAAGGAAGGCGACATAGTCATCCTCAGTCATAACAAAAACACCTTTTTCTGCAAATGAATAAATCGTTCCAGTTACAGTTTCATTTAAAATCGTCTTTGGTGCATGAGCCGCTGTCTCTTCAATTGGAGATCCTCGAAGTAATCGTCCCATCAATCGTCCTTTTTTATCAAAAATTAAAGAAACGGGTACCTTTTCACCGACTCTTGGCCATAAGTCCCGATCAATTCCTAAGTCATCCATTGATAAAAATAAGTCACGGTCGATCCCGTTATAAAGAAAAACTCCATCCCTCTCATTAACAGCAACAACTTTTAACCAAGCAAATTCCCCTACCCCTAATGAAATGATTGGTTTTTCCATTGTTGCAGAAAGTCGACCTTGGTGGTCATGAAACAAAAATACTTCAAGATCTTGACCAATCTTTATAGTACCTTTCACCTGACGTTTATGAAGTAAAATATCATCAATATCTTCATTTTCACTGGTTAGAAAATAGCCGAAATTAGTTTCTCGTTCAACATTCAAAGAAACAAGCATTCCAGGTTTTAGTTCCATTATTCAAGAACCCCTTCTATATCCACTGTCGGAGCGTCTCCCCAAAGCTTTTCTAGATTGTAATACGGACGTTCCTCTTTATGGAAAACATGAATAACAACATCAACAAGGTCAATAAGCACCCAACGTCCTTGGTCAAATCCTTCTAACCTTTTTAACTCTATCTCATTTTCTTGAGCTGATTTTTTTATTGCTGTAGCAATTGATTGAACCTGCTTTTCTGAATTTCCGTGACAAATAAGAAAGTAATCTGAGATTAAAGAAACACCGTTCATATTTAAAACAACCATATTTTCTGCTTTTTTATCATCAGCTGCTTTAACAGCTAATTCAAGAATTTTATTTTCATGCATAAATTATAATTCCTCCTTTAATAGTAGATCGTTATATGCGGCTAGTGTATCTGGGAACACAAGCTGTCTTTTAGTTACTAAAAATTTAATCGTATTTCCAATTGCCAAGATTAGAGCCTGATCTAAATTTTTTGCTGCTAATTCGCGTACTTCTTCGACACCTTTAAATTTTCGGTTGGGCTCAATATAATCGGCAATATAAATTATTTTTTCGAGCAAAGTCATGTTCACTCTTCCTGTTGTATGATAGCGAATCCCATTTAAGACAGCTTCATCCCAAATGCCTATTTCAATACTTAGATAATAAGCTCCAACAGGAGCATGAAGCAACTCTTTTCCGTAATTTAGCAACTTTTGATCTAAGCCCTCATTTTTTACAATTGATTTCATTTCCTCAATTGAACGATATTTTGCATAATCATGAAAAATCGCTGCAAGTTCTACCTTTTTAATATCTCCACCATATTTTTTTGCTAAACTAATTGCTGTTTCCAGAACGCCTAAAGTATGCTGAAAACGCTTAGTGGGGAGAGTTTCTTTGACGATTTCCAACGCTTTAGCTTTGTCCATAAATCCCCTGCTCCTTTATATACTCAATTACAGACTCTGGAAGCAGATATCGTATCGAACGTCCCTTCTGCAACCGTTCTCTAATCTCACTTGAAGAGATCTCTAGCTGAGGGGCGTTAATAATTTTAACTTTATCACTATAAACAAAGGCACAATTATGTCCAGGGCGTTTTACACCTATAAAAGCAATTAACGTTAAAAGCTCGTCAATATCTTTCCATTTCGGTAAGTACTCAATCATATCCCCACCAATGATAAAATAAAAATCAATCTCAGGATATTTGTTTTTAAGCACCTTAATTGTATCAATTGTATACGACGGGCCTATCCGCTCAAATTCAACTAAAGATAACATGTAGTTAGCGTTTGTTTCAATTGCTCGTTTCACCATTTCAATTCTCTGTTCATCTTTACAGAGATTACTGCTTGTTTTATGAGGTGGAATTTTTGTGGGCATAAACCAAACCTCGTCTAATTGACATTCTTCCCGTGCTTGTTCAGCAATTAACAAATGCCCATAGTGTGGTGGGTCAAATGCGCCACCCATTAGACCAATTTTACGCAAAAGACCCACTCCTATCCATTGTGGCTAGCTCCAACGCCTAAATTCTCAATCACTTCAGTCTGGCAGCTGCAGCTTTTTATTTTCCGTTGACTCCTTGTAAAGAACGATTATTCTCCCAATCATTTGGACTAACTCAGCATTTATTTCATTACACAGTTGTTCAGCAACTTCTCCTTTTTCAATTTCACAATTTTGTAAAATACTAACTTTAATCAGTTCACGAGCTTCAAGTGCTTCGGCAATTTGTTTTATCATGTTTTCATTAACGCCACCCTTTCCAACTTGAAAAATTGAATTAAGATGGTTCGCTTCCGATCGTAAAAATCTTTTTTGTTTTCCGGTTAACATCAAATTCCTCCTAATTTTTTCATGACAATTCGTGTCATCTTTTCAGTGTCCGGTACTTGGCCTGTCCACTTTTGAAAAGCTAAAGCACCTTGTTCCACAAACATCCCAACGCCATTGTGAATAATAGCGCCTTTTTCTTCTCCAAGTCGTAGCCATTTTGTCCAGATAGGATTATAAATTAAATCACTTAAAATTACTCTTGTTTTTATATTTTCTAGATCAATTGGTATTTCATCAGTATTTGGACTCATCCCAACCGACGTAGTATTAATGATAATATCATAAGTTCCAATTATAGCTTCCGCTTCTTTTAGAGTGAGGATATTAATATTGCCTCGTTTGTATTGTTGATAATTTTCTTTAATACTGGCGGCTTTTTCTATTGTACGATTGGCAATTGTCATTCTACTAACACCACTATTCATAATCGCTGTTACTACTGCACGTGCAGCACCACCAGCTCCAATTACTAAGACTTGGCTTTGGGCTAACGGCTTTTCTATTACTTTTAATAACGAGCTCAAATAACCTCTGCCATCAGTATTATAACCAATCAGGCGACCATCAATATTTGCGACAGTATTTACCGCACCAATAATCCTAGCTTCTTCATCGATTTCGTCTAAAAATTCGATAATCGCTACTTTATGAGGAATTGTCACATTAAATCCTGAAATATTCAATACCCGTATTGCTGCAACAGTATCTTTCAATTGATCACTACTTACATCAAAGGCATGGTAATGCCCAGGGTATCCCAGTTGATAAAACGCATCATTCTGCATCAGCGGTGACATTGAATGACCGATTCGATGACCTAAAAGTCCAAAAAGCTTATTCACGCCCATTCCCCCTTTTATCTGATCCAGATTAAATAAGTGCTGTTCTTACTGAAACGGTTACCCCTTTTGGTACGTAAGCAGCGACTCGACCTTTCTCCTCAACCGTTACCCAACCTAGTCCAGAAAAGACAATATCGGTTTTATCCTCTGTTAGTTTAAACTCATGTCTCACTAGGGGCGGGAAATTTTCCAGATCTTCTTTTCCTGGTGGTTGCAACATGTCCCCAAGATGATTTCCATATAATTCATCAGCTTTTTCTAGCTTTGTTCGATGAATATTGAGTTCATTAGAAACGTAACAGATTAACGCATTTCTACCCCCAGAAAGATAATCTAGGCGTGCTAGTCCACCAAAAAATAATGTTTGACCTTCGTTTAGCTGAAATACTTTTGGCTTAATTTGCTTTTTTGGAGTGATCGCCCTTAATTCTTTTTTGGTAACAAAGTGAGCCATTTGATGATGATTAATAATTCCAGGTGTATCAAATAATGAGCTTCCATCATCCAACGGAATATCAATCATATCTAATGTCGTTCCTGGAAAGTGAGACGTTGTGATAAACTGACCTTCATCTCCACCAAATTCTTTAATTAAGCTGTTGATAAATGTTGATTTACCTACATTTGTACACCCTACTACATAAACGTCTTTACGACCTCGATGTTTTTCAATAGCGTCTGCTAATTCTAAAATACCTGTCCGATTTTCTGCACTTATTAAAAATACATCCTCGGGCTTTAAACCTAATTCTTTTGAAGACAGCTTCATCCAATTGATAAGCCTGTTATGATTTAAGCCTTTAGGCAACAAATCTACTTTATTTCCAACTAATAATACTTTATTTTTACCAACAAAGCGATGTAATCCTGGAAGCCAACTTCCGTTAAAATCAAAAATATCAACAACTTTTACAATTAACGCATCTCGACTGCCCAATGTATTTAAAATTTTTAAAAAATCATCGTCAGTTAATGAGACATCTTGAACTTCATTATAATGCTTTAACCGAAAACATCGTTGACAAATAATTATTTCTTTTTCTAGAGCTGATTTAGGTACATACCCTAGTTCAGTATTATTTTCTGTTTGCACTTTTACGCCACAACCTGAGCAAATATATTCATGATCATTCAATAGTAAATCCTCCTAAATTCAAGTAAAAATATTTTTTTTAGTACGTGTGAATGAATTTCATTCGTGTTTAAAAACGAAGATATTCGACTGTTATTATTACCGGTCTTTTTGGACTTCTTATTTTTAGTATTTACAATAGCTTGTATTATCACTAATCATAGTCTAAATAGCTGTTAAATACTTCTTTTTTAGCTAATAACCGATCTATTTGGTAAATTACTACTACAAAATATTTATTATATTCTTTAATGACCGATGTTTCAATCTATTTAGGTATTAAAATGACATTTATAAATAAATAACAAAAAGTTTTCGACAAAAAAATACAAGCCTCCCTATATGTGGATAACTTTATACACATATCCATACCTATGTTATATAGTTTTTCAACTATTATAAACAAGTTGTTAACAAGTTATTAACAGACATCCAGTCGATTTTGTGGATAACTAGAACGGTTGTTCCATTTTCTAGGACATGGTAGAATTCATTTACACACACAACATATCAATATATGAAGTCAAAACAATATAAATGACAATTTTTTTTATGGAGGTGAGCTGCGGATACGCAGGTGATGATGAAAAATTTATCTGATGAACTGTTAGTTGAGACCTATTTCAAAGCCATTAAATTAAAACTTAGTTCCGATTTTATTTTTTTAATTAAAGAAGAAATCGAAAAAAGATCTTTACTAGATAGAATAAAGAAGACTTCATAAAATACTTGTTGCAGTAACAATGTTCTTGTTTTAAAATTATCGTAACTAGAAGTAAAAAGGTGAGCATCAGATGCTCACCTTTTTACTTTTATATATTCCCTTGGTCTAAACCTTTCAAACATCTCTTCTTCTTCTTCTTCAACCATAAATATCTCTATTTGCTCACTTGGCTCATCTATATAATACCTTTTTTCATTAATTTCATTAGCCCACCAAGCACTTATAAACATTACCGTAAATATTCCTACTGCAACACTCACTTTTTTTATCATTAATTTCATCCTTCACAAAAATCAATCAAAGAGGATGTTCAAAAAATTTGGTAATCATAGCTTAATTTTCGGCAAATTCAGCTTCGAACTTGCTGTCTAATCTCATCGACTGCTCTGATTATCCTCCCTTTTGAACCCGTATTATAAGGATGATACTGATATCTAGAATATATACATTAAATTTCGAATTATTTTAGTTTGAATTATTGGAAAAATACAAATACATTTACTGTTATTAAATTTTTTTTTCGAGGATTTTTGCCTAGTTTCTTCATATTTAATAATTTTCATAATTTCGTGATACTCTATCGGTGAAGAGGATGCAAGACAGTAAATTTTAGTATATAATTTTATTGGTCTTAGGGGAGTATTAAAATTTAAGAATAGGGGGGAATATCATTTGTCGTTGTTACATTTAATTGTTTTAGCACCATTTATATTCGCACTACTTATACCATTTTTGTATAAGTATGTTCGTCAAGTACATACTGGTTGGTTCGTGATGATCCTGCCATTAACATTATTTATTTTTTTAATTCAATACCTACCTAGTATTTCACGTGGCGAAACAAGTTACTGGTCTCAAGAGTGGGTTCCTTCATTGGGGATAAATTTTGACGTTTATTTAGACGGGCTAAGTCTTTTGTTTGGACTTTTAATTACCGGAATCGGAACGCTTGTTGTATTGTATTCTATTTACTATTTATACAATAAGAAAAAAGAGCCTTTAAATAATTTCTACGTATATCTAATCTTGTTTATGGGTGCTATGCTGGGCGTTGTATTCTCGGACAATCTTATTGTTATTTATGTATTTTGGGAAATTACAAGCTTGACTTCTGCATTATTAATTGCCTATTGGTTCCATAAGGAACGCTCTAGGTATGGCGCTTTAAAATCAATGCTTATTACCGTCGCCGGTGGGTTGACAATGCTTGCTGGTTTTTCACTACTTTATGTCATGACAAATACATTTAGCATTCGAGAAATTATTACTCAAGCAGATGTCATCATTACTAATCCATTATTTATTCCAGCTATGCTTTGTGTGCTGGTTGGTGCTTTTACGAAATCAGCTCAGTTTCCCTTTCATATTTGGTTACCTGATGCAATGGAAGCGCCTACTCCCGTTAGTGCTTATCTGCACTCTGCAACGATGGTTAAAGCCGGTATTTATTTGGTTGCCCGCTTAACTCCTGTGTTTGGCGCAGCACCACAATGGTTTTGGATCGTTTCAGGCGTCGGGATTTTGACGTTACTGTGGGGGTCTGTTTCGGCAGTCCGCCAAAAAGACTTAAAAGCTATTCTGGCTTTCTCCACAATTAGTCAATTAGGACTAATCATGGCTTTACTAGGTCTTGGCTCTGCTGCATTCCATTATGACGTTGCTGAGGTCGGGACAATTTATTACACTGCAACTCTAGCAGCAGTATTCCATCTAATAAACCATGCAACTTTTAAAGGTAGCTTATTTATGATGGTTGGAATCGTTGACCATGAAACTGGAACAAGAGATATTCGGAAACTCGGTGGCTTAATGACAATTATGCCGATTACAGCCACTGTCGCCTTAATCGGTACATTATCAATGGCTGGTGTTCCGCCATTTAACGGTTTCTTAAGTAAGGAAATGTTCTTTACAGCTGCTATTAATGCAACAACATTAGATATCTTTAATATGCAATCAATTGGACTACTTTTCCCAATTGTTGCCTGGATCGCTAGTATCTTTACATTTGCGTATTGTATGCTCTTGTTTTCCCGGACGTTCTTGGGCGAATTCAAACCAGAAAAACTTTCAAAGAAGGTTCACGAAGCACCTATTGGTCTCTTAATTAGCCCAATTATCTTAGCTTCATTAGTGATTATCTTTGGATTATTCCCTAACCTGCTAGCTTATTCAATTATTGAGCCGACAATGGCTTCAATTTTGCCTAACGTCTTAGCTGGTGAAGGCGAGCGTTTTTATGTGAATATTTATCATTGGCACGGCTTTAATATTGAGCTATTTATGACCCTTGGGGTATTTATTTTTGGAGCGCTGATCTTCTTGAACATGAAGAAATGGACGGAAACGGCATTTTTCTTAGGGGAAAGAGATCCACTTAATAACGTTTATGATAAATCTCTTGTCGGTCTTGTTGCAGGTTCACTTAAAATAACGAATCTTCAAATGACTGGCTTACTTCGAGATTATTTCGTATTTATGTTCGTATTTATAATCGGTTTAATGGGTTATACAATGATTAAATACGATATATTTGCTATTGACTTAGTGAACGTTGCTGAAATATCACCTTATATGCTGATCATTGTTGTCGTTTTATTAGCGGCTACTATTTCTATTCCATTTATTTCACATCGAATTACAGCAATTATTGCAGTTGGAGTCATTGGCTTCTTGATCGCTTTACTATTTGTTGTCTTCCGTGCACCAGACTTAGCATTAACTCAATTGTTAGTTGAAACGGTCATGGTTGTGCTTTTATTACTGGCATTTTACCATCTGCCAGAACTTAAGAAAGAGAGCTTTACGCCACGATTCAAAATTACCAACCTTATTGTTTCCGTTGGTGTTGGTCTTGTTATAACGTTAACTGCTTTAAGTGCTCATGCGATGAGTTATACTCATCCAATTCAATCAATATCTGAATACTTTATTAAAAATTCATATGAGCTAGCTGCAGGTAAAAATATGGTAAACGTTATCCTAGTTGATTTTAGAGGTATGGATACATTTTTAGAGGTACTAGTTTTAGCAATTGCAGCACTTGGTATTACTGTCTTAATTAAATTACGAATGACAGGGAGTGAGGATGTATGAGAAATAACCTCTTAATGCTCCATATGATTACTAGAATTGTCGTCTTTATCATTCTTGCCTTCTCTATATTTCTATTTTTTGCAGGCCATAACAACCCAGGTGGAGGCTTTATTGGAGGATTGATGACAGCTGCTGCTTTACTACTTTTGTATGTTACCTATGATGTTAAAACAATTAAACGAGTAATCCCTTTTAATTATAAAACGATGATTGCTGTTGGAATGCTACTTGCTGTTGGTACTGGAGTTATATCCATACTTGCTGGATATCCATTTTTAACTCAATTCGATGGATATTTTACTTTTCCTATCCTTGGGGAAATTCATTTAACAACTGCTTTACCGTTCGATTTAGGGGTTTACCTTGTTGTTGTTGGGGTAGCATTACTCTCCATCTTATCGATTGCGGAGGATGATGCATAATGGAAATACTAATGATTTTTACAATTGGAGTTATTTTTACTGTAAGTACGTATTTAATTTTAACTAAAAGCTTATTAAGAGTCATTTTAGGCGTCATTATGCTTGGTCATGGTGCCCATCTTTTACTCTTAACTTTATCAGGATTAAAACAAGGCGCTCCTCCTTTATTAGGAGAAGAAGCTGTAGCTTACGCCGATCCACTGCCACAGGCGCTAATTTTAACGGCGATTGTTATTAGCTTTGGGGTGACAGCGTTCTTACTTGTTCTTGCTTATCGAACCTACAAAGAACACAAAACTGATGATTTAGATCAATTAAGGGGGAATGATGATGAATAACATAGTCATTCTACCAATACTCTTACCGTTAATCGTTGGCGTTATCTTAATACTTTTCCCTAAAAATTTAAAGTTGCAACGTGTAATCAGTGGCCTAACTATGCTTACGTTACTTGGTTTCTCGTTGTACCTAGCCCATATCATATACTATGGAGAAATTCTAGCGCTTGAATTAGGGAATTGGCCAGCACCTTTTGGAATTGTTTTAGTTGCTGACAACTTAGCCGCCTTTATGGTTTTACTCAGTAGTATCGTTGGGGTTATTTGTTTATTTTTTGGATTTCAAACTTTAAGTGAAGAGCGTCAAAAGGGTCACTATTTTTCATTTTACTTTTTCTTACTTACTGGAGTGAATGGAGCATTTCTTACCGGAGACCTTTTTAACTTATTCGTATTCTTCGAAGTAATGTTGATTTCTTCTTATATTTTAATCGTTCACGGTGGAACAAAATACCAGCTTCGTGAGTCATTAAAATATGTAATTATTAATATTTTTGCTTCTATACTGTTTATCGTTGCCATTTCATATATTTATGCTGTGACTGGCACATTAAACTTGGCAGACATTGCCGTAAAAGTATCCGAATTAGAGCAAACTGGCGTCTTAAATGTAATTGCGATTTTATTTTTAATCGTATTCGGGATGAAAGGTGCGATATTCCCACTTTACTTTTGGCTACCTAAATCTTACTACGGTCCACCAGCTGCAGTAGCTGCCCTTTTCGGTGGTTTATTGACGAAAGTTGGTATTTACGCGCTTATTCGTATGTTTACACTGGTTTTCAACCACGATGTATCCTTTACACATACGATTATTATGGTCTTAGCAGGAGCGACGATGTTCTTTGGTGTATTAGGAGCTGTTTCTCAATTTGACTTTAAGCGAATCTTAACTTTTCACATTATTAGTCAGGTTGGCTATATGATTATGGGGCTAGCGATCTTTACACCGCTTGCAATTGCTGGTTCGTTGTATCATATTGCTCACAATATTTTTGTTAAGTCTGCGTTATTCTTATATGCTGGGGCTGCACAAAAAGTTACTGGAACCACAGACTTAAAGAAAATGGGCGGATTACTAAAAACGCACCCATTTCTTGGTTGGACATTCTTCGTCTCCGCTATGGCGATGGCTGGTATTCCACCTCTGAGTGGATTTTTCAGTAAGTTTGCTTTAGTGTTATCTGGTATTCAAGAAGAACATTACTTTATCGTTTTTGTTGCATTGGGCGTTGGTCTTCTTACAATATTCTCAATGATGAAAATCTTTATTTATGCGTTCTGGGGAGAACAAAAACTAACGGATGAAGAAGCAAAAGAGCGCAAGATTGGAAAGGTCGTTCTTTCAATTCTACCGCTTGTTGCCCTTGCAGTTCTTATGGGGCTAGCTGCGGAACCTATTTTCATTTATTTATTAGACGTTGCAGAAGAAATACTAGACCCATCAATTTATATTAATTCTGTACTTAAGGAGTAGTTGCTAATGCCATTTCAAATATTATTAAACATTGGTCTGGCGATCGTCTGGATGCTACTTAGAGGTGACTTCTCCCCGGTAGAATTTTTAATCGGGTATGTTGTCGGGATAGCACTCTTGTTTGCCTTAAGACGTTTCTTGCGTTTTGATTTTTACTTTCGCCGTGTGATCGCGATCGTCAAACTGATTTTGCTATTTACGTGGGAACTGATTCTAGCCAATATTGATGTTGCCAAAATTGTTTTAAGTCCAAAACTCGATATTCAGCCTGGGATTATTGCCATACCAACAAAACTTAAAACAGAATGGGAAGTTACCCTACTTGCTAGTTTAATTTCATTAACACCGGGTACGTTATCAATGTATTTTTCAGAAGATGGAAAAACAATTTATGTTCATTCAATTCATGTACCGGATAAAGAAGCAATGATTAAACAAATTCAAAATACATTCGAACGTGCAATTTTGGAGGTGACTCAGTAGTGCTACAAATATCTTTAAATATTGCGCTTATGATCATGTCACTTTCCGTTGCTGTTTGTTTCGTTCGTGTCATTAAAGGACCAACAATGTCTGACCGCGTTGTTGCCCTTGATACGATTGGAATAACGATGATCGGGATCATCGGGATCATTATGATTATTCAAAACACGTTAGCGTATGCTGAAGTTATCCTGGTAATTGCGGTACTAGCTTTTATTGGAACAATAGCGTTGGCGAAATTCATTGAAGGGGGTGTGGTCTTTGATCGAGATCATAATTAGCATCCTTGTCCTCTTAGGTGGCTTTTTAAGCCTTTTAGGTTCTATTGGCATCATACGGTTTCCAGATGTCTATGCGCGTCTCCATGCGGCTACCAAGAGCGCTACGTTAAGTGTTGTTTGTATTATGCTTGCCGTGTTCGTCCATTTTCAATACGTTGAAGGTCTATTTAGTGGAAAAATATTATTAACGATTATTTTTGTTTTCTTAACAGCCCCAGTTGCTGGATTTATCATTTCTAGTTCTGCTTATAACTCAGGTATAAAATTATGGGAGCACAGCGTTCAAGATGATTTAAAAATAGCAATGGAAAAGAGCAAAAAAGCTAAAGGTAAAGGGAGAAAAGCAAGATCATAATAGGAACAAGTTGGTTAGTTGGTTAGGAAGTTCAAAAGATTTAAGTTCTTTTCGTTCATCTTTTATCTTTTTCTTTCCAACTAAAAAAGTACCCTACAGACTTTTTCTAATGTCTGTAGGGTACTTTTTATTTCTATGCTTCCGCATTCTTTAGTGCTTCTGCTAAAAGATCAACAATATGAACAGCTCGAACATCCTTTTGTAAGCCAGCTCGCTCAATACCTAACTTCATTTGTAATAAACAACCTGGGTTTGCAGTAACAAGTGTTCTTGCTTTAGTTGCCTTAGCGTCCTTCATTTTTTCATCTAAAATTTGCATCGACATCTCTTCCTCAATAATGTTGTAAACACCAGCTGAACCGCAACATCGATCAGCATCATGCATTTCCTTGAACGTAACGCCTTCAATAGACTGTATTAGTTTTCTTGGAGCCATAAATGTCCCCATTACATTTCGCAAGTGACATGAATCTTGGTAAGTGATTATTTGCGGATCAAGAACCAATTTCGGCATGCCAACTTCATATAAAATCTCTGAGATATCCTTTACTTTAGCTGAAAATGCTTTTGCCCGTTCAGCCCATTCTGGTTCATCTTTCAATAAATGGCCATATTCAACTAGTAGTGCTCCACATCCACCAGCATTAGAAACAATATATTCGACTTTTTCATTTTCAAAAGCTAGGATATTTTCTTTTGCTAATTTTTTCGTGCCATCCTTTTCTCCACTATGCGCATGCAAGGCTCCACAACAATTTTGGTTTTTCGGAATGATAATTTCACAATTTGATTTCTTTAAAATATAAAAAGTTGCGTCATTTGTTTCCATAAACATTGTGTCCATTAAACAACCTGAGAAAAAAGCAACTCGCTTCTTTACTGTTCCTTCAGCCGCAATATGAGTTGGCCGGTTTTTCATGCGACTTGGTGATGGCACTTTTGGTAGCACTCGCTCCATCACAGATAAGTTGCCCGGGGCGATTTTGGTTAGATGAGTAGCTTGAGCAATCTTTTGAATGCCAGTACTTTGATAAAACCATAATAAACTACTTACCGCGCGCATCCGATTCGGTTTTGGGAAAAGTTCGTTAAAGACGATGCTACGAAGCAGTCTTACAGGAAAATTATGCTTTTTCTTCTTCTGAATAATATCACGGGCTTCTTCCAAAAGGTGACCATACTTTACTCCTGATGGACAAGCTGGTTCACAAGCACGACAGCCTAAGCAAAGACTAAGTTGTTTCTCAAAGTCTTCATCAGGTTCCATTATCCCATCAACAACTGCTTTCATGAGAGCAATTCTACCGCGTGGAGATGCTGCTTCGTTTTGTCCTGACTCACGGTAGGTCGGACAAGCTGGTAAACAAAATCCACATCTCATACAGTTCATTAGTTCATCATAATCCATACCTTTTTTCATATCAGTGGCTAATTCTTGTTCTCTCTCGCTTGTGAAACTCATTTATTCACCACCAACCGTCTGCGTGATTCTTTTGCAAACATTTTTCCAGGGTTCATGATGTTATTCGGGTCAAAAGCCATTTTTAATGTTTTCATTGCCGCAACGCCTTCTTCACCAAGTTTCCAAGCTAAATATGGCGACTTCATGACACCAACACCGTGCTCGCCTGTAATCGTTCCACCTAACTGAAGCGCTTTTTCAAAAATTTCTTCAAAGGCTATTTCAACTCGGTGCATTTCTTCTTTATCACGCGCATCCGTCATGCAAGTAGGGTGTAGATTTCCATCTCCAGCATGGCCAAATGTACAAATTTGTACGTTGTTACGTTTGGCAATCACTTCAATTTCTCGAACCATTTCAGCTATTTTTGAACGGGGAACCGTTGCATCTTCCAAAATTGTCGTTGGTTTCAATCTAGCTAATGCCGAAAGAGCAGAACGTCTTGCTGCCGTTAGGGCTGCGCCTTCCTCATCAGTTTGAGCAATCTGAACTGATAGTGCCTGTTCTTCCTCACAAATTTCGGCGATTCTCTTAATATCTCTTTCTACTACTTCAAGAGGCCCGTCTTGTTCAATGAGTAGAACTGCACCCACATCTGTAGGCAATCCGATTTTAGCAAAATCTTCAACTACCCGAATCGTTGGTTGATCCAAAAATTCTAACGTTGTTGGAATAATTTTGTTGGCAATAATTTTCGACACTGTTCGTCCTGCAGCTTCTAAGCTATCATATAGAGCCAACATTGTTTTTTTCGTTTCTGGTTTAGGAATCAATTTTAGCGTAGCTTCTGTAACAACACCTAACGTTCCTTCAGCCCCGACCATTAATCTCGTAAAATCATAACCGGCTACATCTTTTGCAAGCTTTCCACCTGTACGAATAACGTCGCCATTAGGTAAAACTATTTCTAAACCAATTACATAGTCACGAGTAACACCGTACTTTAAACCACGTAAACCACCTGAACCTTCACTAATGTTTCCACCCATTGTCGATATTTTCATTGAGCTTGGATCTGGTGGATAAAATAAACCTTTCGCTTCTACTGCATTTATCATATCTAGCGTTATTAGTCCTGGTTGGACCGTTACCGTTAAGTTTTCTTCGTCAATTTCCAAAATTTTATTCATATGCGTGAAGATGAGGACAATTCCTCCCTCTAAAGGACATGTACCTGCACATAAATTTGTTCCATTTCCCCTTGGTACAATTGGAATTTTAAATTCATTGCAAATTTTAACAATCTTAGATAGATCTTGAGTATTTCGCGGTTTCATAACTGCATGTGGTAACGCTTGATAATTTGGTGTTGCGTCGTAAGAATACGCAACAAGACTTTGCTTTGAGTCAAGGTAGTTTTCTTCTCCAACTATTGCTTGAAACCTTTTTTTTGCGTCTTGACTAATCATAGTTCCATCCCCCTATATAGTCGATTATAATAGCCTCTTTTTCTACAAATAAGCATAGCTAATTAATACTTCTTTTCATTATATAAAAATAAAGCGCTTTCTTCTATATGCTAAAACACAAAGATAAAGGGGTTTATAAACTAATTTTTGTACTTTTATCTAAATGAATTCCATAATGTAGATTCAACGCCATTAAGTGAGCTTGATATGGCCTAATTAATGGTATTATGAAATTCACTCACCTAATTTCGTCCCAAAATGAAAGAGCGATGTAAAACATAACCAAATTTTTAGTTTCTTTTAAAGAATACCCGGTTAATTCAAAAATTCGTTTCAAGCGGTAATGGAGCGTATTAATATGAACATGAAGCTGCTTTGACGTTTCTTTAATTGAAAGGTTACTTTCTAAATAAGCTTCTAAGGTTATTAATAGATCGTCTTCCTTTAATAAAATACCTAATACTTTTTCAACAACTTCTATTCTTGTTTCATCTGTTATATCCGCTAATGCAACATCCAACGTTAAATCATCATAATTAATGAATGAGCCTTTTTTTTTGGCAACTCGGAGTGCTTTTTTAGCATGATTATATGTAGAATGAAGCTTTGCTGGATCGGATACCTTTGTTCCAATACCAATATTTAGATTAATCTGATAATTTTCTTTAAGTATCGCTTGCATTGACTTTATTTCTGCTAGGACACTATCTTCAATAATATTGCTACTAATCGCCTTTAATAATACAAATCTACCACTTCCCCATTGAACTAGAACATCTTGAGAATTGCTTGGGAAAAACTCTCTTAACACTTCTATCACTTCACGCTCAATAAATTCTTCTTCGTGAAATGGCTTTCTCGGTAGAGCAATTTCAAATAACGCACAACAACGTGGCGTATCCATAGAAATTCCAAGTATTTCACCACGCTCTCGAAAGTCCTCATCGACATGCCGCAGATGCAACCACTCATAAACGTATGTTTCAAGTCCACGATATTTTGATTCTAATTTTTCATGAAAATGGGCTTCTTGAATAATAAGTTCCGTCATCCTTTGAATAAGCTCGCCAAATTGAGCAACATCTTTTGGCTCTCCAGTAATACCTATTACACCGATAGCTTTATTGTGAAAGATGATCGGTAAGTTAATTCCAGCTTTTACTCCTTTTAGACGAAAGGTATCTTCTTTCGAAATAACGATTTTTTCTTTCTTTTTGACGGCAATTTGCGCACCTTCATGAAAGCTCCCAACCCGCTTATGATCGCTTCCAGCGATGATTATTCCCTCGTGGTTAACAACGATTACTTCCTCATCTAAAATATCAGTTACCTCATTGACTATTTTTTGCGCTAACCCTGAAAATAATTTCAATAATTACACCACCTTTTTTAATCTATTTTTATAGTTCCTATCTTCATGCCAAATTTTACATCCATTGGGGCCGTTACAGCTGATTCAAGAGTAAGAAGATCCTTTTCAAATAAAAGTACGACTGTTGAGCCAAAGGAAAAATAGGCCATTTCCTCACCTTTTTTTACTTCTTTATTTGAAGAAGTAGGATGAATACTATTAACATTTAAAGCGCCTACTTTTACTAGTGCATAATGCTTTTCGTTAGCTAGACGAACTTCTGTTATTAAGCGGTAATTTCTTGATAATGGTCGTTTTCCTAATTTTAGACCTAACTCATTAACAGGATATGATTTACTTCCTAATGCCCATCTTCCAACAATAGTACCTGAAAGGGGCGTATGTATTCTGTGATAGTGACTGGGACTTAAGTAAAGAATGATATAAGTGCCTTGTTTATACTTTTCGGCTGTTTTTTTATCTCCTAGCATTTCATCTAAGCTGTAATCCTGATTTTTTACATGAAAAGTTGAATTTTGCCTAATTTCTCCAACACTAGCCAATATGCCATCAACTGGGCTGACAACACTTGTAGTATCTTCATCAATTTTCCGCGCACCTTCTTTTAAATTTCTTACAAATAATTCCTGTAAACTACCGTATTCGTCTAAAGGCTTTTCCATCTCATGTTCATTAATGTTATACATTTTAACAAAAGATTTATTAATCAGTTTACTCATTTTTGACTTCGTAAAAGTTTTTAATAATGATGAATGCACACGATTTCCAGATAACTCTATAAATGACTGATAGATTGCTTTTTTCACTTGATTCCCTCCAAAAAATTATCAAATTAATCCTAACTGCTTATAAAGGATATGATACCATTTAATTCAAATAACATGTAATATTCCTGGCTTGTGGAGTTAGAGCTAGACAAAGAAAAAGGATATACCCTCATTTTAATTTAATTTCATTAGCCTACTACCAAAATTTTCTGCAATTTGTTAAACTTGTTACAATTAGACTTTGGTACGGAATAGGAGGCTTTCACTTTGCAAGTAATTTTATCGCACGTAAACTTAGACTTTGATGGCCTCGCTTCGATGTTGGCCGCACAAAAATTGCATCCAAAAGCAAAACTTGTCTTACCAACAAGACAATCCAAATCAGTAGAGCGATTTTTAGCAATCTACCGAGACTCAATTACCTTATACTACCCAAATCAAATCGTTTGGGATACCGTATCAGAGGTTATTATGGTTGATATCGCATCGTTACATCGTATTGGCGATGTAAGTAAATTTATTAATATAAATACAATGCAATTTATCGTTTATGATCACCATCTACCAACTGAACATAACGTTATCGCAAAACAGGCTACTATTGATCTTGTTGGTGCTACGGTTACGTTACTTCTAGAAAAAATCAGAGAAAAAAATCTTTCTATATCTTCATTCGAGGCAACAATTTTTGCGCTTGGACTTTACACGGATACGGGTTCATTTACATATTTAAATACAACACCACGGGATTTAAGCATAGGTAGTTACCTCTTAGAAAAAGGAGCTAACCTGCAAATCGTCTCTAAATTCTCTGAGTCCCCCTTACATGAAGAAGAACAACTATTACTTCATTCGTTAATACAACAAAGTGAAGAGCATTATTTTGAGGGTGTCGACATTCTCATCGCTTTCCATCAACAAAGTCACTATACCGGTGGTTTAGCACTTCTTACTAGGAAAGCTCTAGAAAGGACCGGAACAGATGCTTTAATTTTTGTTGTCGAAATGGGCCAACGAACTTTTATAGTGGGTCGCTCCACTTCTGAACGAATCGATATATTACCAATCATTAAAAAATTAGGTGGCGGGGGTCACCAAAAAGCCGCCTCAGCAATGATTAAAAATGGTGATTTTCAGGAAATATTAGCGATAGTCCGAACAAACATTCATGAAACAATCAAGCCTTCGCTAACTGCCAAAGATATCATGTCTAGTCCAGTAAAAGTTATTTCTACCGCTACTTCAATTGAAGATGCCCAAAAAATGATGCATCGCTATGGACATACTGGTTTCCCTGTATTGGAAAATGATACACTTGTCGGGATTATTTCACGACGGGATATCGATAAAGCAAAGCATCACGGCTTAGGTCATGCTCCTGTAAAAGGATATATGAGTACTAATCCGACTACAATTCATTCAAACATGTCCATAGAAGAAGTCCAAAATGTAATGATTGATAAAAATGTTGGGCGGCTTCCTGTCCTTAAAGACAAGCAACTCATCGGAATTATTTCCCGAACAAATGTGATCGAAGCGCTTCATGGTGAAAAAATCAACATAGCCCATACCTTTAACGCAACAAAACCAATCGAGGTTTCTTTAGTAAAACGACTAGACACTCTTATTACAGAAGAGATGTTTAAACTACTAAAAGAAATCGCTCTCCATGCCGATGAGTTAAATTACAATGCATTTATGATTGGTGGCATTGTCCGAGACTTAGTAATTGGAAGAAAAAATGAAGATATTGATATTGTCGTTGAAGGTAATGGCATTAATTTTGCTCATAATTTAGCAGAAAGGTTAGGTGGAGTAGTTCGTGGTCACGAAAAATTTGGTACCGCTACATGGAAACATCCATCTGGTTTAAAAATTGATATTACTTCTGCTAGAACAGAATATTATGATTATCCTGCTGCTTTACCAACTGTGGAAATGTCTAGTTTAAAAGAAGATTTATTTCGACGGGACTTTACAATAAATGCGATGGCTATCCAAATAAATAAAAATGATTTTGGTCACCTAATTGACTTTTTCCACGGTTACAATGATATTCAGCAAAAAATTATTAGAGTTCTCTATAATTTAAGCTTTGTCGAGGATCCCACACGAATTTTACGTGCTGTTCGTTTTGAGACTCGGTTTGGTTTTGAAATGGACAAACATACGCTCGAGTTAGCCGAAATTTCCGTCGATAAAATAGCATCGACTTCGAAACCACGATTAGCTCATGAACTAAATATCTTACTTAATGAAGATCACCCAGTTGAAGCTCTTTATCGCCTTCATGAGTTAGGAGTACTCCACTATTTAATTGGCCCTAATGTGTGCGATGAAAATTCTTTAGCTATGTGTAAGCAGTTTAAAGAAGGTATTGATGAAGTTTTATTTACTATACCCGTAAAGGATCAAGAGCAGTTGCACAACGGAACCTGGATTAGTTACTTAGCAATTTTATTTTCAAATCATGATCAGGGCTTAGATCAGGCAAAAGAATTTGCTTTAACCAATGTTGACTTGAAGGTCATCGATGAGATTATAGCTCTTTTGAATATAGAGGACACTTATCATGAATTGGTTCAAATAGGATCTCTTCACCAACTCTATAAACATTACCAATTGCAAGCGATCCTCTGTTTTGCAACTTTAAAACAGCTAAAGAATGATCAGCTTTTACTCTTGAAAACCTACTTAATTGAACGACAGCAAATCCCACATCTATTGGATGGAGATGACTTAAAATCTTTAAATATAAAACCAGGGCCAATTTATTCACAGATTTTGGATGAGATTGATACTGCTTTTTTAAATAAACAAGTATTTTCCAAAAGTGATGCACAAGCTAGAGTGAAAAAAAAATACTTATAAAAGTAATCTAAGTTATCAACTAGGCAGTTGAGGTATCGAGGAGAAAACCTAAAAAAACGTATTATACAACAATATAATTGGCAGTAGAAATCAGATAGTAATTAACAAAAATTAAGGCTTTGGGACAGAAAAATCCCAAGCCTTAATTTTTGTCCACATCAAGCGCCCGTGAGGTATGAAAATAGAGCAATCTATTACACTTGTGAATACATCCGCGAAAATACAAAAACCACTGACCTACCACTAAAATATCTATGCGATTCCATACTCGATCTAGTCTATTATTTCTTATCTAACATTTTCGAAATTGTATTAGCATTTACTTTATCAGGATTATTAATAATTGTATTGACTAACTGGTCCTCTGTTTCTTTATTTACTTGCTTATTGGCAACCTTTGCAACCTGTTGAATTAAACTTCTAACCGTTGCTTCGTCCTTAAAATTAGCACTTTTAACTGAATTTGCTAACCTGAAAACCTCACCTAAATCTACACCTGTTTTCTTTTCAAAGTTTTGGAAAAAATTACTCATAATTCTACCCTCCCTTTAAAGCACTAACACCATTGGTATTGGTGTACTGATCTCATATATCAATATATGCAGTGAGCTTTAAAAGGTTTAGATGTATGTCTAAGGTACAAGCAAAATTTTCTATTTAGAACACAGCTCGCTAAGAAAAGTCTGACGAGTAACAAGAAATCAAAAATTCTTTTTTATGTGAATGAAGTTCATAACACCAAAAACTAGCGACATCAATCTATATTATGAAATTCACTCATGTAAAAACTATTTTGCATTATCAGGAAAATCTGTGCATATGACAATATCAGGATGAATTGCTTTTACAAACGCTATTTCTACCTTGGAATTTGGTACCCACGCGATTACTGTTCTTCCATTTTGAATATGACTTTTAACAAATTTTGTTGTTAAATAAGGGAAGCTCATCGAAAGGATAGTTGCTTTTGTATAATTCAATTGTTCCTCAATTAATGTTGGGAGACCTAAAATAATTAATCCTGTCTTTATAGATGAAGTTAATTTATTTACCTTTTGGATACGCTTATGATCAAAAGAAGTTATCATTACATCTTTTTCGACCTTAAATATTTTTATCGTTTCGATTACTTTCTCTTCAAGCCCCGCGTATAGCTCTCCGGCTACTTTTAATTCGATATTCAGAATTTTTTTTCCGTTAACTGTTTGCAAAACCTCTTCAAGTGTGGGGATTTTTTCGCCTTTGAAATCAGGACTAAACCAACTACCGGCATCCAAAGACCTTAATTGTTTCATTGTTAAATCCTTAACAAAACCTTCTCCATTTGTTGTTCGGTTAACGGTAAAATCATGAATGATTACAGGAATACCATCTTTTGAAAGCTGTACATCAAGCTCAATAGCAGAAATAGATGGCTCCTTCACAGCAAGCTTTATAGCTGCAAGCGTATTTTCAGGACTCTTTCCTGACCAGCCACGATGGGCCATAATTGGGTTCATAGATTCATCAACTCCTATGTTTTCTTACAGAAACTCTACTGTATACGCTTTTTTCTTTTTTCCGCTATTTCGCTCAACAAAGATTTGCAAATATCTAACCGTTTCGTCTTTAAGCGAGATGTTGTCTTCAAATGCACTATCTCTGAAAATAAATTTAATTGGCAATGGTTCAATTATAGCTAGCTTTTCAACTAGCTCAGCAGTCACTCTCACTTCCAAGCAAACGAGATAACGATCAGCAAAGAGATATGTTCGCTCGCCAATATCGATAAGTTTTATTAGCTGACAAGATAAAGGAACATCACGTTGCCGTAAGATAATTTCATAGACAACATCTATATCTGTTGCGTTTGGCATAAAATCTAATTTATCCTTATCATTCATCTCCACTTCTTTAATCGTCATTTCTCCACCTTTAAGTGCTTCATTTGTCCAACGAATATTTGTATTTGCTACTTGGTATACTTTAAAACCACTATCTAGGCTTTCACCAGCCGCTCTATCCTCAAATTCTGCTTTTATTTTTTCTCCAGCACGGCGAATTCGTTCTTTACCGATTTCGGAAATAGTTTTATATCCAGCTTTAAAAGCCTCTGACTTCTCAGCACATAATTCAGGAAGTTGAACCATGATAAACTTTCGCTTCCCACCATCTTCAGCATTTAATTTCATTACTGCATGGGCTGTTGAGGCTGAACCTGAAAAAAAATCTAATATTGTAATGTCCTTTTCTTGCTGCGTAATAAACAACAAATATTTGATTAAATCACTTGGTTTAGCAAAATCAAACGGAATGTCTAATGGGATCAATTCTTTGGCACTGTGACGATTTTCAAACTTCGTAATAATATCAACTGGTGTTTGCCCTTCTTCCTGTCGATCCTTCAGCCAAATTTTCGTATAAATATTCCAATTTGAGGGTTCTCCATTTCCTGCTACCAAAACACCATTTTTCGATTTTTTAATTTCAATATTCCCGTTTTGTTTTTCTAAACAATATCTTTCATAGGTCCAACGCCAAACACCATCAGACGACAATGGATTCACTTTATTCCCCTCAAGATTTTCCTTCGGAAACGTATCTCCAGGAGGAATCGCCAATGTTCCATCTGGACATTCAATCCAAAATCTTTGGTTGGTCCTTGCATCTAATGAAGATTGATAAAGCCCCATTAAACGGTACAACTGACCTTTTTTTTGACCTTTTTTTTCAAATTGATTATAGACTTTTTTGACTAATTCTTCGCTCATTTCACCTTTAAAATCCCTTGTGACATGACTATTTTTTGCATAGATAAGAACATAATCTATATTTGGAGAAAAAAACCTACCCTTATTGCCACCAGACTTCATTAGTCTAGAACAAGTTCCCAACCAGTTAGAGCTGCCAAATATTTCATCACAAAGATTTTTTAAATTTGCTACTTCATCTTGCCCAATTGAGATAAAGCATACCCCATCATCACTCAACATATCTTTCGCTACCTTTAATCTAGGGTAAATCATATTGAGCCAATTAGCATGGAAACGATTACCACTTTTTTGATTGATGATAAGCCTTTCTTCATTTACTAATTCACCTTCTTGCTGGGCACTTTCTTTTGTGCTAATCGCGAAACTATCGCTATAAATAAAGTCATGACCTGTATTATAAGGTGGATCAATATAAATCACCTTTATCGAATTATAGTAATTTTGTCGTAACAATTTTAAGACTTCTAAATTATCGCCTTCAATATAAATATTTTCAGTTGTATCAGCATTATGACTATCTTCTAGAATTAATTTTAACGTTTTTCCGAAAATATCTTCGTTAGCTATTCGCATAGCATTTTGTTTTCCCGACCAGTTAAGCTGATATTTTTCCTTGGCTGCCTCTGTGAACATTCCAAGTTCTGCTTTTAAAGCCTCAAAATCAACTTCCCCATCTTTAAACACTGTTGGGAATAGCTGTTCCAATAATTGAATATTTTCATTACCTTTATTAAAAATCCCTTGAGAAACTTTCTTGAATTTCATAGAACCTCCGACTTTCATGCTTTTTATTACCGCTAACTATTATTTGAATTGTATCTAAATATACAAATATTAGAAAGTATTTTTAGCAGTAATTTAAATAAATAGTGTTTTTTTCTCTTTTTTTCCCTATTTTCCAGTATAATTAAAGTCTGATACACACAAGGGGGGTTCAAATTGAATATTATCAATTTATGTAAAAAAATTAACGAAATCGTTCACTGCAATGAAACACATACTCTTGGAGAAGCTTTGGGTTTCCTAGAGAATTCAGGTTACCGTTGTATTCCCATCTTAGACGAGAAGGAAGAACGTTTTTTAGGAAATATTTATACATCTAATATTTATGAATGTTTGTATAAACAAACAGGGAAAGCCACCGATTCGGTCATGTCTTTGGTAAAAAACCAAGACACATTTGTCTATGAACACTCTTCTTTTTTCAACGTTTTTACGAACATTCGAAGTTTGCCTTTTTTGCCAATCCTAAACGAAGAAGACCATTTTGTAGGGCTCTTAACACACAGCCAAGTCATTGATATTTTGGAAGATATTTGGGGAATTAACGATTCTTCTTATGCGTTATCAATTATTTGTCCAGAGTACAAAGGTGCCTTAAAAAAAATAACAAACATAGTAAACAAACATACCTCAATTCAAAGTTTAGCAACTTTTGATAACAAACAAATAATGTCGAGAAGAATTCTCTTGACATTGCCAAAAGAAACTAGCGAAGAAATGAAAAATAGCATTGTGGAAAGTTTGAATACTGCTGGATTTCGCATATTTGATATAGAACAAAAGTAATATTATGATATCAAAATTACTACTTAAAAAAGAATAATTATTTAAGGGTTCCCCATTTTTTTCTCATTGGAAGTGAAGACTTTTCCGATAGAAAATAAATTTGTTTGGAGACGAAGATAAAAAGCCATCAACTCAATTTAAAATTGAGTTAATGGCTTTTCGCTTTTGGTTTTATTTCAAGTCACTTTTCAGGGTTTCACTTTAAATTTCCTTTTCCGCACGCCGCGCAATTTCATCACGGGTATTCACTATTTAGCGCAACCTCTAATTACTTCCTATTCTTTCAGTTTTATGTTGAAGCTTTGCTGTATGTTTTATGAGGACTTGGAATATTCTTTTTAGATAAGTAATTAGAGATATAGGCACCTATTGATAAATTAAAGATCATATTTAAAATCGGTGCAATTACCCCGAGTTCGCCAATAAATTTGAAAGCTAGTATCGCAGCTAAAGCTGTATTACAAAGCCCGACATGAAAAAGCATTGCCCGGGCATCACTTTCACTGATTTTTAATTTTAAAGCAATAAAATAAGCAGCGCCCATTGGTACGATAACTTGAATCAATGTTGCAAGCGCAAGTAAAGGGAGGATGCTAATCTCTGAGGAAATAGCCATCTTTCCACTACCTACAAGTGTTTGGACAATTAGTAATAAAGCAATAGATGAGCCTAGTCTAGTAATTGATTTAGAATAATAAGCTACTTTGGGAATTATTCGTTGAATCCATAGACCAAGTCCTAAAGGTAATATAACAATCATTACAAACGATTCTAATAAATCTAAAAAGGATATTTTAACAACCTCATCAGATAATCCTTGTAAGGCTAGAGGTGTTACTATAGGGCTAATCGCTACATCGAGTAGTGAAGCAGCAATTACTAATGAAGTATTTCCACCTGCTAAAAATGTATAAATTGTTGCTGCTGTTGCACTAGGAACAGTCCCTGCCAAAATTAGACCTGCTGCAATTTCAGGTCTAGTCGAAAATAAAAGATGAGCAAGACCAATGGAAATTGAAACAGTTAATGTCCATTTTAAAACCGTGGCCAATACTAATTCTCGTTTTTTTGTTCGTATCTCTTTAATCGCTTCAATATTCATTGATATCCCAGTAAAAAAAATAACCATACCCAAAAGTAGACTAGGAAACCAGGGATCTACAACCAAGTGTATTGGTGAAAGATACGTACCAACGGCAACTAAAATAATTAGTAATGGTAATCTTTTTGAAAGAATTTCTGATAATCGTTGCACGCTTTTATTCCTTTCTTATAACTTGGTTTGTCCCCAAAAAAAGTTGCTATAACATACAACATATAGTTTCTTTGGAAATATTTTGTTAGAGTCAATAATGAAATAAAGTAAATCTTACACTATCATCGTTTTAACTATTATAGCAATGATAGTGTAAAATTCGGAACAAATAGGAAAAATTTTATGTTTTCTTACCACCCAAAAAAAGGAACCCTTAAACAGGGTTCCTCAGTACCATAATTATTTTAAATTAGATAGAAAACTACTATATGCAGCTTGAAGTTGACTATAATAGTCTACTAAATTATCTAAAACTGAAAGATGTTTTTTATGATCTTTCATTTCTCCTTTTGTTGCGTCTTCGTTTGTTGCATCTTCATCTGTTGCTTCTTCGTTTGTTGCTTCTTCATCCGTTGCTTCTTCGTTTGTTACGTCTTCATTTGTTGCTTCTTCGTTTGTAGCATCTCCATCTGTTGCTTCTTCGTTTGTTACGTCTTCATTTGTTGCTTCTTCATCCGTTGCTTCTTCGTTTGTTACGTCTTCATTTGTTGCTTCTTCGTTTGTAGCATCTCCATCTGTTGCTTCTTCATCTGTTGCTTCTTCATCTGTTGCTTCTTCCTGATTATCTAATTTGTTACTAATAGTAAGTTTGTGATAATCTATTAAATCTTTATATGAATCTATCAATGTATGATATGAATTAATGACCCAGTTCTTATGATTACCCATATTTTCAGTTGAAACATCCTCAGCCTCAACTTCTGCTGCGTCATCATCAGTTCCTTCGTCAACAATTGGAGCTTCAACATCTAGTGCTTCTTCATCAGTAGGAGTTTCAACTTTTTCTGAATGATTCTTTTTAGCAATTGAACTTATCGTCTTTCCTTTTTCAGGTGAACCTGGTAAACTCTTAGCCACTTCAGAAACCGTATCTCCGTGATTTATTGAGGTTTCATCAGTTCCTTCGTCAACAATTGGCTCTTCAACTTCTTCGTCAGCTTCTAATGCGTCTTCATCAGTGCCTTCGCCAACAATTGGAGCTTCAACTTCTGCGTCAGCATCTAGTGCTTCTTCATCAGTTCCTTCGTCAACAATTGGAGCGTCAACTTCTGTGTCAGCATCTAGTGCATCTTCATCAGTTCCTTCGTCAACAATTGGAGCTTCAACTTCAGCGTCAGCATCTAGTGCATCTTCATCAGTTCCTTCGTCAACAATTGGAGCTTCAACTTCTGCGTCAGCATCTAATGCGTCTTCATCAGTTCCTTCGTCAACAATTGGAGCGTCAACATCAGCGTCAGCATCTAGTGCATCTTCATCAGTTCCTTCGTCAACAATTGGAGCCTCTACTTCTACTTCTACGTCTGCATCAGCTTCAACTTCTAGTGCTTCTTCATCGGAAGGCGTATCAACACTTGCTGTATGATTATTTTTAGCTATTGATCTTATCGCCATCCCTTTTTCTGGTGAACCGGGTAAACTCTTAGCGATTGTAGAAACTGTATCTCCGTGATTTATTGAGGATTCAATAGTATGACCCAATTTTGTTTTATCATAGCCACCCTCTTGGGCAGATGTTGATAATCCACCAGCTAAAAGACTAGATGCTAATAATGTCATTGACATCACCGCGGGGATAATTTTTTTTGAAGTTGATCTTCTTAAATTAGGTCGCGTACTTTTTCTTGGTTTGAATTCCATATTTTTTTCCTCCTCGTTTTATGTTCTTAAATAAATAGTAAGCATTAATAAATGTTACCAAAAAGGTAAATCTGTAAAGTTGTTATCGGCTAACAGCACCTTCCCCAACATTTTTAGCAGCTCTTTTAACTGCTTGTCCTTACTATAAAATAAAAATATGACCAAACCAAGACCGTAATAAGAACAATTTATTATGGATCCATTAACATTTTTATCCACAGTTATTAAACCAGAACTAGCTTTTTCTTCTAACACGTATTAAAACAAAAAAACTGACTTCCCACTTCAATAGATAGTGAGAAATCAGTCAATTAACTTACTGTTATGAAATTAATTCTTATGGTTGTTCTGTTTCATCTTGATCTTCATTTAAAATCTCGCCATTCATTTCTCCGTTCATTTCTCCATCCATTTCTCCATCCATGCCTTCGTTCATGCCTTCGTTCATGCCTTCGTTCATGCCTTCGTTCATACCTTCGTTCATATCATTTTCATTTCCTGCAGGATCAAACTCCGTTTCACTTTGTTCGTGATTTTCATTTTGGATTGGATCATCTTCAAATCCTGGTTCCTCGGCACTGGAACACCCCACTAATAATCCTATAGATAATAATATACTTGATAAAGTTAACACGAATTTCTTTTTCATTTTTAATACCCCTTCTCTGACTCTTACGAATTGTCCTTTTGGACTCCCTTAAATATAAAGGAAAATTGTTACCAAATTGTTATCAAGATAAGAAGGTTTTTTAACTAACTGTTAAAAATTTGAGATGATTTAGAAATTTTTCTATATCTGAGCCTCTTAGTGTATGGAAAAAGCTTCACTCGTTAAAGAAGGAAAGAACAAAAGAATCAATGAAGAAGTTCAGAATAACCATAAAAATCGTTACTATTTTTAGCCAATACTTCAACAAAAAAAGGACTTCAAAATCTAAAATCTTGAAGTCCCTTCTCTTAAATCTTTCACTATTATTTCTTTCCCTTTTGACTCTGCTTGTAAAATTCATGAAGCAGCTTCATCAGCGCACGCTTTTCAATCCTAGAAACATAACTACGTGAAATCCCTAAGTCCTTGGCAATCTCCCGCTGCGTCCGCTCTTTCTTCATATCTAAACCAAACCTGCCGATGATTACTTCCTTTTCTCTGTTATCCAATATATGAATATAGTCATATATTTGCTTTTTTTCCATCTTCAACTGGATCGTATCGGCAACATCTGCCGTGTCGCCTTGAAGAACATCAATGAGGGTGATTTCGTTGCCTTCCTTATCCGTTCCAATCGGATCATGAAGAGAAACATCTTTTTTTACTTTCTTTAACGCGCGTAAATGCATTAGGATTTCATTCTCAATACACCGTGCTGCATAAGTAGCCAATTTTGTGCCTTTTCCTGTGGAATAACTGTCGATCGCTTTCATCAAGCCAATCGTACCAATCGAAATTAAATCTTCGTTGTCTTCTCTTGTGTTTTCGAATTTTTTGACAATATGGGCAACAAGTCGAAGGTTGTGTTCAATCAGCCGGTTTCTAGCTATTGCGTCTCCTTCCGCCATGAGCTTTAAATATTTCTTTTCCTCTTCTTCTTTGAGCGGTTGGGGGAATGCATTGTTTTTCACAAATGAAACAAAGAAGATCACTTCTTTGATGAAGTAACTAAGTGCAACAATGATACTAGACATTTGCTCACCTCCATAGGCATTTATTCTATATTTATGAGCGTGGAAGCTTGTGTGTGTCTGTACATTGAAATTAAATTAGCACAATAAATCGCCTTTTTTAGATTTAGAATAAAATTGACTCATACGTTCTATTAATAGACACTTTTCAGCCGTATTTTATAAGGTTTAAATTTGTTAGCTTACTTAAACAAGTTTAATCGTTAGTTTATTAGTCACTAAGTCGAAATTGGTCTACTTCTGTCAATTAATATAATATTTACGATTACTATCTAGTCATTCGTATCAATTTTTCATCTCATAAAGTGACACCCTCACTTTCATCGTTTCAGCAGATTTAAATGACAAAATAAAAAGCCTTTAACTCAATTTAGAATTGAGTTAAAGGCTTTTCGCTTTAAGTTTTATTTCAAGTTACTCTACAGCGTTTTACTTTAAATTTTCGGCAATGATTAGCTCTGGTTCTGTTGAATTTTGAATATCCTCAACTGTGAATCCGTCCATGACTTCAATTAGCTCCATGCCCTTATCTGTCACATCAATCACCGCTCGATCCGTGATAATTCTATTTACAACAGCTTTGCCTGTAAGCGGGAGACTACATTGCTTTAAAATTTTCGGTTCGCCGTTTCGATTGACATGATCCATGATGATAACAACTCTGCGAGCGCCATGAACTAAATCCATTGCCCCACCCATCCCTTTAATCATTTTTCCTGGGATCATCCAATTTGCCAAATCACCATTTTCAGCTACTTCCATTGCCCCTAGTATAGCTAGATCAATATGGCCTCCGCGGATCATCGCAAATGATTCTGCACTACTAAAATACGATGCCCCTTCAATCGCCGTAACCGTTTCTTTCCCTGCATTTATTAAATCTGGATCTACTTTATCCTTAGTCGGATATGGACCAATTCCTAACAAACCATTTTCCGATTGTAGGACCACTTGCTTATTGTCAGAAATAAAATTAGCTACAAGTGTTGGCATCCCAATTCCTAAATTAACGAAGAAACCGTCTTCAATTTCTTTTTCAGCACGTCGCGCAATTCGTTCACGAGTATTCACTATTTAGCGCCTCCTCCAATTTATTAGTTAAAGAAAGAATAATCATTTTTAAACTTAGAAAATACCGGACTTTTTTGAACTTTCCCTATTCGCTAACCGTTAGTCGTTCAATTCGATTTTCTTGCTTACCAACAATTAATCGTTGCACATAAACACTCGGAGTGTGGATTTGGTCTGGTGGTAATTCTCCTATTTCATAAAGCTCTTCTAGTTCAGCAATCGTTATTTTTCCTGCTGTTGCAATCATTGGGTTAAAGTTTTGGGCTGTTTTATTATAAATAAGATTTCCCATCTTATCACCTTTCATAGCTCTAACCAAACTGAAATCTGCAACAAGAGCTTCTTCTAACAAATACTCTCTTCCATTAAATACTTTCGTTTCTTTTCCTTCAGCAATTGGAGTTCCGACTCCTGCCGGTGTATAAAAGGCTGGAATCCCTGCTCCACCTGCACGGATTTTCTCCGCTAACGTACCTTGGGGAACTAATTCAACTTCAAGCTCTCCAGATAATACTTGACGTTCAAACTCTTTATTTTCACCTACATACGATGAAATCATTTTTTTTACTTGCTTGTTTCTTAATAGCAAGCCAAGTCCCCAGTCATCAACACCACAGTTATTCGAGATAATCGTTAAATCTTTGACCCCACGCTCAAGCAATCCTTTAATCAAATTTTCTGGTATTCCACATAGGCCGAATCCTCCAACCATTAGCGTGGCACCATCTTGAACATCCTTAACTGCATCTACAAATGAAGTATGAATTGGTTTCAACAGTTTCACTCTCCTCTAGTTTAATTGTCATCATCACACTGGATAAACTGGATGTTTACGATCGGTGAAAACCTGATACTTTGACATATACATCTCAATTCGACTGTTAAGCTCATCTCGAAGCGAATTAGCTGGAATTATTCCATCAATGATTAATTCCGAAGCTAAACGATAAATATCAACATTTTCTCGGTACTCATTACGTTTTTCTTCAATAAATGCTGGGCGATCTTCTTCAGCCAACTCAGCAATTTTATTAGCATAAACAGCATTTACCGCGGCTTCTGGCCCCATTACCGCAATTTGAGCTGTTGGTAAAGCTAAGCAGCAGTCTGGTTCAAATGCCGGTCCAGCCATTGCATAAAGACCTGCTCCATATGCTTTTCTGACAATTATAGAAAGTTTCGGAACTGTTGCTTCTGCCATAGCTGAGATCATTTTTGCCCCATGGCGAATAATTCCCGCTCTTTCTACTTTTGTACCAATCATAAACCCTGGAATATCTGCTAAGAATACGAGTGGTATATGAAAAGCATCACACAATGTAATAAATTTAGCAGATTTATCTGCAGAATCAGGGAATAATACACCACCTTTGACTCGTGGTTGATTAGCAATAATTCCGACTGATTGCCCGTTCATTCTAGCAAAACCAGTAATAAGTTCAGATGCAAATAATTTTTTAATTTCAAAAAAACTGTTTTCATCAATAATCCTATTAATTAAATCATACATATTAAATGGAGCATTTTGATTTGTAGGGATAAGCTCTTCGATGGACTTATCAAACTCTTTCGCATTAATAGCTTTTATTCTTTTTGGTTTTTCTTGATAATTAGGTGGCAAATAAGATAAATATTTTCGTGCCTGTTCGATCGCTTCTTCTTCTGTTTTTGCTAATACGTCACCGCATCCTGAAACAGAGCAATGCATTTTTGCGCCGCCCATTTCCTCTAAGGAAACTTTTTCACCAATGACCATTTCTGCCATCCGTGGTGACCCTAAGTACATTGAAGCATTTCCATCAACCATAATGACGATGTCGCAGAAAGCTGGAATATAAGCGCCACCGGCAGCAGAAGGACCAAACAAAACACAAATTTGCGGAATTTTTCCTGACAATTTCACTTGATTATAAAAAATTTTCCCCGCTCCTCGTCGTCCTGGAAACATTTCAACTTGGTCTGTAATTCTAGCGCCAGCTGAATCAACTAAATAAATCATCGGTACTTTTAGTTTATCTGCTGTTTCTTGAATTCTAATAATTTTTTCTACTGTTCTAGCTCCCCATGACCCCGCTTTAATCGTTGAATCATTTGCCATAAAACAAACTGATTGTCCATCAATTTTTCCCATTCCTGTGACAACACCATCTGCTGGTAACGTTTTATCTGAACAATTAGCTAGCAGACCATCTTCAATCTCAATTCCATTATCAAGCAGTAGATTAAGGCGATCCCTTACAAAGAGCTTACCTTTTGCACTATTGCTTTCGTGATACTTCTCAGCTCCACCACTTTTTATTGCTTCTACTCGTTCGTGTAACTTGTTTTCTAGCGACAAAACTAAATCCCCCTTTTTAATTGAAACCCTTGGTCAATTTTAATAATTAAAATCACTCACCTTTATAGATGGGTGCTCGTTTTTCTTTAAACGCTTGTAATCCTTCTAAGCGGTCTTTTGTTGGTATTGTTATTGCGTAAGCAGCTTGTTCAAAAGCTAGCCCTGATTGCAGATCCATTTCATAACCTTTATCAATAGCTAGTTTCGCTTGTGCAACTGCAATTGGTGCATTTTTACAAATTTGTTTACTTATTTCAAGAGCTTTTCCGATTAAGTTTTCATTTTTTTCTACATATTCAACTAAACCCATTTTCTCAGCTTCACTAGCAGAAATTTTTCGAGCTGTAAAAATTAGTTCTTTAGCTTTCCCTTTCCCTATTAGCCTAGTTAATCGCTGGGTACCACCAGCACCAGGAATAATTCCAAGTGATGTTTCTGTCAATCCAAGCATAGCGACTTCTGAAGCGATACGAATATCACAAGCAAGAGCAAGTTCAGTTCCACCACCTAGGGCCACTCCATTTATTGCTGCAATGACTGGCATTGGAAGTAGTTCTATGTCGTTAATTGTTTTACGAATAAGCGCAACCGTTTTTTTTACTTCTATTGAAGTCATATTCGCTCTCTCTTTTAAATCTGCCCCTGCACAAAACGCTTTTTCTCCTGCTCCAGTAATTATTAAACAACGAATTGATTGATCGTATTTCACTTGTTGAAATATATCTTGAAGCTCATTAAGCATTTGAATTGATAGTGAATTTGCTTTATCAGCTCGATTTAGTAAAATCGTTGCAACACCATTTTCACTTAAAGATAATAACGTTTGTTTTTCCACTATTTCACCACCTAGAATTTTAAGAAAAGCGCAAGTGCCTTGAAAACTTTGTCAAATGTTAGTAACTTCCCATAAAGAGGCGCTTTTTACCACTGCATGGGAAGTTGAAACATTTGAGAAGCTAGGCGCTGGCTGAGCCTTATTTTTAAATAATTTACAAAATTTTCAGCATTTTGATTTTTGAACTAACATACTATGACTCGTTAATTTTTTATCTAGACGACTTTCGATAAATAAAGCTGCTTCGAGTAATTTTTGTTCATTAATATTGGTTTCTATTCCCATGCCGTTAAGCATATAAAGGACATCATCAGTAGCTACATTTCCAGATGCTCCCGGTGCATAAGGACAACCACCTAGTCCTCCAAGCGAGCTATCAAAAGTAGTCATTCCCATTTTTAGTGCCGCAAAAATATTTGCCATCGCCAATCCTCTTGTATCATGAAAATGAAGTGCTAGTTGATTTACAGAATAGCGTTTCAAAAGCTCTTCTAATAGGTACTGTACTTGTCTTGGATTAGCAATCCCGATTGTGTCACCTAAGGAAAGCTCAGTTATCCCCATCTCAAACAGCTTTTCTGATACTCTAATTACTTGATCTATATCAACTGCTCCTTCATATGGGCAACCAAAAACAGTCGAGACATAACCCCTTACAGACTTCCCTGATTTCAACGCCTCTGAAACGACAAGCTCCAAGATTGGAAATGTTTCATCAATTGACTTATTTATATTATTCTTGTTATGCGTTTCGCTCGCCGACATAAATACAGAAACTTCATCAACATTTGCCGCTAAAGCTTTTTCAAGTCCTTTTTGATTAGGTACTAAAGCCGCATACGTAACTCCTGGTTTTCGTTCAATTGATGTAGCTACTTCATAGCAGTCTGCTAAAGCTGGGATCCACTTTGGATTGACAAATGAAGTAATTTCAATATAAGACAAACCTGTATTTGAAAGTTTATTAATCCACTCCACTTTATCGGTAACAGAAATTATTTTTTCTTCATTTTGAAGCCCGTCTCGTGGTCCAACTTCTTTAATTGTTACTGCCTTTGGCAACTGCATTTCCCTCTCCTACTACTCAACCGTTAAGAGGACATCATCCTCATTAACAAATTGACCTTCCTCAATTTTTACACTTTGGACTGTTCCTGATATTTCAGCGGCAATCGGGATTTCCATTTTCATCGATTCAAGGATAACTACATCCTGTCCTTCTTCTACTTGGTCCCCTTGTTTCACTAAAACTTTCCATACATTCCCAGCCATTGATGCGATAACTTCTGTCATGGTGTTTCCTCCTTTAATTTTTTTTTGCTTTTACCTTTTTTGGTAAATACTTTTCAACGAAGTTTGTTGTTGTATCACCGTTAAGAAAGGCTTCGTGTTTAACAATAATTTTTAACGTTGGTATATTCGTTTTTATTCCTTCAACATGATAATTTTCTAGGGCATTTTCAAGTTCTTTTATCGCGCTTAGTCTGTCTTTTCCCTTAACAATTAGCTTTGCAATCATCGGATCATAAAAAGGCGTAATCAGGCTATTTACCTCTACACCTGTCTCATTTCGAACATTTTCTCCTTCTGGAAGAGAAAATCTGCTAATTTTTCCAGGTGAAGGAAAGAATGTTACAGGATCTTCAGCGTAAATTCTGACTTCAATCGCGTGCCCATTTAATTTAACTTCTTCTTGTGTAAATGATAAAGTTTCTCCATAAGCTACTTTTAACTGTTGTTCAACTAAATCAATACCGGTAATCTCCTCGGTAATTGGATGCTCTACTTGCAATCTTGTATTCATTTCCAAGAAGTAAAAATTTTTATTTGCATCGACAAGAAATTCCACTGTCCCTGCATTCTTATAGCCGATTTGTTTTGCAGCCGTTACAGCAGTTTCACCCATCTTCTTTCTCATTTCTTCATCTACAAATGGTGAAGGTGCTTCTTCTAATACTTTTTGGTGGCGTCTTTGGATTGAACATTCTCGTTCCCATAAATAAACTGTATTTCCAGCACTATCTGCTAGTACTTGAATTTCAATATGTCGCGGGTCAGCAATATATTTTTCAAGGTACATAGCTCCGTCACCAAAAAAGTCTGTTGCACGTTTCTGATTACTTGTGAATGCTTTCAATAATTCCTCTTCATCGTGAGTAACTTGCATTCCTATTCCGCCACCACCACTAGATGCCTTAATCATGACAGGAAAGCCCATTACCTTTGCTTTAGCAACCGCTTCCATACCATCAATTAATGGTTCATTTCCACCAGGAACAATCGGGACGTTTGCTTTTTCCATCATTCTTCGTGCTTCTATTTTACTACCCATTGATTCAATAACAGTTGGACTTGGTCCGATAAAAACAATACCTGCTTCTTCACACTGTGCAGCAAATTTAGAGTTTTCTGAAAGTAGTCCATACCCAGGGTGAATCGCTTCTGCTTGTGAAAGTTTGGCGATCTCGATAATTTTATCGGCTTTTAAGTAACTCTCACTTACTTTTGGCGGACCTAATAAAAATGCTTCGTCGGCCAATTTTACATGTAGCGCTTCGGCATCTGCTTCTGAATATACGCATACCGTTTTAATTCCTAATTTTTTACAAGTACGGATAACCCGTACAGCTATTTCTCCCCGATTTGCAATCAAAATTTTCTTAAACATTAACTCACACCCCTTTTGAAGTAATTCTACCTTTAACTTGCTTATTCCTTTATTAAGTTAGTTTTGGCAATTTAGTTGATTGTTCACGCAATAGAAACTTTTGAATTTTTCCTGATGCAGTCATTGGAAATTCATCACAAAACCCAATATACCTAGGCACTTTATATCTTGCTATTTTCCCTAAACAAAATTCGCGAATTTCTTCAGCTGTTGCAGTTTCTCCTTCTTTCAACTGTATCCATGCCGCTACATCCTCACCTAGTTTTTCATCAGGAATCCCCACTACTTGGACATCAAGAACTTTCGGATGATGGTATAAAAATTCTTCGATTTCCCGAGGATAAATATTTTCTCCACCTCGGATAATCATATCTTTTAAGCGTCCAGTTATTTTGCAGTAACCATTTTCATCCATTTCTGCTAAGTCACCCGTATGAAGCCAGTTCTCATTGTCAATAACTTTAGCCGTTTCTTCTGGATTTTTGTAGTAGCCCTTCATAACATGGTACCCTCTTGTACATAAATCACCTTGTACCCCTCGCGGAACTTCTTCACCCGTTGCTGGATCAACTATTTTTACCTCAACGTTCGGCAGTGCACGCCCAACTGTGGCAACACGAATCTCAATTGGATCATTAACTCTCGTTTGCGTTATTACAGGTGAGGACTCTGTTTGACCGTAAGCAATCGTTATTTGATCTGCACCCATTTTTTCAACGACTGCCTTCATTACTTCTATAGGGCACGTTGATCCAGCCATGATCCCAGTTCTAAGAGAGGAAAGATCATATTTCTCAAAATCAGGATCGTTTAACTCAGCAATAAACATCGTTGGGACTCCGTGTAGAGCCGTACACTTTTCTTTTTCAACTGCCGATAAAACAGCTTGAGCACTAAATTCTTGAACTGGTACCATCGTTGCACCAACAGTTACACACGCCATAGTTCCTAACACACATCCAAAGCAATGGAAAAATGGAACAGGAATACACATCCGGTCAGCTTCAGTTAAATTCATACACTCAGCGATGTTAGCTCCATTGTTAATAATATTATGATGTGTTAGCATAATACCCTTTGGAAATCCTGTTGTTCCTGATGTATATTGCATATTAATCGCATCATGTGGGTCAAGAGAATTCATACACTCCTCTAACTCACGATCAGACACTTTGTCTTTTAAGTCTAAAACATCATCCCAAGAATAAGTGCCTGGGTAGCGATTTTCACCTAAAACAATTATATTTTTCAAATATGGTAATTTTTCTGAAGTTAATTTCCCAGGTTCAGTATCTTTCAATTCTGGAATAATTTCGTTAAGCATCTCAATGTAAGACGCACCTTTGAACTGCTCCATTAATATTAAAGTCGTTGAATCTGATTGCTTTAACAAATACTCTAACTCAGCAGTTCGATAACTCGTATTTACAGTAACTAAAACTGCACCCATTTTTCCAGTTGCAAATTGGGACGTGACCCACTCAGGGCGATTACTCGCCCATATCGCAACATGTTCACTCTTTTTTATTCCTAACCCCATTAATCCTTTTGCTACATCTCTACAACTGAGATCAAACTCCTTGTACGTAAGACGTAAGTCTCTATCTGGATAAACAAGCGCGTCATTGTTTGGAATTCTCTTCGCAACATCCTCTAAAAGTTGACCTACTGTCACATTAATTTCTTCAGCCATTTTAATCCTCCTTATTTAAGTAAGAAACTAGACTAGATTCGCCATGATCTAAGATTACTTTAATAGACTTATTAAAATTTTATGAAAGAAGTTGACGAGCAATAACAATCCTTTGAATTTCTGATGTTCCTTCACCAATTTCCATTAACTTTGCATCTCTTAAGTAACGTTCAACCTGGTATTCACGCATATACCCGTAGCCACCATGGATCTGAATTGCTTGATTACAAGCTCGTGTCGCCATTTCAGATGCAAATAATTTTGCGTATGCAGCTTCCTTTTTAAATGGTTTATCTTGGTCTTTTAACCAAGCAGCTTTTAAAACCATATTTCTAGCTAACTCAATTTCCATAGCCATGTCTGCAAGTTTAAATTGAATTGCTTGAAAACTTGAAAGAGTCTTTCCAAACTGCTTTCTTTCTTGGGAATATTTTAATGCCGCTTCAAATGCCGCTTGGGCAATACCTACCGCAAGAGAAGCAATTGAAATTCTTCCCCCATCTAATGTATATAAAAATTGTCCAAATCCTTTGTCAGGATCTCCTAATAAGTTTGTTCTAGGTACTCTTACATCTTCTAAAACTAACTCCGATGTATTTGAGCCACGAACACCCATCTTTTCATAGTTACTATTAATTTTGAAACCCGGTGTATCTGTTGGCACAATAATCGCTGAAATAACTTTTTTACCTCGATCATCTTTTCCTGTCACTGCTGTAACGATCACTGAACGAGCGAATCCGGCGTTCGTAATCCAACATTTTTCTCCATTGATAACAAAATCATCACCATCAACGACTGCCTTTGTTTGTGTCCCACCAGCATCTGAACCAGCGTTAGGTTCAGTTAAACCAAAAGCACCTAGAGATTTTCCAGAAGCTAACGGAATTAAGTATTCTTGTTTTTGTTCTTCAGTTCCAAAGTAATAAAGTGGACTTGCCCCTAGAGAAATTGCTGCCGCATAGCTTAGACCTGTACTTCCACACGCCTTACCAATTTCTTCAACTGCTAAAATGTAAGAGATTGCATCTCCACCTGAACCACCATATTCTTCAGGAAAAGGAATCCCCATTAATCCCAACTCACCCATTTTTTTAAATGTCTCAATAGGAAATCTTTCCGTTTTATCTATTTCTGCAGCAAAGGGTGCAATTTCATTTTTCGCAAAATCTCTTACCATTTCTTTAATCATTAATTGCTCTTTTGTTAATTCAAAATTCATTTTTTTATTCCCCCTTATTTAATGTAAGTGCTTTCAAACTTACGATAACAACAATTGAGCAATCGCTCAATTAATCCAAAAACAAACTACCTCTGTATTATATTCTAAATGTTTAGAAAATTACATATATATTTTTATTTATTTTAGAAATATTTACATACTAAGAAAAATGTGAAAGTTCCTAAAGTCTATTTACCCACGTTTATTTTTTATTCATTTAAATTCTAATGTTTTCTAGTTTTATATGTAAGGTTCTTTAAATTCTATATTGAATGAAATTCATTCTATTACGTACACTTTCTAGAATCAATGAATTTGAAAGGACTGACCTATTTACTAAGTCAGTCCTTTCTGTTAACCCCTTAACAACACTCATTTGCTCCAACCATGACAAGACCAGAGCCTTCCGCGGTTTCTTGAAAATCAAGTGCTAGTTCTTCTGTTTGATCAATAATACTTTTTTCAAAAGCTACTTGAACACCATTAATTGTTTCAATAATATCTTCATCTGTTGCCTCATCCAGAGACAATCCTAATTTAGGACCGCCTCAACCCATGCCAGCAAAAATAACTTTAATCCCATTTGCATTGTTTTGCTCTAAAATTTCTCCAATAAACTTTTTTGCCTCATCTGTAATTTTCATTTTTTCACCTCTACTATATCTTTAGCGAACTACCTTATAGATAACTCAAGATTATCGTACCAATTTATACTATTATTAACAAGAGAATCGAACTATAATCTTTCAAAAAAAAAGCAGTAGGCAAGCTTCATTAGCCGGCCTACTTGGAATGAGAATTTAATGGGTCATATTTTTTTGATTTGAATGTATTTATTAATTTAGAGAATAATGTAACAGTTTTTTGATCATTAATACCATGAAAAATACGGATTACGATTAAAAAATAACTTACTATTGTTAAGAAGATCAGTGCATATACCATCAATAACCCTCCCTTAATTGAGAATAACTTTCAATATCATTATACCCTTTTTAAGCTGCTGTTTTCAAGTTTTTTCTTTGTTTTAAAAAATTTTTAATTTTCTTGTAATATAGAACCTCTTTTGGAAAGGCCATTGACAGTCTCAAGATATTTCTGTATCGTCTATATTGTTAAAGAAAACTAAATACCTACGTTAGGTGAAGCTCTGGTGCTGGCGAGACGTTGCTTTCCAAAAATGTCCACCGAGGCAATTGGCAACAGAAACTTTCTACATAAGTTGGTTTTTAATGCACTGGATTATACCTATTTGCGCACAGTGGCACAGTGCTAGAACTCTATGAATAGTAGGACTTGAGTGTTTATTGTTAATCTTATGATTAGCAATGGTTATTATTTGTATTAAGCGCCTTCTTTCCTATAAGGTGCTTTTTTTGTTTTGAATGAACGGAGGTGGGGAAATGGAAAGTGACTCGAGTAGTTTTAGGCGAAACAAACCCATAATAAAAGAAACAGAAATTCAAACTGTAAAACAATATAGGGCTTCCATCATCCCCGCCTTAGCGCGGCTGGTGATTCTCTAAATAAGGAGGGTACATCATGGTAAAATTAGACCAAGAAAACCGTGAAGGATTTACAATGCAAGTAATCCAAACGATTATTGATCAAAATAACTCGGATTTTCGAGAGTTATTTTTTGAGTTACACCCGACGGACCAAATTGACATTCTTAATTCTGTATCAAAAAAGCAAAGAGGTCTTATTTATAAATATGTCACACCAGAAGAATTCGCTGAAATTTTCGAAGGCTTAGAACTTTCTAAGCAAAAACAATACATTGCTGAATTACAGCAAAACTATGCAATCGACGTTATTAACAATATGTCCTATGACGACATTGCAGATTTTTTAGGTGAATTACCCGAAAATAAGAAAGAACTTTATTTAAGTAAAATGGACAAAGAAGAGGCCCAAGAAGTTATTCATCTACTCAAATATGATGATCAAACAGCAGGGGCGATCATGACAACTGAGTTTATCTCTGTATCTTCATCTGAGACCGTTATTAAAGTTATGAACAGACTACGTCTTGAAGCTCCTGAAGCTGAAACTATTTATTATCTATATGTGATTGATGAACAATTTAAGTTAGTCGGGGTTGTTTCACTGAGAGACTTAATAGTCGCACAATTAGAAGAGAAAGTTGAAGACGTTATGCTTTCTCGAGTTAAATCAGTTGAAACACATACCGACCAAGAGGAAGTAGCAAAAATTATGAGAAAATATGATTTTTTAGCTATTCCCGTAACAGCCCAAGGAATGCTTGTAGGTATCATTACTTTCGATGACATCATGGACGTTGTCGAAGAAGAAACAGAAGAAGATTTTGGAGAGATGTTTGCAGTTAGAGGCTCTATTGATACGAATATAACCGCTTTTGCTGCCGCAAAAAAACGTTCTCCTTGGATCATCATCCTAATGTTTTTAGGCCTCATTACAGCTGGAGTTATCGGACAGTTTGAAGATACGCTATCAGAAGTGATTTTACTGTCTGTGTTTATCCCTTTAATTATGGGTTCTGCTGGTAATACCGGCACTCAGGCATTAGCAGTTGTCGTTCGTAGTCTAGCATTGGGTACCCTTGATAATTTAACAACTAGTAAAATGATACGTCGCGAGTTTGGTACCGGAATTATACTTGGTATAATTTGCGCCTTAACTTTATTGGTATTAATTCCTTTGTTATATCCTGAAGGAGGTTTATGGTTAGCAGCCATCGTCGGTTTATCATTATTTGTTACGTTAAGTATATCCACTATGGTCGGGGCCACAGTTCCCCTTATTATTAATAAGCTTAAAATTGACCCAGCAGTCGCATCAGGTCCATTTATTACAACGATTAATGATTTATTAGGCCTAATTATTTACTTTTCAATTGCAACAGCCTTATTAGATTATTTACCTCATTAAAAATAAAAAGTGCAGACCTAATAAGCTGCTTTCTAAATAGTAACGTTTCTTAGACCATAAAAACTATGGGGAATTTTTCCCTGTAGTTTTTTATGGTTTTAATAGTTCTCGAAATTAATTTCTACCGTTGGTTAGCTTAAGCAAGCAAGTCACCTTAGCCCAACGTTTTTCTTACTCATCCTTATATTAAATTATTTAATCGTTTAACCTCACCAAAAAAATTCAATCATATTAAATAAATATATTTCGTTATCGTTATATTAAAATATTAAATAACTCTTTTTATAGTTATGATAATAGTAAAACTGTCGCAAATAACTATATTAATAAAACTAAATGAGATTAATAATTTGAAAATTGTAAATTTAGTACTTGAAAACGTTTTATTTTTAGTGTAAATTCAAGTAAGAATGTTAATAGTTTTATTTTTCAAAATATTTAAAAAGAGGCGAGGGATGCTATTGGTTAGTAATCTAAATTCTTTTTTTTATTTTCACCTACGAGCGAGCACTCGTTCAGATTTATTTGAAAGGAATTACTTAATTTAGTGGAAGCTGCTCGGACTACACTTATTACAAATTTAAGATGCTATTTTTACAATTATTTTATAAGGGGGAACTTTTCACATGAGCGCTTATAAGAAAGAAGTCTGGTTTACTATTATTATGTCAGCATTATTCTTGATGTCAGGCCACTTAGGACTATTTTTTTCACTATTTCCAACTGATGCATATTTGTTTGGATTTCCAGTTGTTTACATTGTACCTATTCTAGTCGGTTGGTTCGGGGTTCTATTTTTAACAATTGTATCTGGAAAAATCGGCAATCATATTGACGATGCAATTGAAATAGAAAACCAAGAAAATCAAAAAAACCGCAGCGAGGGGGTCCTTTAAATGGAAGAAAATGTTTGGGTATTAGATAATCCGATTATTGGTATTGTTGCAGTATTTTTTACATTTGCCTTATTCTATATCGTTGGCTATATTTCCAACAGAGCAAGTTCTTCAGTAGAAGATTTATACGCCACTAAAGGTGGTGTAGGACCAATCACTAATGGTCTTGCAATGGCATCTACTTACATGAGTTTAGCCACTTTCCTAGGAGTTACTGCTTTAATTTTAAATCTTCAAACACCCTTTGTATTGTTGTGGATCCAATTTATTCTAGCGATCCCGTTAATTACAATTATTTACGGAACAAGCCTGCGTCGGATGGGGGCATTCTCACCTACTCATTTCGTTCGCGATCGTTACGGAAAATCGGCATCGATCATTGCAGCTCTATGGATGATTTTAGTGTCACTTATGTACGCTTTAGGTCAAATGATCGGTATTGCCGTTACATTTGAAACTTTATTAGGAATTCCTTATATGACTGGTTTATTTGTCGGCGGTTTCTTAATTATTGGTTACGTTACAATTGGTGGTATGAGTGGTGCAACAAATAACGCTGCCATTCAAATGGTTATTATTGCGCTAATGTTTATCATTCCTTTAGGTGCCATTATGAAAGCAATGGGTGGTTCCGGTTGGATGTTCCCACCACTTTTATACGCTGACATGGTTCCTGCAATGTTAGATGCATTACCTAGTTTCTTTGATTATCAGTACCCTACAAAATGGTACTTTGCCCTTATTCCTGCGCTTACCATAGGTTCCTTGGGCTTACCTCACTTAGCAATGCGTGTTTATACTGCATCTTCTTTAAGAAGTGCACGATCAGCAATGATTTGGTTTGCATTTGCTCTAGGTATCGTTTTCTCGGCTACATATGCGATGGGCTTTGCCGGAGTTTATGAAATGACAGCTAATGGCACAGCGATTGCGTCTGCTGATGCTGATAAATTAACAATTATTTTAAACTTAATTTATAATCCACAATGGGTAACTGCTTTAGTTATTGCTGGTGCAATCTCAGCAGGTTTATCAACTCTTAGCGGCAACTTACTTGCGATTGGTGCCTTAATTTCACAAGACATTGTTACAACATTAAAGCCTAATTTAACAAATAAGACAAAAGTACGTCTAGGTTATTTTTCAATAGCTTTTGGTGGTCTCGTAGCCGTATTATTAGCAATACAACCACCGGCGTTCCTGATTGTTAGTATTCTTTGGGCTTTTGGTCTCGCTGGTACAACCAATGCACCACTAATTATTATGGGGGTTTGGTGGAAAGAAGCAAATCGTTACGGAGCCATAGCCGCATCTCTTTTCGGTGGGATCCTCTATGTAGTTGTTTCGCCATTTGTTTTCCCTAGTATTGTTGTAAGTGGTCACGGCTTAACTGATAGTATGGGACTTTCCGGTGGAATGCTCGCTGTACCACTTAGTTTTATTCTATTAATTGTCGTGTCTTACATTACAAACCGTATGCCGTCACTAAAAGACGAAAAATCAATTCATGATATCAATAGTCTAGTCGAAAGAATTCATGGTTGGACTGATATTAATCCGAAGCGTTATAACAGTAACGTTGGGGCGTTTATTATCACTTTCGTATGTGCAATTGCCTTTGTTTGGGCAATGATGCCATGGGGATTTTAATATAGTAGCTTAACTTGAGCTTTATTGTAAAAGTTCAATATTTTTTAAAACATTTACTAAATTATATAGGTAGCTGTATAATGAAAATAATTGCCGGCTAAGTCAATCGTTTTAATTGCTTTTGACTTAGCTTCAATTATTTTTACTGTTTAGGGGTGGGATTATGGAAAGTGTTACATTAATCTTTAAAACTTTATTATTAGACAAAGCATCTATTCAGCAACTCTCTTTACCAAAATCGAATTGGAAGTGGCATAGCTTTATCATTACAATTTTATTAGGCTTATTTTACGGGTTTACGGCTATTAACATTAACAAAGAGATAATTACGTCGTTTGAAACCCCAATGTTAAGAGACCTTGTTATTCCTGGACTATTTTTATTTTTTGGTTATCTTATGATGTTAATAACAAAAGTGGGATTAACGTTACTATTATGGGCTGGTTCAAAAGGTTTAGGTGGTGGGGGTTATTTAGGTTTACTTTATCGAAATACGACTATTGCTCTTATTCCTTCGGTCATTGCCTTGCCTGCTTTTATTTCTCTTCAAGTAGGAACTTCACCCTCAACACTGATGATTGTGTCAATCATAATTGCAATCCTCTGGATTTATCTTGTTTCCGTTAAAATCGTCGAAACTGTCCAACAGTTTGCCCAATGGAAGGCTTATATTGCTGTTCTGTTAGCCTTTATCTTTTTTATGAGTATTTATTATATGATACTACCTCCACCAGCTTAAGCTATTAAAGTTAACATGTTTATCTTACATTAATTATAAAAACCTCTACTGGTAAATACCAGATAGAGGTTTTTCATCTTAAACCAGCCAGATCCCCACTTATGAATCTGTCCTTTCATTCATAAGTGGGGAGTATTTCACTGTTTTTCATTTAATAATTCTCGAACTTTCATTGCTTTTCTATGAAAAATCATTGCAAAAGCTATTGAATTACCACTTAATATAATAAGAGTAATTTGCTGAATCGAGCCGACTCCTTCATTAGGAATAATTAATCCAATAAACATAAATACACTAAGTGCTAATAATATAAAAGAAAATCTTTTATAATCAGTCACTTTATCTTCCAATGTTTTGACTAAATCATCTTTGTTAGCCATGTTTATGACCCCCAATCCAATTACTAGAGTCATTGTAACATGGTACTCTAGTAAGAAACGCTAGAAAATAATAGCAACTATTCCAATGAACAAATAAACAACACGAGCTCATAAACCTACTAAATTTTAAAACTGCTTGGATTATTTCTAGTAACAGGTATACAATATATTTAGAAGTGCACGACGATCAGAATTATCTATTTTTATTTAACATAGGAGGAATTTTTAATGAAAAGTATCATAAAAGACATCGGTCTTGCTCCAAATGGACACTTGAAGATCAACTGGGTAAAGGAGCATATGCCTGTATTAAACCTCATAAAAGCAGAATTTGAAGCAGAGCAACCGTTTAAGGGCTTAAAGGTGGCAATCTCCCTTCATTTAGAAGCAAAAACAGCTTATCTAGCTAAAGTCATTCACGCTGGTGGTGCTGAAGTCACGATTACTGGAAGCAATCCACTATCAACTCAAGATGATGTTTGTGCCGCTTTAGTAGAGGATGGTATTACCGTTAATGCTACATATAATCCTACTGAAGTAGAGTATAAGGAACAACTAATTAAAACCCTTGAAACGAAACCAGATCTTATTATTGATGATGGTGGTGATTTTGTATCTGTTCTCCATTCTGAGCGAAGAGATTTACTTGATAATGTTCGTGGAGGGTGTGAAGAAACTACAACTGGAGTCCTTCGAAATTATGCGCTTAAAAACGCCGACCAATTAAAGTTTCCAATGATAGCTGTCAATGATGCTTATTGTAAATATTTATTTGATAATAGATACGGAACAGGTCAATCTGTCTGGGACGGAATTAACCGAACAACAAACCTTATTGTGGCTGGCAAAACTGTTGTAGTGGTTGGTTTTGGTTGGTGTGGACGTGGTGTCGCACATAAGGCAAAAGGTTTGGGAGCAAAAGTCGTTATTACTGAAATTGATCCTGTAAAAGCGCTTGAGGCACATATGGAAGGTTTTCAAGCAATGACGATGGCTGAAGCCGCAAAAATTGGTGATTATTTCATTACTCTAACAGGAAATCGTGATGTTATCCGCGGTGAGCATATCGATAAAATGAAAGACGGCGCTATTTTAGCAAATGCCGGTCACTTTGACGTTGAAATCAATAAACCGGACCTTGAGCATCTTGCCGTATCAAAGCGTGTTGTCCGTCACAATATTGAAGAATATCAACTAGCAGATGACAGAAAAATTTATTTACTTGCAGAAGGACGTTTAGTTAATCTAGCAGCTGGAGATGGCCATCCAGCAGAAATAATGGATATGACTTTTGCACTTCAAGCCATTTCACTGGCTTATTTAAATAATAATTATAAGGAACTAGGCATCGACGTTTTACCAGTGCCCGCTGAATTAGATGCAAAAGTTGCTCGCTTAAAGTTGCAAACATTGGGAATGTCTATCGATGAACTAACGGCAGAGCAAAAAAATTACCTAGCAAGCTGGCAGCACGAATAATAGAGTAATTTTAAACTGGAAGTATTAGTAAAAAAACTGAGCTTGAGATACCCTCTCAAGCTCAGTTTTTATTTTATCCCGTGAACCCATCTATACTTTTTTTATGAAAGTAATATATTTTCTACATGAATCATGATAATTATCGGGAATGTATTCCCAGGTTCATAAAAAAATTCAACCCTCCTTGGCTATAGGCACAATAAAAAGGAGAATGGCGCGGTTAGGCCATCCTCCTTTTTTACTTAGTTTCTAGATTGAAAATTTGCTGAACATTCGATTGGCCTCAAAGATCACTTTCTCTTCGTCAACCGTCAAACACTCGCCATTTTTTACAACTTGCTTTCCTTGGATAAAAACATCCTTAACATCTCTACCGCTAGCTGAATAAACAACGTGGGATACTGGGTCATGGCTCGGTTGAAAAAATACTTGTTTAGTATTGAGAATAATAATATCTGCTTCTTTTCCTACTTCAATACTTCCCGTTTGATCTTCTAGCCAGAGTGACTTTGCTCCAGCAATTGTTGCCATTTCCAAGGCTGTAGTTGCTGGAATTAACGTCGCATCGTTTTGAATACCTTTATGAAGAATCGCTACCTGCTTTAATTCTTCAAACAAGTCAAGATTATTATTAGAGGCCGAACTATCCGTCCCTAGAGAAACGATAATCCCTTTCTCTAACATTTTCGGAAGCGGTGCTACTCCACTACCTAATTTCAAATTGCTAATAATATTATGGGATACCTTAACATCATATTTAGCTAAGATATCCAATTCTTCTTCATTTACATGAACGGCATGAGCAACTAAAGTAGGACAATCAAAAACACCTAGATTTTCTAAATGTTTGACAGGACGATGTCCATAGGTCTTAAGATTAAACTCTACTTCATATAAAGTTTCTGACATATGAGTATGTATCGGTACGTTTAATAATTTGGCCTGTTCAACAATTTTTTCAATAAATTTTGGTGGGCAAGTGTAAGCTGAGTGGGGTGACATCATTGTTGTAATACGTCCGTCTGCCTTGCCGTGCCAATCTCTGACGAACTTTGCAGCTTCGGTTAACTTTTGTTGTTGAACTTCCTCTGTAGCCAGCCCAATCATTCCTCGACATAGCCGGGCTCTCATTCCTGAAACATCAACGGCATCGGCAACCACATCCATATTGTCATACATATCTACAAACGTTGTTGTCCCTGTTTTTAACATTTCAACAATAGATAAATGAGCACCCCATTTTGTATGCTCCTTCGTATATTGACCTTCAAGAGGCCACATTTTTGTTTCCAACCACTGTTGTAACGGAAGATCATCAGCGAAGCCTCTTAGTAATGACATTGGTATATGCCCATGAGTATTAATCAATCCAGGTAAAACGTAATTACCTTTGGCATCATAAACTTCGTCGTAGTTGGAAGTATCCTCTATATTTTCTCCTACATACATAATTTTCCCATTTTCAATACCAATAGCTCCATTTTCAATTAAAGTATTATTACTGTTCATTGTAATAATGGTAGCATTGATAATAATTTTTTTTGTCATTTTTGCCAATCACACCTTTAAGGTTATTAACATTTTTAATTTAAATTAATTTTGGTATTAGTGTGAAGAATCATTTACAACAGCCTAATTTTCTTCACTAGTTCGTGTATTGGTTTCCCTTCAACTGTTCTACACTTACAGGCTTCCATCCCTCATTTGTTACCCATTCAATCCTTACTTGATACGGGGTTGTTTTTGTATTGGCATCTGCAACAACACCCACTGCACTTTCGTGGTTACCACCATTTCCAACGCGCCATAAAACAATGTCATCACCTAATCCAGTTGCATATTGAAAAGCCGTTCTCATTTCTTGCCAATTAATATGATCCTTTTTATAGACTGCTGTAAACGGTTCTGGTTGGACAGTACCAATTGGCTTCCAATTCCCCTGTTGTGGCGTCAAGTTATTTGTTTCTTGGTCAGTCGTTGTTGTATCTGATTCTTCATTACTAGTTTCTATTTCCTCTTCTGTTTCATTACTTTCTTCTTCTGAAGATTGTGGTTCTTCTTGTTCCTCTTCTTCTTTTTCTACAATTGGATCCTCAGAATCAGCAGACTCGTTAGTATCACTTTCTTCTTCAACCGCTTCTTCATCATTCTCTTCTAGTTTATCACTTACAGCAGGCTCCTCCGAATTCCCACCGAAAATAAATTGTCCGCCTACAAGCAAAATAAGCAAAAGGACAATTCCTATTGAAATATTTAGTATTTTGTCAGCACGTTGACGTTTTCGTTTATGACTTCTTACTCCGTCTCTATTAAAATCATCTTCTCTCACAAAAATCCCTCCAAAGTTGACTAGATAATATCTCTACTAGTTTCTATTATAATCAAATTAGTTAACTTTTTCGATAAAAGAAACTATTTTTTTAAAAGTTGTTCAAAAAACTTGATAATACAAGCTTGTAAATCGCTTCTTCGGTGCTGATTAAATCGAATTTCAGCTGTAATAATTTTTATTCATCATACTCTTCAAGAAACTCGACAATCGTCTGAAAAGCTTTGAAGGTTTTCAGATCTCCACTTTGATGATCTAAATCAATGATAACCATTACATACCTTGGATTATCTGCTGGAAAATATCCCGCAAACCAATGGCTCAACTCGTCTTTATTGACTCCTTTTTGAGCCGTTCCAGTCTTGCCTGCTATTGGATAAGCTTCTGTATTTAAAAAAGGGGCTGCTGTTCCCTGTTCCATTTCCACTACTGATCTCAAAAGCCCTTGTAGGCGCATCGCTGTGTATTTCGAAATCTGCTCTTCATTATCACCCTTTTGTAGCGGAAATTGAACGACAGTAGTGCCATTTTCATAATTAATTTTCGTGGCCGCGCGTACTTGCTGTTTTTCTCCCCCTCTTGCGATTGTCGCTAACATGTTAGCGACTGCAAGAGGGGTAACTCGAACATTGTTTTGTCCAATAGCTGTTTGAGCAATAGCATAAAAGTCATTATTATCTTGACCATCTAATATAACCATTCCTTGCTCTTCTTCAGGAAAATGCTGGATTTTCTCAAGGCGATAAACATCACCCGTCCAGCCCACTTTATCTACTAAGCCTAATTTCTTTGCATACTTTTCTAAAATTTGTTTATCAATTTTTATTAATTCATTAGCGAGAAAGCTGAATGTATAGTTACAGCTTTGAGCAAAACTTTCTTGAAAAGTTAATAGCCCTAATTGACGCGGCTCCTCACCATCACTATATAAATTCTTATTACAATCATACAACTGAGATTTGTTAATAAGATTATTGTCAATGGCTGCAGCAGCAACAACAATTTTAAAAATAGAGCCAGGTGTATAGGTTGTGACGAGATGATTTTTTCCACCTTCATCAAAAGGGAAATTAATATTAAATGAAGGTAAACTAACGAGCGACCTTAGATCATTTGTTTGTGTATCTAAAATAACAACGCCACCATTTGAAATTCCAACATCCTCTAAAGTTTCTGTAGCAAAGGCTTGAATTTGTTTATCAATCGTTGTGATCACTTCAGTAGGATGATATGGGTTTGCAGGTGCGGTATATTTTACATCAAAACCAAATAACGGCTCCCTATGATTATCAACAAAATAAACTAAGGATGCATTTCCTTGAGAAAGTAAAAATGGATCAAAAGCTCGTTGCATTCCGGAAACTCCTATTTCAGAATTGACCGAAATGCTATCGTTTGCTACTTGTTTGCTATATCGTCGTTTCACTTCTTCGATATTTTCTCCAGTAATACCTATTAAATGAGGTGCCAAATTTTCAGTTCTTTGTTGTACATATTGTGCAAAAACCCCTGGTATTTTTAGTTGATTTATTTTTTTCATTTGGTCATCTTTTAGCTTATAAGGCTTTCCATCGATTTCTAGTACAAATGGTTGTGTTACACTTTTTAAGCTATCAATTAACTCTACTTCAGAAATATTTAATATTGCCGATACTTGTGTTACTGGCCATTGCTCCTTTTGTAAAAATGGAAACAATATTAAGCAAGGGTAATAATCAGCATTTAATGGCTCCCCATGCAGGTCTTTGAAATAACCCCTACCAGAGTTTAATACAAACGTTTCTGTTCTTTGTTTAATACTTTCTTCAACTAAATCAACTTCATACTTTGAAAAATGATTAGTTGCTATTAGTTGAATATAGCCAAGTCTTATTATAAATCCGAGCATTACGATCATAAAGAGTACGATCATTTGTAAGATGCGTTTATGTAGTAACACTTCCACCACCTCTTGTACTACATTGTTGACTTTTATAGGGTACGTTTATTCAATACAAAAAAAAAGGGTTCTCCTCCCATAAGTTTGTTAAAACTTCCCCCGGGAATGAGACACCTTTTAGTTTATGTTCAAAAAGGGGGATAATCACGCGAGCGAATCAATTCGCTCGCGTGATTATTGGTCTTTTTAAACATCCTCATATACTTCTTAAAAATAGTACAAATGAATTAGTCCTTAAATAATTTCTAAAAGTTCAACCTTCATTTCGCCGCCTGGTGTTTGTACAGTGACTTTGTCTCCTACGGATTTCCCTAATAAGCTTTTCGCCATTGGAGAATCGTTAGAAATTTTCCCTTCGTGAGGATCACTTTCGGCACTACCGACGATCGTATAAATCTCTTCATCACCTTCAGGTAATTCTTTAATCTTAATTGACTTTCCTAGTGAAACAACAGAAGAATTTGTTTTATCTTCCTGAATCATCACTGCGTTACGAATCATTTTTTCTAATGTAGAAATGCGTCCCTCAACAAAAGCTTGCTCTTCTTTTGCCGAATCATATTCAGAGTTCTCCGATAAGTCGCCAAAACTTCGGGCAGTTTTAATGCGCTCAACTACTTCTTTTCTTTTTTCTGCTTTTAAAAATTCTAATTCTTGCTCTAATTTTTCTTTTCCATCTAACGTCATATAAAACTTTTTGTCTCCACTCATCTTGTCCGTTCACTCCCTAATTAGTATCAACACTTAAGCTGTTATTTATTGCAAATTAATTTTTTTGGCAAGGTATTTTTTTATTTATCAAAAGCAACTCTTTACTTTATGTATACAGAAAAGCTTTGTAGCGACCTAACATGGTCTGCGTACAAGCTTTTCTGTAGAAAAGATATAAGACACTCACTTACCTATGATCTATGCTATTACAAAATTGGTTTTTCTTCAAGATTATTTTTCAAACTCTCTTCCATTGTTTTATGGCTTTAGTCCTTATAATATGCATCTAGTTCAATTATTAAAATTGATTTATTTTTAAAACTTCAATAAATTTCTTTTATCACTGTTATTTTTCTTTAACATTTTGTGCCAGAAACCTTTATGAAGATTGACTTCTTGCTAATTGTAGTAAATTTTTTCTCATCATATTATTAGGATATAAAGGTTTGTCTACTTTAAACTTAACAATTTGTAGAGGATGTCTAGCTGCATCTAGCTCGTTTCCATCTTCATCCCAAATTTTAGCTACTATTTGAGTAAAGTTATTAAATTCAGGTCCGAAAAACTCAACTTCGTTTCCCGGCTTAAAATGATTACGTTGTTGTAACGTGACGATACTTGTTTCTTGATCGTAATCTAAGACAAGTCCTGCAAAATCATAACTTGTTTTCTTTCCATGATTACCGTACATTTGTTCTTTATACGTAGGGGTGCTTTCAAAAAATGCCGCCGCCGTATCTCGATTCGCACACTTATCAAGCTCTTCAATCCAATTAGGATCGATTTTAAAGTTATCAGGATCTGCACAATAAGCATCAATGACTTTCCGATAAACCGAAGTAACTGTCGCTACATAGTGGATTGACTTCATCCTACCTTCAACTTTTAGGCTGTCAATTCCTGCCTCTATTATCTGTGGAATACCTTCAAGTAAATTTAAATCCTTGGGACTCATCGTGAATGGTGCATGCTCTTCTTTATATAAAGGGGTTTCAACGACTTTTTCTTCGTGTTCTCCTTCTTCATATAGATGATAATCCCAGCGACAAGACTGACAGCAACCACCTCGGTTAGAATCCCGTGCAGTCATGTGATTGCTCAGTACACAACGGCCGGAGTATGAAATACACATTGCACCATGAATAAATGTCTCTATTTCAATATCCACAAACTTTTTCATTTCAACCATTTCTTCAAGACCTACTTCTCGTGCTAGTACGACGCGATGAAGTCCTTCTTCTTTCCAAAACTTTGCGGCTTGCCAATTGGTTAATGATTGCTGTGTACTTAAATGAACCTCCACATTCGGTGCGATTCGTTTACAGGTTTCTATAATAAGTGGATCAGCAACAATAATCGCACTTACCCCAACTTCTTGAAGGTCTTGTAAATATTCTTCTAGGCCATCCATATTTTCATTATGAGCAAAAATATTTGTTGTTACGTAGATTTTCGCCCCATAACTATTTGCGAATTCGACACCTTCGCGCATTTCCTCACTCGAAAAATTATCAGCATTTGAGCGAAGACCAAATTCTCTTCCACCGATAAATACTGCATCTGCACCGTACTGTACAGCTATTTTTAGTTTTTCTAAACTTCCTGCTGGTGCAAGTAGCTCTGGTTTTTTTATAATAATCCGTTTTCCATCTGGAGTGAACGTTGAAATTGCTTGCATCCTACTCACCTCTTCATTTAATAAACCGTCTCTTTAAAGAAAAATCCCGTGTCTAAGTTCCGATTAAGTGGTTGAAGTTTTTCAGCTTCTTGCAAATAAAAACTTTTCTTATCTTGGTAAGCCTCTGGATCTTCCAAATAAAGCTCAATAGCCTCTTTATAAAGAGCAGTTACTTTTTCAGTATATTCAACACTCTTTAAAATCCCGTCGATTTTAAAGCAATCTAAGCCCGCCTCGAGCATATCCTCTAATTCATCAATGATACAAATATCGTTAGGGCTCATAATATGAGTCCCATTTTCATCTTCAAAAATAGGATATTTAGCTTCCCGCTCTGGATCATGGATAAATAAAGTTCGGTCTTTGCTTCGTCCTTCTACTCTTAAATCTTTTCCTTGAAACTCCATATAGTTTCCAATAAGCATTCTTTTCGATTGAAACATACATGTCATACCATGAACTTGCACTTCTATTTCTAGTTCAGCATTCTCTTTTGTCTCGACGATAGATTCCATATTAATTTCTCTAGCCATGACAGCTCTTTTGGCACCTTTTCGTCCCCAATAGTTGGCTGTAAAGTAGTTAGTTGCAGTTGTTTCTGTATTCCAGTGCAGTTGCATAGTCGGGGCAACCTCTCTAGCAACCATCAGTACTGCCGGATCACCAAAAACGATCGCATCGACACCTATTTGGTCCAAAAATCTAATATAGTCAGGTAAAAGTGATAATTTATCATTATGAAAGAGGGCATTCATAGCAACATATACTTTTACCCCTTTTTGATGAGCTTGATTTACAGCTACTTTTATATCTTCCTGGTTAAATTCTCCAGCAAGTCGCAAAGCAAATTTTTCTTCCCCGATTAATATCGCCGTTGCTCCAGCATCGATTAAACGTTGAATATCGTCAACCTTGGTTGGTGTTACGAGTAACTCAGGTTTTTTCATTTTGTTCACCACCTATTTTTTCTTACTGATTGCCAACCCATCACCAATTGGATAAAATGTTGTTTCATACTCCTGGTCAGCGATTAACATCTCGTTGTATGCTCGTAAATTGACGACCATTGTTCTCAATCCTTTTGCCACTTTACCATCTTGGGCAACTATACCTTTAAAAAGAACATTATCACTAATTACAAGACCTTCCCTTTCTACAAAAGGACTATATAGCTCAAAAAAACGTTTATATTGCCCTTTAGCAGCATCTATAAATAAACAATCAAAATCTCCATATTTTTTAAGCTCAGGTGCTATTTCTAAGGCGTCACCATAAATAAGTTTGACACGATTCTCCAAGTTGGCCCTAGCAATGAAATACTTTGCTTTTTCATATCGGTCTTTGTCCCGTTCGATCGAAACAATTAAGCAGTCAGGCAATTTTTCAGCTACTCGCATCGCTGAATAACCAATCGCTGTTCCAATTTCTAACACCTTCTTTGAACGCACAAGAGAGACAATTTGTAACATTGCCTCCATACTGACAATATCCATAATAGGTACATTATGAACCCGAGCAAACTCTTCCATTTCCGTTAACAAATTATTTCTTGCTTTTATTAACGAACCCAAATAGCCATTTACTTGATCTGAGACCATAAAAAGCCTCCTTATAAGATAAAAAATCAATTTATTGTTCCTTCAAAAGAACGATTTATTCTAACATAAACAGAAAGAGAATGCGAATAGATCACACTCTCTCGCTTATAAGTGAAGTTGGAATGTTGGAAAGCAGAATGTTGGAAAGGTAGTTCAAAAGATTTTAAAGGCAGTCGGACAGTTGGTTAGTTGATTAGTTGGTTAGGGAAGTTCAAAAGCATTAAAAGCATTTGGTTTAGCCCTTGAATTTCAGCTTTTCCTTTCCAACTTTCTACTTTCTACTTTCTACTTTCCAACTTTCTACTTTCTACTTTCTACTTTTTTCCTTTTAATCTCGGAATTCACGTAAAACTTCTTGGTGTTGCTGGTACGTTTCAGTAAACATAACTTCTCCGTCACTTTTTGCATAGAAGTAAAAATAATTATGATCACTAGGCTCGATAGCAGCTTTTATCGATGCCTCACCTGGGCTGTTAACCGGACCAACTGGAATGCCTGGATATCGATAAGTGTTATAAGGTGAATCAATCTCTAAATGCACAATTAACGTTCTTGAAAAATGCTCTCCATGAGCATAAGCAACTGTTGGATCAACCTGTAATGGCATATTAATCTCTAATCTGTTATAAAGTACCCCAGAAACGAGATAGCGATCCTCAGACTTATTAGCTTCGCCTTCAATAATGGAAGCTAACGTAATAATTTCATGAATCGTATATTCACTTTCTTCAATATTACCGAAAAATTTCCCAACAATTTGTTCTGTTCTTTTGAGCATCATTTCAATGATTGTCTCGATTGTTGGGTTTTCATCGATAAAATCATATCTAGCAGGAAATAGGTAACCCTCTAATGCCCATCGAATATCCTCGTCTAAAATATCTTCTGTTAAAATGTCAAAACGATCAATCAGGAGCTCTAGATATTCTGGATCTGTGATCTTCTCTTCTAAATCTTCTAGTTCATGACTAGTTGCATCAGCAATAATCTTTAAAGTATCTTCTAGCCATTTGCCTTCTGGAACCGTAAAACTTAAGGCATATTCTTTCATAACTGTACCTTCTTTTAAAGCGGCAATAATTTCATCCAAGTCCATTGACTTTGAAAGTTGATAATCACCAGCTTGAAATCCAGTTTCATTTTTATAACGAACATAATAACGAAAAAAGCTAGCGTTTATTATTAAGCCATTTTCCTCCAAAATATGTCCAATTCTCGTACTTGTAGATCCAATCGGTATTTGAATATCTAATAGCTCTTCATTAGTTTCATCAATAGGGGCTATACCGTCTTTGGCATAATGGTATACATAAGTCCCTACACCGATAAAGGCAATTATTAGTAAAAGTAAACAGAAAGCTACAATTTTTCTAACGACACTAGCCTCCTCAATTCGCTCTTTAATTAATTTCTTTTTTATTTCTTGTTTATTTTTCTTTTTATCATCTGAAGTCATTTTTTTCCTCCCCCTCAAGTTATAACAAGAGGACATTCCTTGTTTTTTAAACACTTATTAGAATCGATTTGATAATTATAATACATCATCGACAATTCGCTACATATAGTTTGTGGTGCTCCCACCTAACTAGATATAGTCCCTTATTGGCATTTATCAGTATTATCAATTCATTCATCTATAAGCAATACTGCTATTATACTATAATTCAACAAAATTTCATTAAAAATGTAGAATTTTGGAGCAGGAACAAAATTCTCTTCCTACCTTTGCTAGTTTGATAAGAAAGGCGCAAGGCGCCCGCATATCGGCGAAAACCGGTGGAAGGCCTTTGACAGAAGTCGCTTTTGACTTCCGAAAATGACTGAAGCCCTCGAGCCGATGACGCCTGCTCCTGCGGTTACTCGTCGCAAAACCAGCTATGAAGTAACTCAAGGATGTGTCTTGAAGCTAGACAGACACGAACATTTTATGCTTTCTTACCTGTAAAAAAAAAGCAGTCCCCATTTAATGGGAACTGCTCATAAATATATTTATTTTTCGTTTTCTTCATCTTCATCTTCATCTTCGTCTTCTTCTGAAAACGTGTTGAGCATTTCTTCAACGATATTCCACTCTTCATCAGTTTCAATGGGATGAAGTGTTAAATCATCGTCAGAGTCGCCTTTTTCTTCATAACGGAAAGCGTGTACTTCTACTTCATCGTCATCGCTGTCTTCTTCGCCAGCGGCAATTAAAACCATATAAGACTTCTCTGTTTCATCTACATCAAATGTAAATAACACTTCAAATAAATGTTCATCGCCATTTTCGTCTGGGATAATAATGCGTTCTCTTTCTTGATTTTTCATAATAACACCTCATTATAAATATTGAATAGCTTTTGTTACTATTGACATTAATAGCATATCACATTATTAAAACTTATTGCTTTGAATCTAAATACCCTTGTAAAATCATCGCTGCTGCCATCTTATCAATTACTTTTTTACGCTTTTTTCGACTCATATCCGATGCAATTAACATTCTTTCGGCAGCAACAGTTGTTAACCGTTCATCCCATAGAATAATTGGAAGTTCAAAGCGACGTTTTATTTCTTCACCAAACTGTTGGCAGGCTTCACCACTAGGGCCTATTGTCCCATTCATGTTTTTCGGTAAACCAACAACTACACTGCTAATAGTACGATCTTTAATTAAGGTAGCAATTTTTTCCCAATCTTTCTCTGGGTCATCTAAATTACGTCTAATCGTTTCTATCCCTTGGGCAGTCCAGCCAAATTCATCACTAGCGGCGACCCCAATCGTTTTTGTTCCAACATCTAATCCTAATGTTCTCATATTACTCCTCTTGGTGCTGTGACAAATACGATTTCACTAACTCTTCAATTAATTCATCTCTTTCAAGCTTACGAATAAGTGATCTTGCATCATTATGCCTTGGAATATAAGCTGGATCACCCGAAAGTAAATAGCCTACAATTTGATTAATCGGATTATATCCCTTTTCATCCAATGCTTGGTATACAGTTAATAATACTTCCTGAACATTCGTATCCTCTGAGTCATCTTGGAAATTAAATTTCATCGTATTATCCATAGAACTCATCACAAAACACCTCTTTCTTACAATACGTGATTATTTTTCACGTCCAAAAATTTGCTATACTCAAAAATTTAAAACTATCTATCCATATTGTACACTATCATGAATTAATTAGGAAATTGTTTTCAGAAATTCTGGTACAAAATCAATCGCTTCTTGAAGCTGATCTGGATTTTTACCACCTGCTTGAGCCATATCAGGACGACCGCCGCCGCCGCCTCCACATCGAGTTGCTACTTCTTTGACAATTTTCCCAGCATGATAGCCTTGTTTAACTAAATCATTCGTTACACCTGCAACGATGTTTACTTTTCCATTATTGACAGCACCAAGCACAACAATACCTGAAATAAGTTTATTTTTAAGTGAGTCGACTAGGCTGCGAATACTATCCATATCTGTAACATTTACTTTTTTTGCAATAATGGCAACGCCGTTTACTTTAATAACATCATCTATGAGACTTCCAGCTTCTAAATTTCCTAGTTTCGCTGCAAGAGACTCATTTTCACGTTGAATTTTACGTATTTGCATCTGCAATTGACTTACCTTATCAGGTACGTCTTTTAAATTTGTTTTTAGTAAACTTGCTGCTTCTTTTGCTAAGTCTACTTGAGCGTTCATATGCTCATAAGCGCCTTTTCCAGTAACTGCTTCGATTCGACGCACTCCGGCTCCAATACCTGATTCAGAAATAATTTTAAACAAGCCTATTTCAGCACTATTTTTGACATGGCAGCCGCCGCATAGTTCTAAGCTATAGTCCCCTACTTGAACGACACGAACAATATCTCCATATTTTTCACCGAAAAGAGCCATCGCACCCATTTCTTTTGCTTCAGCAATTTTTTTATTAGAAATATTCACTGAAATCGCGTCCCAAATCTTTTCATTAACAGTCGTTTCGATTTTTACTAACTCTTCTTGTGTTATTTGACCAAAATGAGAGAAATCAAAGCGCAAACGATTTTCAGAAACTAACGACCCTGCTTGGTTTACATGTTCACCAAGTGTGTCTTTAAGAGCGCGATGCAAAATATGAGTTGCTGTGTGGTTTTTGACAATCCCAATCCGTTCTGTTTCTTCAACAGTTGTTGTTAGCGTCATTCCCTTTGATAAAGTTCCTTCTAGCACATGAACTGTATGTAGATTTTGACCGTTTGGCGCCTTTTGAACATCTTTAACTTGAAGCAAAAGACCATCAGCTTTCATTGAACCTTTATCCGCAACTTGACCACCACTTTCAGCATAAAATGGGGTTTGATCAACGAGTACTTTTACAACGTCGCCTTTTGTAGCTGTTTCTACAAGTTCCTTATCTTTGATGATCACTTCAATTACAGAAACTGCTGAAAGTCGATCATAACCAACAAACTCACTGGCAACTTTTATACTTCCTAATACGCCGTCCTGCGTCTGCATTGAGTCACCCGTTTGACGTGCAGCCCGAGCGCGATCTCTTTGCTTGTTCATTTCGCTTTCAAATTTATCTCGATCAATTGAAAGACCTGCTTCAATAACATATTCCTCAGTTAAATCAACTGGAAAACCATACGTATCATAAAGGCGGAAAACATCTTCACCTGAAATTGTCATCTCGTTTGCAGCTTTCGCAGTTTCGATTATTTTTGATAAAATGGCTAAACCTTCGTTTAGTGTTTCATGAAAACGTTCTTCTTCATTTTTAATTACTTTTTGAACAAATTCAGTTTTTTCTTTTACTTCTGGGTAGAAATCAGCCATAATTTCACCAACAACAGGCACTAACTCATACATGAATGGTCGATGAATATTAATTAACTTCGCATAACGCACAGCTCGACGAAGTAACCGTCTTAGCACATAGCCGCGACCTTCATTTGATGGTAATGCCGCGTCAGCAATAGCAAAGGAAACAGTACGAACATGGTCGGCAATTACTTTAAACGAAACATCACTTTCTTCGTCTTTCCCGTATGTTACACCTGAAATTGCCTCCGTTGCTTTTATTATCGGAACAAATAAGTCTGTATCGAAGTTTGTCGGCACATCTTGAACAACAGAGACAATTCTCTCAAGTCCCATCCCTGTATCAATATTCTTCTTAGGCAGCGGCGTGTAGGTTCCATCGGAATTATGGTTAAATTGTGAGAACACTAAATTCCATACTTCTAAATAACGTTCGTTTTCACCACCAGGATATAGTTCAGGATCTGTATTATCATTTCCATACTTTTCACCACGATCATAGAATATTTCTGTATTTGGACCACTTGGCCCTTCGCCAATATCCCAGAAGTTACCTTCAAGACGAATAATTCTTTCTTCTGGTAGTCCGATTTCTTCTTTCCAAAGCATAAAAGCTTCATTATCTTCTGGATGAATAGTAACAGAAAGTTTTTCAGCATCAAAACCAATCCACTTTTCACTCGTTAAAAACTCCCAAGCCCAATTAATTGCTTCTTTTTTGAAATATTCTCCAATTGAGAAATTACCGAGCATTTCAAAAAACGTATGATGACGAGCTGTTTTTCCAACATTCTCAATATCGTTTGTACGTATTGATTTTTGTACATTTGTAATCCGTGGATTTTCTGGGATTACACGACCGTCAAAATATTTTTTCAGCGTTGCAACACCACTATTAATCCATAATAGCGATGGATCTTCGTGTGGTACTAATGATGCACTTGGTTCAACAGCATGTCCTTTTTCTTTAAAAAAATCTAAAAACATTTGCCTAACTTCAACAGATGTTAATTGTTTCATTTTTTATTTCCTCCTTCATTTTTAAAATAGAAAAAGCCCCCATCCCAAACAGGGACGAGAGCTGAGCTCACGCGGTACCACCCTAGTTATGAACAATAAAAAATTCATCACCTTATCAAATGTAACGGTTTTTAACCGGCAGATTTTGGCCTGCTTTCAGGAGTAGCTTTTTGGTAATCTTCATCTAGAATTTCTTTCAGCTAGGGCATCTCCAAGAAAATAATTGATCAGTTATTTTCTTAGAGATGCTCTAAAAATTCCTCTCTGCTTAAGGTTGACCTTAATTAAGATGGGCTTTATCAAACGGTTCCTTCATCAAGTTTTCGATATTAAGACTTAAAGCGCAAATTAAAAAATGAGGGTAATCAGAGCCATCGAAGCGATACGAAATTTATCACTTGCGAAGTTTTGAACATCCTCTTATAGAAATTATTATAGATATGAGCAAAACCTTTGTCAACATGCGTTCTAGATAATCTTTTCCTCTTCATGCTTTTTTCCAAAAGACTCACGTATATGCAGCACAACTACTTTTATAATTGCAAGTATTGGAACAGCTACAATCAAACCAACTATACCACCAACCTCAGCTCCGACAATAAGCGCAAACATAATTAATATCGGGTGCATATGAAGACTTTTACCAACGATTAAGGGCGATAAGATATTCCCTTCAATTAATTGAATTCCAAAATTAACGGCTAGACCAAATAATACTAATTGAAAAGACTCGGTAAAGGCGATAATAGCAACTGGCAAAGCACCAATGATCGGACCAAAATATGGAATGATATTCGTAATTCCAATGAAAATACCTAAAATAACTGCATAAGGCATTCCAATCAGCCACAGACCAATTGTAGAAATAATTGCTACCACTGAACAAACTAATAGCTGTCCGCGAATATAATTTCCTAATGAAATATTTATATTTTTTAATAGTTGTCTCCCGGAACTGCGATACTTTCTTGGCGTTACATACCAAGCAGTTTTTTCAATTAAAGGGAAATCTTTTAGTAAGTAAAAAACAAGAAATGGAACGATGATAATCACAAAAAAATAGTCTAGTAGTCCCCGTAAATTTGTTACTGTATCAGCAACGCCTTCGGCTGCAAATGCTTCAATATCCGTTAACCATCCTTCCGCCTTAGTACGAAAGCCATCCGGCATCATCGACGTTTGCTTGTAAAAGTCACTAACCAATTCACGATAAATATTTGTAAAATGGGGGATATTGTCAATTAAATCTTTTAGCTCTTCAATAATATATGGTGTTCCTTTTATTAATAAAGAAGCAAAAAGGATAATAAATACTATGTATATCATTAATATCGAGATGGGTCTGGCGATACCGATATTTTTCATTTGTTCGACAATAGGGTGAAGTAAATATGTAATAATTGCTGCAATCAAGAACGGAATACTAACTCTTACTACGACGGTTAAAATGGGCAACCAGAGCGGAGCTAGTAGCAAGAAGACATATCCACATAGTAATATAACTAAAAGACTTACAAAGCGAATCAGCCACTTAAGCTGTCGTCCATTCACACATCTCACCCCATTTTTGATCCAGAACTGTTATTTAGTATTTGACATAAAATGCAAATTATCAATATTTTATTTAATTAAGAAAAGCGGTCGAGCCGATGGCGCCTGCTCCTGCGGTTACTCGTCGCAAAACCAGCTATGAAGTAACTCAAGGATGTGTCTTGAAGCTAGACAGAGAAAAGCGCAAGTGCCTTGGTCAGACGCGACAAGTACTGGAGGCCAATTACATGTAGCCCGCTTTTTGGCTACATGTAATTGGGTGAAGTGACCTCGAGCGGTTAGGCGCTGAAGCTAGACAGACGCGAAAATTTTATGCATTTCTTATCTTTAAAAAACCCCTAGCAGGGCTAGGAGTTTTGTTTTAGGCTATTAAAAAAGGTTGCGCATCATGATCTTTCTAAATTTTTTGATCGAGCGCATTGATGGCATCATTTCTGCCATCTCGATGTTCGTTAACGGTTCAATAAATCTAACCATTTTTTTCCGACGTTTTGGACCGATCATAGAAACAGCTGCTGCACCTAAACCTAACGCTGCTAATAAGGTTTCTCTACGCATTGCTTTCACCACCATTCAGTCAACGAAGTATGACGCAAAATAGACCATCATACTATTCAATTAGTTTTCTTCGAGAGGCCTTACCTTTGAAGATGTTAACTGCTTTCAACGCTCATATCTACATCTTCAAAAAGATCATCAAGTGAGCTTAAACTTCCATCTTCTTCAACTTGGTGTAGTGAAAAGCGGCCATCTATAATTGATAATTCAATATAACAATGCCAGCAATAATACTGATTCGTACCTATTTTCCCAATTTCTTTACCCTTGCAATTAGGACAGCGCATGATCGTAGGGCCTCCTTTAACTATTTAAATCGATGACAAGAACATCCTCACCGACTATTAAAGGAGCGGTTGTTTTTAAAACCTGTTTCCCCTCTTTAAGATCAGCAATAAAACCGTCAGTCACCTCATACCCTACAATACTGCCCAGAGATTCATCAAAATATACATCTTCTAGTAAGCCTAATTTTTCGCCTTCAGTCGACATTAACATTTTCCCGGCAATATTAGTTGAACCGCTATATAGTGAATATAATGGGAATTGTTTTTTGTCAAAGATAACAAGCTTTTTCTCATCTTCAACGACTAAAGCGTCCTGCCCAACTGCGTGAACCTCATCCAAAGGTACATATAAATGGCGGTTTAACCACCCATTTTTATCAATTATTATACCAGCAATTTCTGTCTTATTAATTAACAAATTAACCACTTTACCGATTTCTTCGCCACCATGTAAAGAAATTACCGATAGCCCATTAAGAATGGAAAATGTTCGCAAAGTTAAATCCCACCCTTCCGAACATTAATAGAGTTTGTTAAATAAGCTATAATAATTCCGGGGAACTACTTCCAATATTAAAAGTGGAAAGTGGAAAGCGAAAAGTTGGAAAGGAAGGTCAAAAGCTTTGTAAGAGAAGTTGGAAAGTTGGTTAGAGGGCAGTTGGTTAGGAAGGTCAAAAGCTTTCATAAATATTGGTTTGACTTGTAACTTTTATCTTTTATCTTTGCCTTTCCAACTTTCCCCTTTTCCCTTTTTCTTTTTCCTTCCCACCTAATTCGATTCTACATTTAAAATTAGTTTCTCCCTCAGAAGGGTATTCCGTTTCATTTCATTTTGTTGTTGAATCGCGGTTTGAAAGGCTTTAACCTCACCACACAAAATTAAGAATTCTTTCGCCCTAGTTATTCCAGTATAAACGAGATTACGGCGGAGCATCCGATAGTAACCTCTTACAATCGGCATAATAACGATTGGAAATTCACTTCCTTGAGACTTGTGAACACTACAACAATAAGCTAAAGTAATTTGATTTAAGTCTTGTTTCTTATACTCTACTTCTATTCCATCATAAGAAATGATGATTTGGTCTTGTTTTTCAACTGTTTCTTTGGCGTAAGTAATCGCAACAATTTCACCTCTATCGCCATTAAAAACATTTTCTTCAGGATTGTTAACAAGTTGTAAGACCACATCACCGACTCGATAACTAACTTCTCCATACAGAATTTCTCGTTGTTTTTCTTTTTTAGGATTAAAAACATTTTGCAAATTCTTATTCAAGACTTCGATCCCGGCATTTCCCCGATACATCGGTGCTAATACTTGAATTTCTTTTGCTGTATAGCCTTTATTAATAGCATTTACACAAATTTGTTCAATAACAGCAATCACTTGTTCTTGACTGCATTGGAAAAAACGACGATCACTTTTTGCCGTTAAGATATCTTTAGGAAGCTGCCCAGCTTTCATGTCATGAGCTAATTGAATAATTGAGGACTCTTTTGCTTGACGATAAATATCAACAAGATTAACAGTTGGGATTTTTTTTGAATGAATTAATTCACTCAGTACTTGTCCAGGTCCAACAGATGGCAACTGATCTTCATCTCCTACCAAAATCACTTGAACCTGGCTCGGTAATGATTTGAACAACTGATTCGCAAGCCAAATATCAACCATCGATACCTCATCAACAATTAACAGCCTTCCCTCAATAGGGTTGTCTTCGTCTTTTTCAAAGCCTGAATGTCCACCTTTCCAACCCAAAAGTCGATGAACAGTTTCAGCACGAAGTCCCGTTGCTTCGGCCATCCGCTTTGCCGCTCTGCCTGTTGGGGCAACTAAGACAATTGGAAACGGGTTGTTTTTACCGTAATCTTTTTTATTAAGAGACAATCCATGAAGTTTGGCATATGATTCAACAATACCTTTTATAACTGTAGTTTTTCCGGTTCCTGGTCCCCCAGTCAAAATCATGATTGAGGATTGTAACGCGGCTTTAATAGCCTCTTTTTGTGAAGGCGCATACTCAATTTTAAATTCTTCTTCTGTCTCACCAATTGCCTTTAAAAATTCTGCTTCAGGAAACTCTTCAATATGATCGTCATTTTTGAGTATTTTTACAATATTTGTTACTAAACCCTTTTCTGCAAAAAATAAGGTTGGTAAATAGACATTGTCAAGTTCAGCAATTAGCTTTCCTTCTTCTTCTAAATATAGAATTTGTGTTTCAATTTCTAGTACTGAAATTTTATAACTATGATCTGTTAATATAGAGCTAGCTTCTGAAATCAAATCTTTTCGCTTAATAAAAATATGTCCTTCTTGCAATGATAATTCTTGGATAATATGAAGACACCCAGCTTGAATTCGTTCTGGTTGGTCTTTCGTAAACCCTATTCCTAGTCCTAACGCGTCAGCTCTTGCAAAACCAATTCCTTCTACATCTTGAATCATCTGGTATGGGTTGTTTTTCAGAATTTGTAATGTCTCATCTTTGTATACTTGAAAAATTCTCATCGCTAGCTGAGCTCCAAATCCATACTTATAAAGCTCAATTAATACTTGTTCAATTCCTTGGTGCTCAACCAATTGATCATATATAAGTTGGATTTTCGCTGGTTTAATTCCAGGTACTTTATTCAATACTTCTTTATCATTAAGAATTCTTGATATCGCTTGCTCGCCTAGCTTATTAACAATCGCTTCAGCTGTTTTTCGGCCAATACCTTTAAAACGATCACTACTCAGATAGCGGATAATTCCTTCAGTGGTTTTCGGAACTTCCCTTTCAAAATGAGTCACTTGAAACTGCTCACCAAATTTTGGATGATCTGTTAATTTCCCATAAAAAGTATAAATGTTTTCTTCATCAAGCTTAGGAAGAGTTCCTACAATTGCGATCATTTTTTCAGAAAGTTTTACATTTGTACTATGAACTTTTATTCTTGCAACAGTATATAAGTTTTCTTCATTCGTATAAATTACGTTGATAAGATCTCCCTTAATAAAAGCTTCTTCATTTTGATCTTCATATGTCATCGCTACAACCCTCTCTCCGGTTTTATTGTTCTCGGAGTAATGCTTCTAGCTGTTTTTTACCATTACCTGCAAGTAAGTGACCTGGCTGTAATTCCAACGCTCTTTCAAACATTTCAAGCGCTTTTTCTGCATCATCTTTAAAAGCATAAGCCACTCCAAGGTTGTAATAAGCATCAGCATGGGTTTCATCTAGTTGAATAACTTTTTCTAACACAATAATTGCCTCATCAACTTGTTCAAGCTGGGCTAAGACAAGTCCTAACTGAAAATTTGCATCAGCGTCTTTAGGATTTTTTTCTGTTGCCGTTTTAAAATTAGCTAATGCGTATGGTAATTGTCCTAAATTGTAGTAGCAGAGACCAAGCATAAAATAAGCATCAGCTTCTATTAAGCCGTTTTCAACAGCTTTTTTAAAGCTTTCAATCGCTTCTTGATACTTTTCTTGATCAAAATATGTATTTCCAGCTCCGTAATAGGCTGTCGCCAAAGTTGGATCAATTTCTATCGCCCGATTGTAAAAAATAAACGCTCGGTCTTTATCGCCACTAATCGACAAAAGATGGCCAAAATTAAGATAAGCTAGCGCATCTTTAGGGTTTTCTTCGATTGCCTCATTTAATAATGTAGCCGCTTCTTCAAGCTTTCCTTCTTGAATAAACTGTGCTGCTTCGATATTTTTATTTGTCATCTACTTTTACCCCTTTATATCTTAAAATATCTGTTCAAAAAGGAGGGTAATCAGAGCTGAGGTTCAATAGCTATGATTACCGGTTTTTTGAACTTTCACTACGAGAAAAAAGAACTGCCCTGCACGATTAGGATCAGTCCAGTTTCTTTATTACAACATCAATCGTTGCACCACCTAAACATTCATCATCGTTATAAAATACAACCGCTTGGCCCGGAGTTATCGCTCTTTGTGGTTCATCAAAGATTACTTCCAAATCACCATCTACTTTTACCTGAACTGTTACGCCCTTATCTGGCTGACGATAGCGGAACTTCGCTGTACAGTGGAAATTTTCGCTCACTTTTTTATTACTAACCCAATTAACGTCAGTGGCAAGTAATCCTTCTGAATAGAGATAAGGATGATGGAAGCCTTGAGCAACAGTAAGCACGTTTGTTGCTAAGTTTTTACCAACAACAAACCAAGGTTCTCCTGAGCCACCAATACCTAGACCATGACGTTGTCCAAATGTATAGTACATTAAACCATCGTGCATTCCTTTTACTTCACCTTCAAGAGTTTGCATCTCCCCTTTTTTAGCAGGTAAAAATTGACTTAAGAACTCTTTGAAATTTCTTTCTCCAATGAAGCAAATTCCAGTACTATCTTTTTTAGTAGCCGTAGCAAGACCCGCAGTCAAAGCAATTTCTCGTACCTCTTTTTTAGGAATATCTCCAATTGGAAACATGGTTCGCGATAGTTGCTCTTGCCCTAATGTATTTAAAAAATAAGTTTGGTCTTTGTTACCATCGACTCCACGAAGCATTTTATATTCGCCCTCACGAACTTCTACTCTTGCATAATGACCCGTTGCCAAATAATCTGCTCCAAGCGACAATGCATGCTCTAAAAATGCTTTGAACTTTATTTCTTTATTACACATCACATCAGGATTCGGAGTTCTTCCAGCTTTATATTCTTCTAAAAAATACGTAAATACCTTATCCCAATATTGTTTTTCAAAATTAACAGCATAGTATGGAATCCCAATTTGATTACAAACACGAATGACATCGTTATAATCCTCAGTAGCAGTACAAATACCGCTTTCATCAGTATCATCCCAATTTTTCATGAAAATTCCAATCACTTCATAACCTTGCTCTTTTAGGAGGTATGCCGCAACACTTGAGTCAACGCCCCCTGACATGCCAACAACGACACGTGTCTCGTTTCGTGGCTTTTCTTGTTGATTTGTAAGCATACCCTCACGACCTCTCAATTACTTTTAATTCTTCGGACAATTTTTACCGTTTCGAGGGCAACTGTTTCGATGTCTTCAAGTGTATTCCCTAAGCCAAAACTAAATCGTACGCTTGAGATAATTCTTGCTTGTTGATTTGGAAACATTGCTGCCAATACATGCGAAGGTTTGATACTTCCAGCAGTACATGCCGAACCACTAGAAGCGGCAATCCCAGCTAAATCTAAATTGACTAATAAAGACTCAACATTTACTCCTTGAAAACTAATATTTAAAATATGTGGTAAAAATAAGCTTTCATCACCGTTAATTTTATATTCAAGCTGGTGCTCATCAAAAATCGTTAAGATGCACTTACGAAAAGCCAGAAACTCAGCTCGCTTTGCCCATCTATCACCAATAGCCATTTCAGCTGCTTGTTTCAATCCGACGATTCCAGCAAGGTTTTCCGTTCCTGCCCGCCGTTTTCGTTCTTGCTCACCACCAAATAAACTTGGCTGCAAAGGCTGCTTACTGCTAGCATAAAGAAAGCCAATCCCTTTTGGACCATTTATTTTATGAGCTGACACACTTAAAAAATCGATATACATTTCCTCTACATCGATCTCTTCTATTCCGTACGCTTGAACGGCATCTGTATGAAAGGCAATCTTTTTTTCCCGTAAAAGCTTTCCGATTCGTTTGATCGGTTGGAGTGTTCCAACTTCATTATTTCCATACATAACCGAAACTAAAATCGTATCTTCACGGATGGTATTTTCTAAATCGACTAGTGAAATTTTTCCACTCTCATCAACAGGTAAGTAGGTAACCTCAAAACCTTGCTTTTCCAACGACTGACATGAATGCAATAAAGCATGATGTTCAATAGAAGTTGTAATAATATGCTGTCCTTTTTCTTTGTTAGCAAGCGCTGATCCAATAACCGCTAAATTATCAGCTTCAGTTCCACCACTTGTAAAAATAATTTCTTTTTCTGCTGCACCTATCGACTTAGCTAAAAAAGTTCTTGCCGCGTCGATAGCCTGTCTCGTTTTACGACCGTATTGATGAATACTAGACGGATTTCCAAAATTTTCATAAAAATAAGGAAGCATCGCATCCACAACCTCCGGGTGAGTAGGAGAGGTGGCCGCGTGATCTACATATATCGTTTTCATTTTTTTGTCACCTTCTTATTAGGCCCTTCAATGAGTAATTCAAAGAAAACCCGAAATTACCATTACTTGAATGAAATTCATTCACTTAGTTTGCTATTTCTATTATAGACTAAATATAGAACATATAGTATTCTTGGCTACCTTTGTCTTCATAGTTAATTAAATCTTCTAGTGTCGTATTATCAAGCACATCTTTAACTGCGTCCCTAATTCTAATCCATAAATCCCTTTTTGCAGGTTCTTCATCCTCCAACACTTCTACTAAACTAATTGGTCCTTCTAGAACACGAATTATATCACCCGCCGTTATGATGCTAGCCTCTTTTGCTAACATGTATCCTCCATATGCACCACGAACACTTTTTACTAAAAGGGCGTTTCGAAGCGGAGCAATCAATTGTTCTAAGTAGTGTTCAGACAAATTATAATCTTTTGCAATAGATTTTAAAGAAACTGGCCCTTCACCGGACTTCTTTGCTAATGCCATCATGATCGTTAACCCGTATCGTCCCTTTGTCGATATTTTCAATTTTCATCCCTCTTTCTATGAATCGATCTACTAAACGTTGACATTGTGGCAACGTGAAACCTACAACATTACCAATCGTTAAACTAAATAGAATTGTTCCTATAAAAACCGGTCCACCTAAATTCCAACCAATTGCTAAAACAATGATTTCCATCAAGCCCCGAACATACTGTACTTTCCAGGCACTTTTTTCAGTAATCGCTATCATTAGACTGTCCCTAGGTCCTGCCCCACATTTAGGAGCGATATAGAAACCAATCCCGTAACCGATCACAACTACTCCTACCAAAAGCATAACATATTGGCCTAGGATTGTGACAGGTGTACCAATAAATAGACGAAAGATATCAATAAATACACCGACAAATATCATATTTAAAAAAGCACCTAGTGGTGGCCACTCTTTTGTTAATAGGGTTGTTAAACCAATAATACAAAAACCGACTAAAATTGACCAAGTACCAACTGTAAGACCAAATTGCTTCGTCAGACCAATGTGCAGGACATCCCAAGGTGCAACACCAAGGTCGGCTTCAATCATTAAGACGATCCCAAAAGACATGACAATTATCCCAACAAAAAAAATAAGCCATCTCCTTACTACACTTTTCTTTTCCCTTCTCACAGTTTTTCCATCCTTTCTACAGCTATAAACCTTCCAATAATTTCGCCTTAAATGAATGAATTTCATAATATCAAAACTAGCCACATCAAGCTACCTAGTGGCGCATAATCTGCATTATGAAATTCATTTAAGTATATCACGATTTTCGAAATAGTTGCGGTAAAGTAGGTTAAAAAACGATATTCATTGATTTTAGCTTAACCATCAGTTATTCTGACTCAAAAGACGTAGATAATAAGATGTTCAAAAAGTCCGGTAAATCTCCTTTTTGAACACGTACTATAAGGAGATAATCCCATTGGACTTATTTAATTATTCAGCGCAAGAAAATGATAACCTAAAAGGCCCATTAGCTAATCGGATGCGCCCTAGAACAATTGACGAAGTCATCGGACAAGAGGAAATACTTGGTAAAGGAACATTGTTGAGAAGATCGATAGAGGCTGATCGATTGACAGCAATGATTTTTTTCGGACCACCTGGAACTGGAAAAACGACACTTGCAAAAGTTATTGCCAACTCCACAGTAGCCTCTTTTGAACAATTAAATGCGGTGACGGCAGGAATCGCTGATATCCGTAAAGTCATTGATGCAGCTAAAGAACGTTCACTTATGTACGAAAAAAAGACAGTCCTTTTTATTGATGAAATTCATCGTTTTAATAAAGGTCAACAAGATGCTCTTTTACCGTATGTAGAAGATGGAACTGTCATTTTAATTGGAGCAACAACTGAAAATCCGATGTTTGAAATAAATCAAGCATTACTGTCACGTTCCCGTTTATTTCAACTAAAACTCCATACAGAAGAAGATATTAAAATAATTATAAAGACTGCCATCCATGATAAGGAAAGAGGTTTTGGTAACTATAAAATAGACATTGCTGAAGAAGCCTTAAGCCATATTGTCAATGTTGGTAATGGTGATGCAAGATCTGCCTTAAATGCATTAGAGCTTGCGATATTAACAACAGATCCAAATCAAGATGGCGTTATTTTCATTTCTTTATCGATTGCTGAAGAATCGATTCAAAAACGAATTGTTCGTTACGATAAAAAAGGTGACAACCATTACGATACGGTTTCTGCTTTCATTAAAAGTATTCGTGGTTCGGATCCTGATGCGACTCTTTATTGGCTTGCGAAAATGCTCTACGCTGGTGAAGATCCAAAGTTTATTGTGAGACGCCTTTATGTTCATGCAGCAGAAGACATTGGTTTGGCAGATCCTAATGCGCTTCTCATTGTTCAAGCGGCCGCATATGCGGTTAATTTTATTGGTATGCCTGAAGCAAGAATACCCTTAGCTGAAGCTGCACTTTATTTAGCAACCGCACCAAAAAGTAATGCCGTTATTACCGGGATTGACGAGGCCCTCGAAACCGTGAAAAAAGAAAAATCGGGAGAAGTTCCAGTCCATCTTCGGGATGCTCATTATAAGGGAGCAAAACAATTAGGAAACGGCATTGGCTATAAATATCCTCATCAATTCGATAAAAATTATGTTGCACAACAGTACTTGCCAGACGAAATGATCGGAAAAATCTTTTATAAACCAACGGTAAACGGTTATGAGAATACGATTACGAAACGATTAGACTACTTTGCTCAACGTAAAAAACCTTAATTCAGTTTTTGTCTCGACATAGTTTGTATAAGTCTGTTAAATTACAATCGATTCCCACCACTAGACTACAGCGGTTTTTGAACAACTAGCTGAATTACATGGCAGACCCCATTATGACTGTCACCTTCATGACGCTCTACTTCTCCATAAAAAAAATGAATGAAGCGCCAGTCTTTAAAAGCATCTAAAAATATTTGCGGTTCATAAAGGAGTTCAAGAGATTTAGGACCACCTGTACCATATTGGATTTGTTTAGTAGAATAAACTTCTGTTACATACACTCCCCCACGTTTTAGCGATTTTTCAATACCTGCTAACGTTCTTGTAAGTAGGTCAGGTGGTAAATGTCCGAAAACATTAACAATAAGATCCCATTTTTCTTGTTCCCACTCGACTGTTTCTAAATCGTTTAGGAGTGCTTTTACAGTCACCCCTTTATCCTTTGCCAACTTGATTGTTTTTTCAACTCCAACCTTTGAATAATCCCATGTTGTGACATCGTTTCCTAACTCTGACAAAAAGGCTGCGTTTCTTCCTTCTCCTTCCGCTATAGCAAGAAGATTTCCTTTCGCTAATTTTTGCCCCCATAATTTAATAAATTCATTTGCTTCTGTTCCGTATAAATAGCCTTCTTCTTGAAATTTTTCATCCCATTGATTCATAAAAACACACCCCTACTTCTGATTTCCTACTACTATTTTACCCTATCCTAAGAAAATAATATATTTTTTGCCTAGCAGTAACTTTACACTAGTTTAAAAGAAAATGATTTTAATTCTTCTTCCGAATAATAAAAAATTGCTTATCAGTAATGTATATATCTACTAAAAGCTGGCAAAAATAGTAGTAACTTTATAACAAATTTTATTTTTAAAAATTGTTTAGAAAGATAGAAAAACACAATAAGGAGTTGAGTTTTTATGAAACTTAGACAAGATGCATGGTCCTCTGAAGATGATTTATTATTAGCAGAAACAGTTTTACGTCATATTAGAGAAGGCAATACGCAATTGAGAGCTTTCGACGAAGTGGGAGATGAACTAAGTCGTACATCTGCAGCTTGTGGCTTTCGCTGGAATGCTGTCGTGAGAAATCAATATAACGAAGCAATAAGACTAGCAAAAAAACAGCGTAAAGAAATGAAAAGGAGAATGTCCTACAATCCTATTCCATCACAGTCATTACAGCAATTACAGCCAATAATGAACACTTCAGTAACAGAAGTAATGTCAGCACCTGAGAATGTCTTAGTTACTACAAATTATCCTCAAAAAAGTATTAGTCTAAAAGATGTCGTTAACTTTATCCAATCATTAGCGACAAAAGAAGGTAGTTCATTAGAATTAAGAAAAGAAAATGAAAAGCTGATGAAAGAAAACTTGAAACTATTGACTATCAATAAGGAGCTAGAAACTAAACTCTCCAAACTTGGAAATGATTACCAAGTAGTTGAAGAAGACTATCAATCATTGATTCAAATTATGAATAGAGCACGACGAATGGCTTTATTACAAGATGAGGGAGAGCCAGTTGAACAGGCTCCAAAGTTCCGCATGGACAAAAATGGTAATTTAGAAAAGATTGCGAAGTAGCTAAAAAAAGGAGGGGATCATTCATTTTTTGAATGATCCCCTCCTTTATCGCGCCTCTGCTTTTCTATTTATCATCTACAATAATATATGTGGCTTTAACTGGACCGTGTACTCCAACTACTAGATTTAACTCAATATCGGCACTATTACTTGGACCTGATATAAAGTTAATACAGGATGGTATGCGACCTTTCTGGGCCATATGGTGAATTTCGGTTGCCGCTTGAGTCATCCGTGGAACGATAGTACTTTTAGGAATTATCGCAATATGTGTTACTGGAAGAAGACTAACTGAACGACCCTTTCCTTTATCGCTAAATAAAACTACTGTACCAGACTCTGCTAGTGCTATATCTGAAAATGTAATCCCGATATTCGCTTGTTCAGCCAGTTTAATATTTTCTTCACCGAGTGCAGGGTCCCAAACGTGAAGTCGATTCGTTTCTAGACTAGCAAATTCTTCAAAAACATCTGTTAAGTTATATTCAGCAAACCGTGGGTCATTCCAATTTACAATTGACTTTCCACCAAGTTCTGCAATTACTTCCTTTAATACCTTTGGTAACGTTTCTAAAGTTGCTCTTTTACTAACTGTGTGGATGTTCTTACATTGTTCTTCCAACTCGAAAGCTAATTCATCTTGAGTCATACCTTTAAACACTTCGTACTGAGGTCGATCTTTCCACTCAGGGCGATTAACACCCGAAGTTTTACGGTCACGACCTAAAGCTTTAGAAATATTATTTAAAAATCTATCTTTGTTAAAGGCTGTTCCAACAGTCATCTTAGTTTCCCCCCTTGTCACGATCTTCAAACCATGTTCTGAACTTATCTTTACCTTTACTTAGTTCAGGAAGCTCACGGATATCTGTCCATAACTTAATTGGACCTGGACCATTTGAAATAAACCCATTTTTCGAATAAGGCCCCATTACAGAAGGAGCTGTTTTCGTTCCAATGTTATAAATACTTGAGGTAGACGCCGCAAACGCAAAGCCTTTCATTGCTAGTTTTTCAGCAAATGGTGCTTTTCCAACTTCTTCTACTATTATGCGACGATGCTCAATTAAAAGATTGTGTAATGGGATTTTCACCGGACATACATCAGTACATGCTCCACATAGGGTAGAGGCATATGGCAGCTCCTTATAATCATCATAACCAGCTAATAATGGAGTTAATACCGCACCAATTGGACCTGGATAAATTGAGCCATAAGAATGACCACCCACGTGGCGGTATACTGGACATACATTGATACATGCCGCACAACGAATACACTGAAGCACTGATTCAAATTGTGTTCCTAAAATTTTGGATCTGCCATTATCAATAATGACAAGGTGGAATTCTTCTGGGCCGTCAACGTCACCTTCTTCTTTTGTACCTGTTAAACCAGTGACATAGCTTGTTAATTTTTGACCAACGGCACTGCGGGCAAGCATACTAACCAGAATATCTAGCTCTTCCCAAGTAGGTACAACTCTTTCCATACCCATTACGGTTATTTGGGTTTTTGGAATTGTTGTCGCTAACCTTGCGTTTCCTTCGTTCGTGACAAGAGAAATAGACCCGGATTCGGCAACTGCAAAGTTACAACCTGTAATTCCAACTTCAGCTTCTAAAAAATCTTTTCGTAACTCTCTTCGTGCAAATAATGCCATCTCTTTTGGGTCGCTAGTTCCCTTGTAACCTCTTTTTTCGGCAAATGTTTCACGAATTTGTTCTCTATTTTTATGAAGTGCCGGTACAACAATATGTGAAGGCGGATCATGGTCATCTAATTGTAAAATCCATTCACCAAGATCGCTTTCAATTACTTCACAGCCCATTGATTCTAAAGCCTGATTCATCCCAATTTCTTCAGTGACCATTGATTTAGATTTAATGATCTTTTTGGCATTTTTGTTCAGTACAACGCCTTTTATATAGTCATTTGCTTCTTCAGCCGTTTCAGCAAAAAAAACGTTGCCACCATTTTTTACAACATTTTCCGTCAATTGTTCTAAATAAAAGTCTAAGTTTTCTAACGTATGCTGACGAATTTCTTCTGCAAGATTTCTCCAATCTTCCCAATTCCCGAGCGCAGTGATAGAATCCAAACGACGACCTTGCATCCGCTCTTGCGCACCCACAACAGCTTTACGCATAAAGTCATCATTAATCGCTTTATCTACTCGAGTATTAAATTTGTCATCTCCTATTTTAATTCCCATCTACTTCACCACCATATCGACTATTTAAAACTTCAGCAATATGCATTACTTTAATTGGCTTTCCTAGACGATTGATCCTTCCACCAATATTCATTAAACAACCTAAATCAGCACCGATTAAAACATCAGCATCAATTTCTCCAATATGTTGTACTTTTTCATCTACCATTTGTTCTGATATCGGCACCATTTTTACAGAGAAAGTTCCACCAAAACCACAGCATTGTTCTTTATTTGGAAGTTCTGTAAACTTTAAACCCTTAACATTTTTAAGTAACGTGATTGGTGCTGCTACAACTCCCAAAAGCCGTGTCATATGACAAGACGTATGATATGTTACTTTCGCATTAAACTCTGCACCTACATCGGTAATTTTCAGAACATCAACTAAAAATTGTGTTAATTCATACGATTTGTTTTTAAGCTCCTCAGCTTTTTGTTTCCATTCTGGGTCATCTTTAAATAAATGAACATACTCGTGTAACATAACTGTACATGAACCCGATGGTGAAACGACATACTCAGCATCTTTAAATACATTAATCATATGTTTAGCAACTTCTTTTGTTTCCTGATGGTAGCCACTATTGTATGCAGGCTGTCCACAGCATGTTTGTTTTTTCGGAAAATCAACTTCACAGCCAAAGCGTTCAAGGATTTCAACTGTGCTTTTTCCAACAGACGCCGGATAGACGACATCTGCTAAACAAGTTAAAAATAAAGAAACTTTCATTCGTTTTTCCTCCCAGTAGTTTAGTAGGTCATCCGGTCATCGGTTGACCTGATCAGATGTTAAAAACAGATTATTTTAATCTGCTTTATTTACTTGATTAATTTAAGTTCCCCACCCTATTATATACAATAGTAGGGTGGGGAACAATGATATTTTATTACTATTTATTTAATTCAAAACTACTAAGCTGCATTCTTTTGTTCTTCGTCCATTTCTTTGTTTTTCTTAATACCAACAGTAATTGCATAAATAATACCAGCAATAATTCCTATAAGGAGAATTGTACCGATGTTTAAACCAAAGCCATAGATCCAAACATAACCAATCGAACCTGCAAATAGCACATAGAAAGTCATTGGAACTAAGGTTTTTCGGATCATTGTACCTTCTTGACCAACAACACCAGCTGCAGCAGATGCGGCAACGACGTTGTGAACACAAATCATATTACCGGCAGCTCCACCAATTGCTTGCAGTGCAACTACTATTGTTGCGCTAGCGCTGACACCGATAAGTCCTGCAGTTTCATATTGGAAACCAGCAAACATCATGTTTGAAATGGTATTACTTCCTGCCACGAATGCTCCTAGTGCTCCGATAATTGGTGAGATGATTGGCCACTCAGCACCGAATAATTCAGAAGCTCCAACAGCTAGTTGGAATGGCATTGTACCAAATTCATTTGTTCCTACTCCTGAGTTAATAAATACTTGAACCATTGGTACAGCGAAAAGTAATGCCGCCGCTGCAGTGACTACTGTTGCAAACGAGTCTTTAACCGCTTTACCATATGAGCTTCCTTTCATACCGTATAAAAGGATACACACTAACGACGCAACTACCAAGATTGTACCTGGTAAATATAACGGTGTTGATGCTACTCCAATTCCAGCATCAAAAGGTGTGCCTAAATTAATCTTAACAGCATCTGAAGTTAGCCAACCTTTAATTGGTAAATTATTTAGACGAGTTAGTACTAATAGTACCCCAACAATAATGTAAGGTACCCAAGCCGCTACCATAGAAACTTTACTACCTACAAAATCACTCTTATCTACTTTTAACTTTCCAGACCAACTCGGATCCCAGTTTTCTTCTTTTTCAAACTGCCATGTATGCTTTGGAATTAAGAAGCCACGCTTTGCAGCTGGAACAACAATCGCTAAACCAATTAAGCCACCGAATAAAGATGGAAATTCAGGTCCCAATAAATTTGCAATAATCATGTAAGGAACTGTAAATGCAAGTCCTGCAAAAATAGCAAACTTCCAAATTGCTAAACCTTCTGTATAAGTTTTATTTTTACCATAGTGTTTGGTTAGCATCGCTACCATGACTAGTGGAATAAAGATACCAACTGCCATGTGTAAAATTGATACTTGACCAGTTATTTGCTGCAATACAGCAGGTACATCTTTAATTGACTCAATTGAACTTAAAGCACTATTTACACCTACGACAATTGGTGTACCAATTGCACCAAATGTAACTGGTGTTGATTGAATAATTAACGCTACTAATACTGCACCCATTGCTGGGAACCCAATCGCTACTAAAAGTGGAGCAGCAATTGCTGCTGGTGTACCAAATCCTGATGCTCCTTCTATGAATGCTCCAAACAACCATGCAATAATAATTGCTTGAACACGACGGTCAGGAGAAATATCTGTGAACCCTTGGCGGATTGTGTGTAATGCGCCACCTTCTTTTAATGTGTTAAGTAATAAGATTGCTCCAAATACAATAAACAAAATGTCTAGCGCTGTTACGATACCTCTAACTGATGCTGCCATCACTTGGTTCACCGGAACGTTCCAAACGAATAATGCAACTACCACCGTAATTGCAAAAGATAGTGGCATAGCGCGACTTGCTGGCCAACGTAGGATGACCAAGAATAACATTACTGACAAAATTGGTACTAATGCGATGATTGCTAATAAACCATTACCCAAAATAACTCCCCCTAAAAATTATTCAAATAGTCATCGGAATCCTTCGGAGCTAGCTTCTCGCCATACAAAACTAAAATAATATCTAGATACTCCCCGCAATTGTTGGCAAACTACTCTTAAGGTCATCTGACGATCATTTGTAAGTGCTTTCATTATATGAAATGTCAAAATATTTATCAAGACAAAGTTCAAAGATAATTCACACTAAACTATTATTTGTTGATTCATTAAAATAATAGGCAGTATTTTTGCATTAATTTGTGTAAACAAACAAAATAATTAAAATGTAATGTAAAAAAGTTCCACATCTCATTAATCATAAGGTGTGGAACTTTTTGTTAGCGCTGTATTTCAATATCTTTCAAAAGAAGAGTAATCACATGGCCAGCCATGATCAACCCAGATACGGATGGAACAAAAGCGTTTGAAGATGGCGGCATTTTCGCTTTACGCACTGAGGATTCTTCTTGAGCCTTAGAAACAATTTCTTTTCTAATTTCTTCGCGGATTTTTATTGGTTGCTCATCAGAAAAAACAACATTTATCCCTTTATAGATTCCTTCTTTCCGAAGCTTTTTGCGAATAACTTTGGCCAACGGATCATAGCTTGTTTTTGAAATATCAGCAATTTGGAGTTTAGTTGGATCCATTTTGTTCGCAACGCCCATACTAGAAATTATCGGAATTTTCCGATTTAAGCATTCTTTCATTATATGAATTTTATAAGAAATCGTATCTGCAGCGTCAATAACAAAATCCAGACCATATTCAAAGAAAGCTTCAAATGTTTCTTCTGTATAAAACATTTTTAAGGCAATTACTTCACACTCAGGATTTATATCCAAAATTCTTGCTTTCATTAAATCTACTTTCGGCTGACCAACTGTCGAAAGTAAAGCATGAACCTGTCGATTTATATTTGTAATGTCGACGTCATCCTTATCAACTAAAACAAGTCGCCCGACACCAGAACGTGCTAAAGCCTCAGCGGAGAAGGAACCTACTCCCCCAATACCAAGGACTGCAACAGTACTATTTTTTAAAATATTGAGCCCGTCATAACCAATAGCAAGTTCATTTCTAGAAAACTGATGCAACATAAATTTTGCTCCTTCCAATTCCCATTAATACGATAGGAATTTTTATCCCATTCTAAAATATATCATAAGCTGATTTAATTGTACATTTCCCTCATTCTAATTTAATACTATTGAGGAGCTTGACTAGACGAGGAAATAAGCATGTCCACTAGGAACTTGGATTAGACATAGAAAAACCTAGGAAAATTTCCTAGGTTTTTCTTTCTAACTAAATTTGAGTCCCAATATGTGCCGTAAAAAAACTTAGTTTTGAACCTGTCTAAACAGGTGGGTGCTCTGTTCAACCTTTTATACTTCCTTTTTACAAAGGCATGTACTCCAAATCAAAACTTCAAGCTCCCGTACTCAAAATGTTGGCTCAATACGTATAGTACCCTACGTACACCTCAGGACTCTATATCTATTGCTTTCGTTATTTATATAATACCATTATCTTTTTTGTAATTCAAGTTTTCTAATTATTTGACTTATTATTGTCATTTTTTATAAAAGTTAAGCTTGAACTTTCTCTTCTAATTTAGGAATAACTGAAAGATTTAATTCTGTTAATTGTGCCTCGCTAACTCCACTTGGAGCATTTGTTAACAGACAACTCGCACTTGCTGTTTTCGGGAAAGCAATTGTATCACGTAAATTTGTTTTTCCAGCTAAAATCATTATTAAGCGATCTAAGCCTAATGCAACTCCCCCGTGTGGTGGGGTTCCGTATTCAAATGCATCCATTAAGAAACCAAACTGATTCCGCGCCTCTTCTTCTGTAAACCCTAATGCTTTAAACATTTTTTCTTGAAGTTCACGCTCAAAAATACGTTGTGATCCTCCACCAAGCTCGTAACCATTCAACACTAAGTCATATGCTTCGGCTCTTACTTTCTCTGGCGCTGTTGTCAGCAGTTCTAGATCTTCTTTGATAGGTCTTGTAAACGGATGGTGCTCAGCCGTATAACGGTTTTCAGCCTCATCGTAAGATAGCAGTGGGAATTCTGTTACCCATAAAAAATTATACTTGCTTTGATCGATTAATCCTAATTCTTTACCAAACTTAATTCGAAGTGCTCCGAGGCTATCAAAAACAACTTTTTTCTTATCAGCACCAAAGAATAACAAATCCCCAACTTCAGCATTGAACGCTATTTTCATCGCAGCTATTTCTGTTTCCGTGAAAAACTTTGCAATCGGTCCTTTTAGGCCCTCTTCATCAACCTTTAACCACGCAAGGCCTTTTGCACCATAGATAGCAACAAATTTAGCTAAATCATCAATTTCTTTACGTGAAAGTTTTGTCGCTGCACCTTTTACATTTAAACCTTTGACAATTCCGCCATTTTCAAGCGCATTTGTGAATACCTTTAAGCCACTTTTACAAACAATATCCGAAAGTTCTACTAGCTCCATGTCAAAGCGAGTATCCGGCTTATCTGAGCCATAACGATTCATCGCTTCATCATAAGTTAATCGTTGGAACGGAGTTATAACCTTTACTCCTTTTACTTCATTCATAATTTTTTCCATCATTGCTTCCATCATCACTAGTAAGTCCTCTGTATCCATAAATGATGTCTCAATATCAACTTGTGTAAATTCTGGTTGTCGATCGGCTCGTAAATCTTCATCACGAAAGCAGCGTACAATTTGATAGTATCGTTCAAATCCCGAAACCATCAATAATTGCTTAAATATTTGTGGCGATTGCGGTAACGCATAAAAATCTCCATGATGCACACGGCTTGGTACTAAATAATCACGTGCCCCTTCAGGTGTACTTTTCGTTAACATCGGTGTTTCAATTTCTATAAATGTATTTTCATCTAGGAAATCTCGAATAAGTTTTGTCGTCTTATGTCTAAGCTGAAATATTTGTTGCATTTCTGGTCGGCGTAAATCTAGATAACGGTACTTTAAACGAATGTCTTCGGAAACATTCGTATCATCTTCAATTTGGAATGGTAAAGTTTTTGCCTTGTTCAAAACAACAATATTTTCTACCATTACTTCAACTGTTCCTGTGGCCATTTTTGGATTAACTGTTTCTTTATCGCGTAGAACAACCGTTCCCTCAATATCTAATACGTACTCACTGCGTACTTTATCTGCAATAGCAAGTGCTTCTTCTGACACTTCCGGTTGAAATACAATTTGAACAATACCTGAACGGTCACGTAAATCTATAAAAATAACTTGTCCTAAATCTCGACGAGTTTGAACCCATCCTTTTAAGCGAACTTTTTGTCCAACCGTACCTTCTAGAACCTCACTACAATTATGCGTTCTTCCTATCATTAGTAATGCCTCCCTTTATTAAATCAATCTCTTTTGTAAAAATTCAGCTACTTCACTGACTGAAATTTCTAGTTGCTCACCGGTTTTCATTTCTTTTATGATAACTACATCTTTTTCCAATTCAGTTTCGCCAATTATCACTACATATGCAGCTTGAAAACGATCAGCTGCTTTCATTTGTGCCTTCATTTTTTTACCAAGATAATCTTGATCACAAGAAAGTCCAGCTTGTCTCAGTCGAAAAACAACGTTAGTACTAACAAGTTTTGCTTCTTCACCAATTGAAATAACGTAGCAATCAAGATGCTCAGTTATCGGTAAAGATATTTCTTGTACTTCTAAAGCCATTAGTAGACGCTCAATACTTAAAGCAAAACCAATCCCGGGCATTTCTGGTCCACCTATTTCTTGAACAAGTCCGTTATAGCGTCCGCCTCCGGCTAATGTAGTAATCGCTCCAAAACCTTCCCCATCAATCATAATTTCAAAAGCAGTATTATTATAATAATCTAGTCCACGAACGAGATTTGGATCAACGACAAAATCAATTTTCATATCCTCAAGTAGACTTTGAACTTTTGAAAAATAAGCAGTTGATTCTGGATTCAAATAAGTTAATATCGCAGGCGCTGTCGCCATTAATTGATGATCGCGATCTTTTTTACAGTCTAAAATCCGCAATGGATTCTTCGTTAATCTAGCTTGACAGTCTGAGCAAAATTCCGATATTCTCGGTTCGAAATGGTTAATAAGCGCTTCGCGATGTGCATCTCTACTCTGAGAATCGCCTAAACTATTAATAACAAGTTTTAGATTTTTCAATCCTAATTCTCGATAAAATTCCATTGCTAAGGCAACTACTTCAGCATCGATAATTGGATCAGCGCTTCCTATAGCTTCCACACCAAATTGCACAAATTGGCGCATCCGCCCAGACTCCGGGCGTTCATAGCGAAACATAGGCCCTAGGTAATAAAGTTTCGTTGGTTGAATCGGACTACCAAACATTTTGTTTTCAACATAAGCACGGACCGCTGAAGCCGTTCCTTCCGGTCGCAATGTCATGCTTCTCCCGCTCCGGTCTTCAAATGTGTACATTTCTTTTTGTACTATATCTGTTGTGTCGCCTACCCCTCGCGCAAACAATTCGGTTTGTTCAAAAATAGGTGTCCGAATTTCTTTATAATTAAAGCGCCGACAAATATCTCGTGCTTTATTCTCTACAAATTGCCAATGTTCTACTTTCCCGGGTAATATATCTTGAGTCCCACGCGGTATTTTAAAATTCATTTCAAACCTCCTCAATCAAATTTTTTATGTATCATGCTTAGCTATGATTACCAGACTTTTTGAACTTCTACTATATATAAGTGTTTCAAAAAGGAGGATAATCAGAGCGGAGAAAATCAAGGCGGCGAAGCTTCGAGCAGCGGAATGTATGTGTTTAATACATGAGCAGCAGAGAAGCGAGACAACGATGAGATTCGACAGCTATGATTAACAGACTTTTTGAACTTCTACTTAACGAACAAAAAAACTCCCATCCCTGATATTACTATCAGGGACGAGAGTTTATATCCCGTGGTACCACCCTATTTGGACTTTTAAATTTAAAAGACCCACTCTAGACAGTTAACGCCTGTTAACGTTTTCCCTTACTTTTATTTCATGGAAAAACCTAAGGAGTGTTCTTTCATTAAGCACATAGAGAAATGCTTTCAGCCACGGCACTTCTTCTCTAACTATGCAATCCTTAATTACTTTGCTCCATCAAAGGTTATTTAGTAATATGTATTGTAATCATTGTATTATATCATACGAAGTAACAGTTAACATGTCAATACAGTTTTTTGTTAAAAATAGTTATAATTTTCGAAAACAGTAAGTTGGAACGGTAAGTCGAAAGCTTTTAAAGACAATTCGAAAGTTGGTTAGGTACTAGTTGGTTAGCTCGGTCAAAGGATTAAAGGGCACTTGATCTATGTTTTGACTTTGTTCTTTTCCAACTTTCCACTTTTCAACCTTTTCAATTTTCCAACTTTTTTAATTTCTAGAAAGTTTCTTTTTTAAATCTTTAACTCCTCCTAATGAAATTCCAAATTCTGTAGCTAATTCATAATTGGTAAGCTGTTGTTCTTTTTGGGTAAAATCATGAAAGTCAACGCCAATAAGTTGGTGATGCCCATCTCCTGTTGCTACTTGCTTACTTCCTGCTCTCATATTCGACTTCCTTTCAGTCTTTTCACTATATTATGTCCAATTAAAAATAAAAAAAACATTCCTAATAGAATGTTTTTTTTATATTCATTTATTGCTATTGCTATCGACAATTAAAGTCACAGGACCATGATTGATAAGTTGAACTTCCATCATTTCACCGAACACACCCGTTTCCACAGTAACACCTTTGTCCTGCAGCTTTTGATTAAATAGATCGTAAAGCTCTTTGGCATAATCTGGCTTCGCTGCACTCATGAAGTTAGGGCGTCTGCCCTTTCGGCAATCTCCATACAAAGTAAATTGAGAGATTGATAAAATTTGACCGCTAACATCTAATAGCGACAAATTCATTTTGCCTGCATCATCTTCAAATATTCGTAAATTAACAATTTTATCTACAAGAAAAGTCACGTCTGCTTCTGTATCATCGTGGGTGATTCCAACTAAAAGCATAAAGCCATAACTAATCTTCCCGACAATTTCTTCATTTACGACAACACTTGCTGCTTTTGTTCTCTGTACAACAACTCTCACTTAAAACAAACTCCTTTAAGAAGGTGTTCAAAAAGTTCGACAAAGAAGCTGTCGAATTTCTGCGTCAGCTTCTTTGAACTCCGAGGAGCTTTTTGTCCTCTTTTTCAACACGTATTTTTAGTGACACTATTTAATGCATAATTCGACGAACAGAATAGATATCTTGAATACGCTTAATTCGTTCAACAACTTTTTGAAGATGGTCGACATTGTGTATCGAGATTGTCATTAAAATTGTTGCCATTTTATTTTTATCAGTCTTGCCCGAAACAGCATTCATATTTGTTCTTGTCTCAGTCACAGCTTGTAACACTTCATTTAACAAGCCACGTCGGTCATAACCAGATATCTCAATATCTACATTATAATTTTTATTTCCATGAGTGTTTCCTTCCCACTCAACTGGGAGAAGGCGAGTTTCAGCATCTTCTGCAAGAATATTTTGACAGTCTCCGCGGTGAACTGATACACCACGTCCTTTTGTAATAAATCCAACAATATCATCACCTGGAACTGGATTACAGCATTTTGACAAGCGAATTAATAAGTTATCAATGCCTTTTACCCGAACGCCCATACTCGTGTTTTTTGTGGATGTGATTTTTTTTATATCAGATACCTTTTCAATTAAAACGTTGTCGTCTAATTCTTGGCCTCTTTTTTTACGGATTTTTTCTGTTAATCTCGTCGCAATTTGAGCAGCTGTGATACCACTATAACCAACAGCTGCATACATATCTTCGTCTCCTTGGAAATTAAATTTATCTGCAACTATGTCGATATTTTCAGCAGTCAAAACTTCTTTTGGATCGATATCATGCTTTTTAATTTCTTTTTCAACGAGATCTCGGCCTTTAGCAACATTTTCATCGCGATTCTCTTTTTTAAACCACTGTCTAATTTTATTTTTCGCATGAGAACTTTGGGTGATTTTTAACCAATCTCGACTAGGACCGTATGAATGTTTTGAAGTGAGCACTTCAATAATATCTCCTGTATTCAAACGATGATCCAGCGTCACCATTTTTCCGTTCACTTTGGCACCGATACAGCGATTACCGATCTCTGTATGAATACGAAACGCAAAATCTAGAGGAACAGATCCTGCTGGCAGCTCAATTACGTCTCCCTTAGGGGTGAAAACAAAAACAGTTCCTGAAAAAAGGTCGATTTTAAGCGATTCCATAAATTCTTGAGCGTCATTCGCATCATTTTGCCACTCTAATATTTCTCTAAACCAAGTCATTTTATTTTCTAATGTTTGCGTACCAGCAACTGCTTTCCCTTCTTTGTAGGCCCAATGTGCTGCAACCCCAAATTCTGCGATCTTATGCATATCACCAGAACGAATTTGAACTTCAAGAGGTTCTCCATTTGGTCCAATCACTGTTGTATGAAGAGACTGGTACATGTTCGCCTTAGGCATAGCAATGTAATCTTTAAATCGCCCTGGCATTGGTTTCCAGCATGTATGAATGACACCTAGAACAGCATAGCAATCTTTAATATTTTCAACGATAATACGCACCGCTAACAAATCATAAATTTCGTTAAACTGTTTATCTTGCAAAGCCATTTTTCGATAGATACTATAAATATGTTTTGCTCGTCCATGCATACTAGCTTGGACGCCAACATCTTCCAGACGCACTTGAATTTTTTGAACCAATTCACTAATATAATCTTCTCTTTCAGCCCGCTTTTTCTTCATTAGATTAACAATTCGATAATATTGCTGTGGATTTAAATATCTTAACGCAGTATCCTCTAGCTCCCATTTTATTGTCGAAATTCCTAGGCGATGTGCTAAAGGCGCAAATATTTCTAACGTTTCATTCGCTATTCTTCTTTGCTTCTCTGCTGGTAAATGCTTTAACGTCCTCATATTATGAAGCCGGTCAGCAAGCTTGATTAGAATGACTCGAATATCTTTAGCCATTGCCACAAACATTTTCCGATGATTTTCAGCCTGTTGCTCTTCTAGAGATTTATACCTTATTTTACCAAGCTTCGTGACTCCATCCACCAACATTGCTACTTCATCATTAAATTCTACTTTTAGTTGATCTAAGCTAACATCCGTATCTTCGACAACATCATGCAATAACGCAGCAGCGATTGTGTTAGGGTCCATCTCTAAATCAATCAAAATTTCGGCAACTTGAATAGGATGAAGAATATATGGTTCTCCTGACTTTCTGTACTGCTCTCTATGAGCAATCTTCGCACACTCATAGGCTTTTTTTATAAAATTAACATCTTTTTCAGGAAGATATAGATTTGCTTTTTTTATTATTTGTTCGATCAATGGAATCACCATCACCTTACAGCCTTTGATTTGTTTCTTTCTATTATCGTTATATTTCTCGTCGTTGTAAAGGACGAAGTTAAATTTTCTTTAAATAAAACAAAGAGCGCCCCATTCAGAGCACTCCACTGAAATTCTTACGAATAATGAATTAATGAAAAAATTTCGTAGTTATTAAGTTTCTCACGACCATTTAGGTAATCTAACTCAATCATAAAGGCAATCCCAGCAACTACTCCACCAAGCTCTTCAACCATTTTAATTGTAGCTTCAATTGTACCACCAGTGGCAAGTAAATCATCAGCAATCAAGACTCTTTGGCCTGGCTTAATAGCATCTTTATGAATAGTTAAGCTATCTTTACCATATTCTAATCCGTACTCTACTTGAAGTACTTCACGGGGCAATTTTCCAGCCTTTCGTACTGGTACAAAACCTGAACCTAACACGTATGCAATCGGACAACCAACAACAAAACCCCTTGCTTCTGGTCCGACAACAACATCAATATCCTTATCTCTAGCAAATTCGGCCATTTCATCAATGGACTTTTTGTAGGCTGCACCATTTTCCATCAATGTTGTAATATCTTTGAAACGAATACCTTCTTTAGGATAATCTTCAACAATTGTAATAAATTCTTTAAAATCCATATGTTCTATTCCTCCTAATTTAAACTTTCTAAGTGAGTGAATTTCATTAAAATAAAACCTCGAAACTATCTTACCTTGCAAATAAGAGGTCAAACCAGTTTTTCAATTCATTATAAGAAGAATAATATAGTTCATTTTCTAAATTTGCTTGTTCTTGTTTGCGATTGTATGTTTTTGATTGATTTAGTTCCTTTTTCACGATATTTACAGAAAGGGAAATTAGCCCATTGTCAATTGTAACAAACTCTAATTCTAAAAACACCTGTACCATAAAATCAATCGTATCTTTTGACCAACCTTTATGCTTAGCTAATTGGTGCTTATACTTTTTAAGGTCGAAATTTGGACGTTCAACTAAAAATGCATAAAACCATCTAAAGTCCTCTCTCGAAGGAATCGTAGTGAAAAAATGATCTTCATGATGATGAAAAATTGTATAAATTCGGTCTGGCTTTGTACCACTACCAAATAATTGTTCTATTTGTTTTTTTTCGCTAGGCAAATCTAAAAAGAAAAGATATTTTCCAGTAAAATCAATGTCAACTACTAACTCTTCATCAGATATGTAGAGTAACTCATATCCCTCATCATCGAAATTCAAAGCAGTTAGTGTATTTTGATCAAAATAAATACAAATAGCCTTTTCTTTAGGTAAATGACGATATTTTGTGAAATTTCCGTTACCACGAAAATCAAACAGCTGCCAATCACGGACAGCGACATCCTCGATCATTAATTGTGGTTTTGAGTTACCATTCCACTCATTTATTGAAAGAGTGCCTACTGCTGAGACTTTCGCCACCATCGATATTTCATGATAAAGATGACCAAACTGAAACGCAATACAATCAAGCTTTTGTCCATTTTCTTCTACTAACATTTTTAAATGATTTTCTTCGCTACCGATACGTCTCATTTGGGACAGATTAACATCTTGAATGAGAACTTTTGGAGTCGGATTACTAATACCAAAAGGAGCTAGTAAGTTCATTTCTTCGATGACGGACAAGGTAATATCCTTTATCGAAACCTCTAAATCAATAGTCGTTATCGGCAGGTAATCTTCTTTCGTTAAAACTTCACTTGCCTGTTTATTTAACCGCTCTCTCAATTCGTCAAGGTGCTCTATCTTCATCGTTAATCCAGCTGCCATCGGATGACCACCAAAATGAGGTAAAATATCACGACTTTGCGATAAATTTTTAAACATATCGAAGCCTTCAATACTTCTAGCTGAGCCTTTGACTAAGCCCTTTTCTTCGTCAATCGATAAAACAATCGTCGGTCGGTAATATCGTTCGACTAACCTTGATGCGACAATTCCTATTACGCCAGCATTCCAGCCTTTTTCAGCAACGATTAGTACTTTATGATCTTCAATCGAGGCAAATTGACTTTCAACAATAGCAATAGCTTCTTCGGTAATTTGATTTACAATAGCTTTTCGTCTTTTATTTAATTCATCAATTTCAACAGCTATCAGCTCAGCAGAATCTCTTTCCTCGCTTATTAATAGCTCTACTGCTGGCGTGGCTGAATCAAGTCTGCCAGCAGCATTAATTCTCGGCCCAATACCGAAACCGACATTATCGGCACAGAGTTCTTTATCATCAATTCCTGCTACTTTTATTAAAGCAAGTAATCCAGGCCGCGCAGTTTTTTGCAAAGCCTTAATACCCTTTTTGGCAATAAGACGATTTTCACCTCTTAACGGTACCAAGTCACATATTGTTCCAATTACAGCAAAGTCTAGTAAGTGCTCTGGTGGCTGTCCTAATAAAGCGTGGGCCAACTTAAAAGCTACCCCTACCCCTGCTAAATCTTTAAACGGATATAAACACTCTACTTGCTTTGGATTTATGATCGTAAAAGCATTCGGTAGAACTGGTGGCGGTTCATGGTGATCGGTAACAATTAAATCTAGTTCAATCTCTTTAGCAACACTTGCTTCATGAACAGCTGAGATCCCCGTATCGACAGTGATTACTAATGAAAATCCAGATTCTTTCGCTTTTCTTAAAGCAGGTTCATTTGGTCCATAGCCCTCAGTAAATCGATTTGGAATGTAAAATTGAAAATCCGCCTCTAACTGTTTCAATGTTTCGACCATCACTGCCGTTGAACTTACTCCGTCTGCATCATAATCGCCAAAGATAAGGATTTTTTCACCATTCTCAATCGCACTATGTATTCGATCGACGGCTTGTCTCATCCCCTTCATTAAGAAAGGATCGTGAAACTCCGTTTTTTCGATGTATAAATAATTACGAGCTTCTTCTACTGAAGAAATCCCTCTATTTAATAGTAAATTTGCCACTAGCGATGAAATTTTCAATTCAGAAACAAATTGTTGCTCCAAATCATGATTTTGTGTTTCTATTTTCCATCTCTTTTTTGATCTTAACATGAATCAACACACCCCTAACCTACTTAGTATACAAGAGGTTGCGGGGTGTGGCAATTTAAGTCTTTCGATTTGTTGTCATTTCATTTTTAGATTTTATTTGATTTCTCTTCTCACTATTGACATGCTTTTTTTTCAATTCTGCTAGTTCTATCTTAAATTGATCATTTTCTAATTCGATATTCTTTAAATGATTTTTTAGCTTATGAATTCCATAAATATTTACACCACCAACGAGGATCCCACCCATTAATACTGAACTAATAATAACAATTACTAAGGGCCACTGGGCTGTTCCAAAAACATAATTTACAGAAACAACATCCATATTAATAACAGCAAAAATGGCAATTAATAGTGAAACAATTAAACCGATAATTAATCCCCACTGTCCTTTCATTTTTATCGCTTCTTTTCCTTTCATGTTCATCACCTCTTAATTCATTATATTATTAAAAAGCAGAAACGTCATTAGCATAAAATTTAAATAATCATCTATTCTTTATTTTCAAGTATGGATTTATATGGATACGAACGTCTTGAACATAGTCACTCTTTGTAAGCTTAGCTTTGACGTTTTTGCCAATTGCATGAGCGGCCTCAACTGTTATGTAAGGATCGACGCCAATTTTAAGATCGATAATCACATAATGTCCATGCTCTCTAGCAAAAAATTCATCAACACATCGTACACCATCCACTGCTAATGCAGCTTTTCGCATTTCTGCTGTATCTTCATCATGCAAGACATGATCCATTGTGTTGTGAATTGATTGCTTCCCCAATCCCCATGCCATTTTCAAAATTAAAACTGATACAAATAGCCCTGCTAGTGGATCAGCATAGACCAACCAAGGAATTCCGATATTACCTCCAACAATTGAAGCACCAATGCCGATTAATGCTGCAAATGACGAGAAGACGTCTGAACGGTGATGCCAGGCATCGGTCACTAACGCTTCACTGCGATATTTTTTCCCTAAATTGTATTTGTAACGAAACATTAACTCTTTGACAACAATTGAAAAAATTACCGCATAAATGGCCATCACACGAGGAACTTGAATTGGTTCATTAAATGATTTTACTGCAGATAGTGCTATTTCTAAACCAACTATAAATAATAATACAGCGACTATGATTGCCGCTATCGATTCAGCTTTACCATGACCATATGGATGATCTTTATCAGGAGGAAGCTTAGCAGCACGAATGCCAATTAAAACAGCGATAGAACCAACAACATCAGAGGCTGAATGGACAGCATCTGCTACAAGGGCCCTACTTCCAGCTAGCCAACCCACAATACCTTTAATAATTGCTAATACTATATTGCCAACGATACCTACCCACGCTGCAAACTTAAGCTTTTGGTAACGTTCATCATTTTCCACCTTCATTAAAATCACCTTTGTTTTCTAGTATAAGTACCTTTTAGATATAAAGCATGAGCTCCAGGGTTAGATTCGAAAAATGTTGGAGACTTAGAGAATCAAAAGTCGTTCTTATGTCTATGCATGGTAAGTTGAAGCATTCCAGAATCTAGGTGCTAGACATGGAGAGTGAAAAATAAACCGCAGTCCCTATAACCACGGTTTATTTTTTAACATATTATGCTTCATTCTCCGCAGGTTTAAGGCGTTTTTTTTGTAAACTTTTTGTCTTCCAAATTAACCAAAGTTGAGCTGCAATAAAGAGCGAAGAGTAAGTCCCTGCTACTAACCCTACTAATAAGGCAAAAGAGAACGTTCTAATTGCTTCTCCACCAAAAATAAGTAAGGCAGCTGCCGCAAATACAACCGTTAAAACTGTATTTATCGAACGTGCTAATGTTTGAATTAAACTTTTATTAACAATCCGAGCTAAATCATCAAAGCCTTTAATTTTTTTCTCATAACTTAAATTTTCTCTAATCCTATCGAAAGTAACGATTGTATCATTTATCGAATAACCGACGATTGTCAGCACAGCAGCAATGAACGGCAAGTTCACTTCCATTTGTGTAATACTAAAAACAGTTAAGATCAAAAATGCATCGTGCAGAAGTGCAACAACAGCCGCAATCCCATACAAAATTTCAAAACGAATGGTTACGTAAATAACAATCCCAATTGATGCAAAAATAACAGAATAAAAAGCATTACGCGCTAATTCTTTTCCGATTGTTGGTGTTACAGTACTAATATTTGGTTCAGACCCAAATGCAGTACTAAAGTGTCGTTGAACATTTAGACTTTCTTCTTGAGAAAGAACACCAATAAATGTAGCATAAGCCATTTCACTTCGGTCCCCAGCAAGTAAAACATTATCAGGTGTTAAACCAATAGTCGCAAATTCTGAGTTAACTTGCTCTGCTGTTAATGTACTTTCGCTTAATAATTCAACCTTCGAGCCACTTTCAAAATCAATTCCCAAATTCAAACCAACTGTCGAAAGTAATATTATCCCTAATGCTACGAGGAGACCCGAGAAAATAAAGAACTTTTTGCGATGTTTAACAAAGTCTAGCTTTGTTTCTCCGTAATTAAAGTTCACTGATCTCACTCTCCTTCACACCAAAAAAGCGTGGCTTTTTATTTAAAATTCTACTGTTAACCCATAGGCCGAGTAAAAGACGCGATCCATAAACGGCTGTAAGTAAGCTCGTTAAGATTGAGACAATTAACATAACTGCAAACCCTTGGACTGCCATCGTTCCAAAGTAGAACAAAACAGAGGCGGCTATTATAGTCGTAATGTTTGCATCTAAAATCGTTGACAGGGAACGCCGGCTTCCTGCTTTAAACGCCGACATTGTTGTTTTTCCACTGCGGAGTTCGTCCTTAATTCTTTCATACGTAATAATATTGGCGTCTACTGCCATCCCTACTCCTAAGATTAATGCTGCAATACCTGGTAACGTTAGCACCGCATTCATGAAGTTAAAGATAACCAAAACTAAATAAATATAAAATGATAATGTAATAACAGCTATGATACCCATAAACCGGTAATATATAATCATATAAAGGAAAATAAGTGCTACACCAATGAACCCAGCGTATATCGTCATTTCCATTGACTTTTCACCTAAAGCCGCTCCTACAGAGTTAGAATATACTTCCTTAAGGCTAACTGGTAGCGCTCCAGCGTTAAGAACATCAGCTAAAAACTGAGCTTCCGCTAGCGTGAAGGTCCCTGTAATCCGAACATTTCTTGTGTTAAGTACTTCACTAACCGTTGGCGCTGAAATATATTTTGAATCTGGCTTCAAGCTTTCTGCTTGGAAGGAATCACTTTCTTCATCAAAATCTAGCCAAATAACAAGCTGGCTCTTTAATATTTCTCTGGTTACTTCGGCAAACAAATTTGCGTCTTTCAGAGTGATTGCAACTTCTGGGCGATTATTTTCATCAAAAGTAACACTTGCACCACCTTCCTGCAGATCTGCACCATCCATCATTAGCTTGTCGTTAACATCACGAAATGTTAATTGTGCTTCTGTTGAAAGTAGTTCCCTAGCAGTTTGTTGATCTTCGACTCCAGCTAGCTGAACACGAATCCGGTCTTGACCTTCAATCGCTACATTCGGTTCTGAAACACCGATTACGTTGATCCGCTGGTTTAAAGCTGATACCGTACTTTTTAATACATCTTCAGTTATAACATCACCTTCGTGAGCGGGAAGAGCCTCATACAAGACTTCAAATCCACCTTGAAGGTCTAAGCCTAGCTTAATTTCCTTTGCATTGTCTAGCGCCGTTGTAGCAACTAAGACAGTTAGCAATGAAACAATAAGAAAAAAAGCGACAATCCGACCTTTTTTCACCATTTTTAAAAATTCCTCCTTGTTTAAAAATCAATCTCTCTATGTATAATTTGAAATAAAAAAATAAATCTTATCAATTAAAATACGTGACATTTCATCATTCAAATTAAAAAAGGACGTTATCTATCAATTCAACATTACAATTATAGCGAGGCATCGTTTCAACTGTCAATTTCGTTTATAAAATCTACCATTTAATTTTGTCCAACTGTGAACAAAATAGTATTTTCACTTTTCCTTTATCCGTCTTTATTCAAACCAATTAGGCCCTCTATAGGCGGCAACAGTCAACCATGTCATATAGTCTGTTGCTTTGAGGGTTAAGATACACCGAACAAGATTATGAATGCGAACAAATTCTTTTTCTTTTTTTAGCTTAGCTAAAACACACTCCCAAAGTTCATCTACTGTCACCCTATCATAACCAATTAAATGAAATTCTTCCAATTTACTTATTAAAGCTGGTCTAACATCCTCTTTCCAAACTTCAAATTGTTGTTTTTCTTCCATTTTAAACCCCCCTCGTTCTTTTTAAAAGACTGAATTAATAAAAACGCTTACTACAATACCAGAAATAACGACACCTGTAGATATAGCAATAACTGCAGCGCGGAATGGAATAAAAAATAAAATTGCTGCTAAACATGCCGTCCACGCACCTGTTGTTGGTAAAGGTACAGCCGTAAATAAAATTAAACCTAACGCTCCATATTTTTCAACATTTTTACTTTTACCCATTGTCCTGTTATAAAGCCAATCATAAAACTGTTTATACAAAGGGAAACGCATTAAAAATGTACTTAATGGGCGAAATAAAATTAAAATTGGAATGATCGGTAGCAAATTACCCAAAATGCCATAAAATAAAGCTTCACCGAAAGAGAAGCCTGCCATAATTGCAAAAGGAATTCCACCTCTCAACTCTAAAATCGGCATTGCCGATATGACGACAACGATTAATTCTGTCGGTAAAAAACTTAAATTTTCTACTAAAAAATTTTGAAAACTCTCTTTCACTCAAAACACCCCTTTTATGTCATTTTACAATACGCTTAGTCTATGCTCAAAGTCAGATCTAGTCGTCTTGAAAATTTAATATTGGTAATTTCTAGAACTTGTCATGCTTGCCCCCCTTCTTAGCATATAAATAATTACGGAATATTTCCATCATTTTTTAGAAGGTAGGGGACATTTGTGACAAAACAAAGCTTCTTGCAAGGTGCATTTATATTAATCCTAGCTGGATTTATCACGAAAATCTTAGGTTTTGTCAATAAAATTGTCGTTGCCCGAATTATGGGAGCTGAAGGTGTTGGATTATATATGATGGCTGTGCCGACGCTATTACTTGTTATTACGCTTACGCAAATCGGACTACCGGTTGCGATTTCTAAGCTTATAGCCGAAGCTGAGGCCAACAATAATCGAAAAAAAATAAAACAAATCTTAGTCGTATCGCTTGCCACTACCGGGTTATTGAGTATCATTTTTACCGCGGGTATGATTGGTTTTGCTCCAATAATCGCAAAATATTTCCTCACAGATTCAAGGGCATTTTTACCATTAGTAGCGATATCTCCAATTGTTCCTATTGTTGCTCTATCTTCTGTATTAAGAGGGTACTTTCAAGGCAGACAAAATATGAAACCATCCGCCTACTCCCAAGTAATTGAGCAAGTAGTCCGGATTACCCTTGTTGCAATTTTAACAAGTGCTTTTTTGCCCTACGGAATAGAATATGCAGCAGCTGGGGCGATGATTTCAGTCGTTATTGGTGAACTTGCATCACTCATCTACATGGTGCTAATATTTAAATTTAATAAAAAAGTTAAAGTTCGACGCAACTTTTTTAGCACATTAAAAGAGGGAAAAAATACATTCCAACAATTAATGGCAGTTGCCCTACCGACAACAGGTAGCAGGTTAATTGGTTCAATTTCATTTTTCTTTGAACCAATCGTTGTTTCTCAAAGTTTAGCTATTGCTGGTGTGACAACAATCATGGCTACAAAACAATATGGTGAATTGGCTGGCTTTGCGATTCCATTATTATTTTTACCAACGTTTATTACGTATTCTTTGTCCGTATCGCTAGTTCCAGCAATTAGTGAAGCCGCCGCTCAACGTCATTATAAATTAATTAATCATCGCCTTTCCCAAGCGCTGCGCCTAGCCCTTGTTTCCGGTGGAGTATCTTGTGTTATTCTTTATGTATTTGCGATACCGATTATGGATCTAATGTATAACGCCCCAACAGTTGCAACTTATTTGAAAATCATGGTACCTTTCAGTATTTTTTTATATTTCCAAGGTCCACTTCAAGCAGCCCTACAAGCACTAAATTTAGCGAAAGCTGCGATGATGAACAGTATCATTGGTGCTGTCGTCAAAATAACAGCTGTCTTTGTACTTGCATCAAGACCAGAATTAGGCATAATGGGAGCTGCTTTAGCGATTGTTGTAGGCTTTATGCTTGTTACGCTCTTACATTTTGCTACATTAGTGAAAGCCATTTCCTTCACTTTACACATTAGGGAGTTGCTAAAAGTCGCCGTTTGTATAATACTGAGCGGTTGGTTAGCTGTACTTCTATATAATAATGCCTTTCTCAATTTAACTCTACTAGTAAAAACACTACTTTCAATAAGTATCGTTGGGATTTTTTATATAATTTTATTACTGTTGCTCGGCTTAATTAAAAAAGAAGAGATGCGCCGCGTACCTTTTGTAGGTAGTTGGTTATCCCGTTTTATTATCGGGTAAGTTCTGATCCATGTGCACCCCAGAATTCTAAGTGTAAACGATAGCTTTTTAAAGCACAAAAATAAGCATCGACTAAATTAAAGTCGATGCTTATTTTAATCATTTTTCATCTTTTATGTCTACAAAAAACGTTTGATTATCTTTTAAAGAACAATAAGATATTTTCTTGATTTCTCTATAACCAATCTTTCTTAATTCCTGTCGCAACCATAGCGGAGTTTTTCCAATTTGTTCAAGGTGCTCATTCTGAACTTTCCCATCTAGAATTAATGGGAATGGTAATTGAACTTTTTTAGCATAATTAGAGTCCTCTTTCTCAGCAACCGTTTTTTCAATAACCGAAAGCTTTCCAGATGGTTCAAGGATTGCAAATTCAACATCTGATAAATCGCGTATTTTGCTTTGTCTGAGTTGAATTAGCAAGTCATCAAAATTATACCTTTGTTTTCTCATTTCCTCTTCATCAATTTTTCCTTTATTAATCAATACCGCTGGCTTTCCATCAATCATTTTTCGCAGCTTCTGACTCTTCAAAGAAATCCAAGCTAACGAAATTTGAATAATAGATAGGACTAAAATAGGCACAATTGTCGTCATCATCGTTACTTGAACATTCTCTATCGAGATTACTGCTAATTCGGCGATCATAATTGAAACGACAAAATCTAAAACTGAAAGTTGTCCTATTTCCCTTTTCCCCATAAATCGCAATACAAGCAAGATGATAAAATAAATAAGTAATGTCCTTAAAATGATTGTCGAATATTCCAAGTTTGATCGCCTCCTTTAGTTTAACGACCAAGCTAGTTATTTTAGTCGATGCGAACACCCAATATTTTTATTAGTTTGACCAGTTTCAGTAAAAAAATTGGTCAAACTAATTGGAAGTAACTTGGATCTTTACAAAAAGAGCTGCCAATTTTGGCAGCTCTTCCTATTGGTGTCAGGTACCATGTGAATTTTTTTAGATAAATCCAGTTTTCATACTAATTTGCCCTCTTTTTTATTCACAAACTTACCTCATTGGTGTCAGGCACCAAAATAAATTAAATATCTAAAGTAAATGTAAATGCTTGAAATAATAAAGGATACTAATGCCACTGGGGCACCTATTTTTAAAAATTCTAAATAACTGAATTCCTGATTTGCTTTTGCCGCTAGACCGGCGACAATTACGTTAGAAGTAGCGCCAATCAGGGTTGCATTACCGCCTAAACATGCTCCTAAAGCAAGAGCCCACCACAACGGATCTAAATTAGTCATTCCATAATGTTCGAATTCTAATATTACCGGAATCATTGCCGCTACAAACGGAATATTATCTACAAATCCTGATAAAATCCCAGATACCCATAAAATAAGCAGGGCAGTCTTCGGCAAATCTCCCTCAGTATAGTAAATAATTGACTTGGCAATTTCATCAATAATACCAACTTCTTTTAAGCCTCCTACAAGCATGAATAAACCAATAAAGAAAAATAGCGTTACCCATTCCACTGACTTAAAGACTTCCTCTACTTGCTGGTCTTCATGAGTTAGCAGGAGTAATAATAACGCCCCAGCCATGGCTACACTTGTCAATTCTACTTTTAACATCGGCTGTATGATAAAACCGGCCGTCGTCATCACAAGTACCGTCAATGACTTCAGTAGCAATGGTTTATTTTTCAAGTAATCCCTTGCGTTTATATTCATTAATTTCAAGCGATTTTCTTCTGTTACGAAAAGTTTTTTGCCATAAAAGCGAGCCATTCCGATGATAACTACTGTAAAGATAATCACCACTACTGGGCCGAGATTAACTAAAAACGCGTTAAAATTTAGATGCTCTACTGCCTGACCTATCATTAGGTTAGGAGGATCACCTATTAATGTTGCTGTTCCCCCTATATTAGAAGCTAAAATTGTAACTAGTAAATATGGGATCGCTGAAATATTTAAAACTTTTGTTAGCGTTAAAACAATCGGTACAATTAGTAAGACAGTTGTGACATTGTTTAAAAAAGCTGAACCGATTCCTGTTATTAGTGCTATGACTACAAGCAAGGGAATTGGTTTACCATTTACTTTTTTTGCTAGTATAATCGCAAAATACTCAAAAAAGCCACTTTGACTCGTAATAGATACTAAAATCATCATACAAAGTAACAACGTGATTGTGTGCCAATCGATATGATGAACAAATGCAGTTTCTAAGTCTAAAACACCAAAAAACAGCATAAGAACCCCGCCAATACATGCTATTAAAGCTCGATTAAGTTTTTCGGAAATGATTAAAGCGTAGCTGATGATGAAAATGATAAAGGCAAAGATTAACTCCATCTCGGGTCCCCTTTCATAGTCTGTCCATTAGTACATAGTATGAAAGGTTTGTCTTAATTAGAATTTTTCGTTTCCAATATTCATATTCTTCTCTATGAAATAATTAACAATCAATTCTTTTTTAGTACAAGGGTGAATAAGCTTTATTAGGGAGGAGGTTTCTCAAAAAGGTTAAATCGGCCTTTTTGAGAATCCTCCAGACGTAAAAATAGGAATTTTTGAGAGGAGGAACACGAGACTTGGAAAATCGAGGCATACTCACATCAATGATTTATGGGCTGATCACAATATTAGTTATTATTCTTTCAGTAAGTTTTATTTTTTCACTACTTTTAAGATTTACATCATTGACTGAATCATCATTTTCTTGGATCATCATCGTATTTACTTTTGGCGCTCTTATGGTGGGCGGCTTTGTTTCTGGAGGTAAATCGAAACAAAAAGGCTGGCTTGTTGGCGCAGGTACAGGACTTCTATACTCACTACTCATATTTTTAGTCCAGTATTTAGGTTATAACGCAATTTTTTCAACGCAACAATACTTATTCCACGGAGGCTTTATACTAGCTGCAATTATTGGAGGTATTTTGGGCGTAAACGTAGTAAGGAACAGCCGAATGGTGTAAGAAAAAAGCCCGATCCTGAAAAGTAGCTAGGCAGTCCACACACAAGAAAAAGGGCCTCTCCATTTGGAAAGACCCTTTTTCTATTGACTATGTACACCTTTAGTTTGGGTTTACAACTTCGCGTACAGCATTACGATCAAATGTTAGTTTCTTGTTATCACTAACTAATAAAATAACTTTGTCTTCGTCAAGTGCGTCAATTGTGCCATGTAAGCCACCAATCGTAATGACCTTGTCGCCCTTTTGAATTGATTCAATCATTTCTTTAACTTTCTTTTGTCGCTTTTGTTGCGGACGAATTAAAAGAAAATAAAAGATCGCGAACATAAATAATAAAGGTAAAATCGTCATAAACATATCCATTTTGTTTTTCACCCCTTTCCAAAAAAATCAATGCTACTTTCCATTATCTCTTATTTTCTTTGTTTTTAAAAGTTTTTTGCATTAGGTTTATTAAAGCCATAATTTTCAAAAAACTCTTCACGAAAATCTAAAAGACAATCTTGGCGAATTGCATCTCTTACTTGCTCCATTAATTTTAACAAAAAATAAAGATTATGGTAAGAGGTTAATCGAAATCCGAAAGTTTCGTCACACTTTACGAGATGACGAATATATGCTCTTGTATAATTTTTACAAACATGACAATCACAATTTTCATCTAAAGGACTGAAATCACGAGCGTATTTTGCATTTCTTACAACTAGTCTACCAGAGCTTGTCATACAAGTCCCATTTCGAGCAATTCTTGTCGGTAAAACACAATCAAACATATCAATTCCTCGAATCGCCCCATCAATAAGTGAATCAGGCGAACCAACTCCCATCAAATACCGTGGCTTATCTGTTGGTAAATGAGGTACTGTAAATTCTAGGACACGCTTCATAATGTCTTTCGGTTCTCCTACTGATAATCCTCCGATTGCATAACCGGGAAAATCCAAAGAAACTAAATCTTCAGCACTTTTTTTTCGTAAATCTTCATATTCGCCACCTTGAACGATACCAAATAATCCTTGTTCTTTTGGGCGTTTATGCCCTTCTAAACACCGCTCAGCCCAACGACTCGTTCGCTCAACTGATTTTAACATATATTCATAAGTAGCGGGAAAAGGTGGACATTCATCAAAGGCCATCATAATATCAGATCCTAAAGCATTTTGGATCTCCATCGCTCCCTCTGGACTTAAAAATAATTTTGCTCCGCTTAAATGATTTCTAAAATGAACGCCTTCCTCTTCAATTTTACGGAGATCACTTAAACTAAAAACTTGAAAACCACCTGAATCAGTTAAAATCGGGCGATCCCAATTCATAAATTTATGCAAACCACCTGCTTCTTGGATAATATCTTGACCAGGTCTAAGCCAGAGGTGATACGTATTACTTAAAATAATTTGTGAACCAATTTCTTTCAATTCCTCTGGACTCATTGTTTTTACTGTTGCTAACGTTCCCACAGGCATGAAAATTGGTGTTTCAAATGTTCCATGAGGTGTATGAACCTTACCTAAACGTGCTCCTGATTGACGACACGTTTTTATATGTTCATAGCGAATTGCTTCCATTTATTGATTGCTCCCCTCTACTATCATCATTGCATCGCCAAATGAGAAAAAACGATACTGCTCTTTTATTGCTTCTTCATAGGCAGCCATTGTTTGCTTTCGACCTGCAAGCGCACTTACTAACATAATTAACGTCGATTTAGGTAAATGAAAATTAGTAATCAATCCGTCAATTCCTTTAAATTTAAAGCCAGGATAAATAAATATGCTCGTCCATCCAGAACTTTCTTTAAAGACTCCATCATTAGCGTGTGCAATTGTTTCTAAAGTTCTCGTTGAAGTTGTTCCTACAGTGATAATTTTTTTGCAATTGCTTCGAACTTTATTTAATGTTAAAGCAGTATCAGAAGTCATCTGATAAAACTCGGCGTGCATGTCATGATCAGCGATTGATTCAACACTGACAGGACGAAAAGTTCCTAGACCAACATGCAAGGTAATATATTCGATATGAACCCCTTTAGCAGCTATTTTCTCTAATAACTGTTCAGTAAAATGAAGACCAGCAGTTGGTGCAGCTGCTGAGCCGCGGTGTTTTGCAAATACGGTTTGATAGCGGTCTTGATCCTCTAGCTGCTCTGTTATATATGGTGGTAATGGCATCTCACCTAAAGAATCTAATATTTCATGAAAAATTCCTTCATATTGAAATTCAATAATTCTGCCACCATGTTCCAATTCTTTTTTGCAAACCCCTTTAAGACGACCGTCCCCAAAAGAAATGATTGATCCCGCTCGAACCCGCTTAGCAGGCTTTACTAATGTTTCCCACTGATCATTTTCAATTTGCTTAAGTAGTAGCAGTTCAATCTTTGCCCCTGTTTCTATTTTGGTCCCGTAAAGACGAGCAGGTAAAACACGAGTATCGTTAAGGACGAGACAATCTCCCTCATTAAGATAATTAATAATATCAAGAAATTTTCGGTGACTGATTTCTCCCGTTTCTCGATCTAGAACTAGCAATTTAGATGAAGTTCGATCTTTAAGTGGTGTTTGGGCAATCAGTTCTACAGGTAAATCAAAATCAAAATCTTTTACGTTCATTTTTATATCTTCACCCTTTTCTTTTTTATAAATCTAGAAAATTAATCGAATCGAGTTATCGATTTAAAGCAGCTATTTGGTATCATTTAGGAATCTCCAATTGAAAATGTTCGTAGACTTGATTTGTTACCATTCTACCCCTAGGTGTCCTTTGTAAAAACCCGATTTGTAATAAATATGGTTCATAAACATCTTCAATTGTATGTGATTCCTCACCAATCGTTGCTGCAATTGTATCAAGTCCAACAGGTCCACCTCGATATTTCTCAATAATTGCTTTTAAAAGCTTGTGATCAATATGATCGAGACCTAGCCGGTCTACTTGAAGTTTTTCAAGTGCATCTATCGCTACTTCGAGTGTAATCTGACCAGATCCCTGTACTTGAGCAAAATCCCTAACTCTTCGGAGTAAGCGATTGGCAATTCGGGGCGTTCCTCTTGAACGCCTGGAAAGTTCGTCAGCCGCATCATCTTCAACAATTACTTTGTAGATCCCAGCCGTTCGCGAAACAATCTTTTTAAGCTCTCCATTTGTATAGTACTCTAATCTAGCCAAAACACCAAAACGGTCCCGTAAAGGCGATGATAACATACCTGCTCTTGTCGTTGCTCCAACTAAAGTAAAAGGTGGCAAGTCTAAGCGAACTGATCTAGCTGTTGGACCTTTTCCAATAACAATATCTAAACAAAAGTCTTCCATTGCTGGATAAAGAACTTCTTCTACAACTCGATTTAAGCGGTGCATCTCATCAATAAACAAAACATCTCCAGGCTCTAATGAAGTTAAAATAGCCGCTAAATCACCTGGACGCTCGATTGCAGGTCCTGAAGTCGTTCGGATTTGTACATTCATCTCATGAGCAATAATCGTCGCTAATGTTGTTTTTCCTAGCCCGGGTGGTCCGTATAAAAGCACATGATCTAAAGTTTCATTTCTTAACTTTGCAGCTTCAATAAACACTTTTAAATTGCTTTTTACTTTTTCCTGCCCAATATATTCAGAAAGCAATTGAGGGCGAAGTTGATTTTCAATTGTTTCCTCTTCTTGCTGTACCTGTGCAGAAACCATTCTCTCTTCCATTCATCACCCTCCTTTCAAGAAATTTCTATAATTTCAACAGAAGTTGCAATGCTTTTTTTATGTATTGATCTGTAGACAACGTTTCTTGAGCAAGTTTAGGCGCAACCTTCTTAATTTCTTTTTCGACGTACCCAAGTGCTTGTAAAGCTTCGATAGCATCTTCCAATTCCCTAGGATAGACACTCGTTCTCCCCATCGCTTTTAACTCGTAAACTGAGTCCACTAAACTTGGCATAAAATCGACAAGCTTTCCTTTTAAATCTAAAATCATCTGTCTTGCAGTTTTTTTCCCTACACCAGGGAACTTCATTAAAAATTGTTCATTTTCCGCCTCGATCGCTTCCACTACTTGCTGAGGTGCTCCTGATGCTAAAATTGCTAAGGCACCTTTCGGACCAATTCCCGAGACATTTAACAACTTTTCAAATAAAGCTCGTTCATCTCGTGAACGAAATCCAAAAAGCTTAATCGCATCTTCGCGAACATATTGATATGTATAAACAATAATATCTGTTTTTAAATCTACATGATAAATAAACGGATTCGCACAAAAAATTTGGTAGCCAACCCCATTTGTTTCTATCACTATATATTGTGTATCAATGTAGCTTAGTTTTCCTTTTAAAAATTCAATCATTGGTTTCTCTCCCTTTATATGAGAACGTCTATTTCGTTTTTAATTTTACCATAAAAAGAACAGGAAGATAGACTAAAAGCCTAAAACCATTCAAGGCTCTAGACTTTTTTAGAGAATTATATTTCTTGCCCAGCAAGTTTTTTATATTTTTTTATTACTTTTTGATACCTATCCCACGATAAAACTGGAATACCTTTTTCTAACTCCTGGTACTGGTGACTTTTAAGTTTTTTGGTATTAATTTGGAAAAAAGATTGAATAACTTTTTCTTCAGAAGGTTTACCTTCATAAATGTTTAAAATTCCCTGTTCTGATATTCCAAAATATCCATTAATTTTAAGTAGAGGAGATATATCCTTTATTTTTTGCTGAAAAACTACTTGTGCTTCGTCTTGATCAATTAAATCCCATTCAATATACTCTGCCCAAAAATCTTCCATAGAGAGGATGGTTTCTTCAACAACCTCTTCGCTAATTTCACCGTCTAAATAAATTCTTGATAATATTACTTGAATCGTTTTAGGCTCTAGCAGTTCGTAAGAAGTCATGACCGGAACCGCCACATTCACACTCTCTCTACTTGTTTCTCTAATTTTATGTAAATCTGACGCTGTTATCGTTTCACTATCATCTTGAAACAGTATAAAAAAAATACTGCTCAATACGAAAAAAATTATTAATACCCCGGCCATATTTGCATTTTTTTTTAATAATTTACCTATTTTGGTTACCATTTTAACCACCGCCATTAATTATCTAAAATTATTGAAACTGCAAATTAAGCTACATACAAAAAGCATGTCTACATGCCTAAAAATATTATTGCCATTTATTAGATCTTTTATCCATAAAGTTTTATTTAAACGACAAAGAGGCTAGCCATCTAGCCTCTTTGTCTTATATTTAGTTACCTGCTTCGCTCAAATGGACGTTGAATTGCTCGTCCAAAATCCTGGAACATTTCATTTATTGTAGACCCTACCTCTTCAAAAGCTTCTCCACCACGAAGTCTGTCGTCTGCGCTGCGAACTTGATTGTATTGATCTCGTCCTGTAACAACGACTACTTCTTTATCGCCAACCATATTGCCCACTGTTCGACGAACATCTTGTTCGATGCGTTGAGTATCTTTACCGTTAGCTTCAACACCGATTAAATAACGATTTTCGTGAACAATGACTCGTGAACTTCTGACGTTCTCCACATCAGCCAAACGAGTATTAATTCTCTGAACCGTCGCTCCGTCATAGCCAGTAGGATATGAAAATTCGTTCATCCTACTTCGATCGCCAGCAGCTCCTAGACGCCCAGTTTGCCCAATTCCATCTTTTCCCATGCCAGTACGGTTACCTTGTAAATTTTCACCAGTTTGTCCTAGACCTCCAATTCCAGCGCGGCCAGTAGTCCCTCGTCCTCTTAAGATACCACGATCATCGACATAACCTGAACGGTTGCCACCGACAATACCTCTGCCATGATCACGTACTTGAGTACCAGTATCCCCTAAGCCCATAGTGCCATGTCGAGTTCGGGTTCCAGTCATGCCATCTCTTCCCTGGTTGCCAAATTGAGTTCCATGCATACCTGCTCCAGTTCCGCTTGGACCAGCACCTGTTCCGGCCATTCCATCTCTTCCCTGGTTGCCAAATTGCGTTCCACGCATACCTGCTCCAGTTCCTCTTGGACCAGCACCTGCTCCGGTCATTCCACCTACACCGTCGGTGCCATCTTGTCCTATCATGCCGACTCTTCCTTGACCGTCACGCTGTCCTGTTAATCCTCTTTCACCCGTTAATCCAGTAGTTGGGCGACGTTCTTCTCTCCCAAGACCTCTTGCTCCTCGTCGATCGTCCCGTGTAAACATATCTGTAATTGGGCCTTCACCTGCACGTTGCCCAGTTATTCCAGTTCTAGGTTGTTGATCAGTTGTATGGTATCCCAATCCACGTTGATCCTGACCCCCTAGACCATCTGTACCTTGTTGGTCAGTTCCACATCCAATTAAACCACCTAATAATAATGTTGTTACTGATAATGTTATTGCAAATTTTTTCATTTGATTTTAATCCTCCTTTCACATTTAATTTGTCATTATTAATGTAAAATTAATCTGTTATATATAGGAAGTATGGGACAATTTTGTACTAGTAAAGTTTAAAAGCCTTAGAACTAGACAAAAAAAACTAACCCTTATCGCAAGGATTAGCTTTACTACCATTAATCTTCAATTTCTTCTTCAATTTCTTCTTCAATTTCCCGTTGAACTGGGTGTGGACTAGCTGGTGGCTGGTGACTCATCATTGGCTGCTGTTGATAGCCCCATTGTTGAGATGGCATTTGCATTTGTGGAGCCTGGTTACCTAGTGGCATTGGTTGTTGCATTGTTACATCTCCGTAAAAATTTGGCTGTCCCCAATAATTTGGTGGCAGTTGCATATTAGCGTTAGGAACCATTGGTGGTATTTCCATTGAGTAATCATTATCAAAATCTTCATCCATGCCAACGGAATTATAGGTATTATTTATTTGCGATGAAGTAGATTGTTGCATCTGTGGCGCCATACCATAAGGAGGAACTGGCGGCTGCCCCATTCCCATTCCATAAGCAGCTTGTGGATAATTTGGCATCATTGCCTGCTGATTTACAGGCGGTTGTCCTTGATAACCTCCCATTGGAACCGATGTGTATCCAGATCCAGCGTAAGCTGACGCTCCAGCAGGTCCTTGCGAATAGCCATAGGGTCCCATTTGCTGTGACATAGGTGGATACTGAGGAAAAGCTTGCTGATATGGATGATAAACAAGTGGTCCATGATCAGCATAGCCTGGCATGATTCCTGTTACTGGATAGCACTGCGGCATAGTTGGTAACATTTGTTTCGCCATTGGCATTTCATCAACTTTAGGTACTTCTTTTTTCGATGGCACATGCGGAGGAGCCATCGGCTTTGGCATTGGTTTTGCTATCGGCATTGGTTTTGCTATCGGCATTGGTTTTGGCATTGGCTTTGGCTTTGGCTTTGCCATTTCCACTTTCGGTAACTCCTTCATCTCGGGCATCTTAGGTGGTGCTGGTACTTTTGGTGGTAGAGTTACCGGCGCAACCGGCATCGGCGCTGGCATTGGTTTATAAATATTAAAGTTCATGTTCATGTTATGAAGATGCTGTTCATACTGCTGTTGTGTTAACATTGGTTGTTGCTGAATTATTGGTTGTTGCTGAATTGGTTGAATTTCAATTGGCTTCTGCACAACTACCGGTTCAGGCTTTGTCGGAATCATAACTTCCTTTTTAGGGGCCTCCTTAGGTTGTTCTTTCGCTTGAATAAACTCCTCTTTTTTAACAATCTGCTTTTTAACCGGGACACCCCCAGTCGGAATTTTTATTTTCATTCCAGGCATGATGAGATCTGGGTTACTTAGGTGACTGTTAACTACTTTAAGTTGTTCAAAGCTTACATCGTATTTTTTTGCTAGCTTCCATAAAGTGTCCCCCTGTTGAACAATATGAATCTTCATGTTATCTATCCCCTCCCTTAGCTAATCCTTTAGCAATAGCATATATGTTCCATTACATTCCCGTATCAAGAAAATCTTGATTGTCCCCACCCGGACAAAGGATTAGTTTTATTACACTCTAATCCTTTAGTTAAGGCATTTCCAAAAAAATAATGGATCAGTATGATGGTCTGTTATTTTTTTTACAATGCCTAAATGCAATAAGTCCTTCAGCACAATTTATGCAGTTGAAATGTCATATATAACCTTTAATGTTCGATTATAAAAAAGATGACTAAAGTTTTATTTGATTACCACTGAGTTACTAATTGTGGTACAAACAACTTAGTCATCTTTATTGGGAGTTGCAGAATTGTTAATTAATTTTTGTCAATTGCGAATAGAGAATCGTCAATTCAATGCTGTGAGCATGTCACGCTCTTTGAAGCATTCGGTTAACTGCTAAAAGCGCATACTTGGCAATATCTTTGTCAACGATAACTTGATTTATTACCAAGCCTTTCTCAATGCTCTCTAAAGTCCATAATAAATGTGGCAAGTCAATTCTGTTCATGGTTAAACAAGGACACATGTTAGGGTTTAACGAAATTACTTTTTTATCTGTATGAATTCGTCCAAGTCTTTTTACTAAATTCATTTCAGTGCCCACAGCCCAAATGGTATTGGGGTCAGCCGCTTCTATTTTTTCAATAATATAATTGGTTGAACCCGCATAATCAGCTTTTTGAACAACTTCATGGGTACATTCAGGATGAACGATAATATTTATCTCAGGAAACTGATTTCTCATCTCGTCAATATTTTCTAATGTAAACTTTTCATGCACGGAACAATGACCTTTCCACAAAATAATTTTTGCATTGTTAATATCACCTGCAAACTCAAAGTCCTCTAATTCAGGATCCCAAATAGCCATTTCCTCTATAGGTATTCCTAAATCATAAGCTGTATTTCTTCCTAAATGCTGATCTGGTAAAAAGAAAACTCGTTCTTTTTGAGTTAACGCCCACGCTACCATCTTTTTTGCATTTGAAGAAGTAAGTGTTGCACCTTCATGTTTGCCACAGAAGGCCTTTATAGCTGCTGTACTATTTACATATGTTAGCGGCAATAATGTATCTCCAAATTGCTGTTGAAGTCTCGTCCACGCACGCTCCGTCTGTTCAATATTTGCCATATCAGCCATAGAACAGCCTGCTCTCATATCAGGTAACATAACTTTTTGGTTCACTTTGGTTAAAATATCAGCTGTCTCAGCCATAAAGTGAACACCACAAAAAACAATATATTCAGCTAATTTATTGTTAGCTGAAAGTTGTGCTAATTTTAATGAATCACCTGTATCATCAGCAAACTGAATTATTTCATCTTTTTGATAATGATGTCCTGGAATATACAAACGAGTGCCAAATCTCGCTTTAATTTCCTTAATTTTCGCTTCCATTTTTTCTACAGACATATTTTTGTAGTGATTAGGAATTGTCATTGTTTCGTTCATCATCTCTAAAATACTCATTTATTTATCCCCCTAAAATAATCAAAGCCAACGAAGAGATTCGCAAGTTTGTATTCCCGATTTTTAAAATTATTACCTTATACTTCTACACTAAAACTTATATCAAGTGCTTGAGCAGAGTGAGTAAGGAAACCTAAAGAAATATAATCAACTTCTGTTTTTGCATAGTCGCTTAAATTTTCCAAAGTTATCCCACCAGAAGCTTCAGTAATTATATTTTTTGGTACAAGTTTTTTTAACTCAACTATTTCTTCAGGTGTGCGGTTATCAAACATAATAATGTCAGCGCTAGCCAAAACAGCCGCAATAACATCTTCCATATTTTCTGTTTCTACTTCAATCTTAACCGTATGACCTAATTTCCCCTTTACCTTGTTGACAGCTTCTTTAATCCCACCGGCAGCAGCAATATGATTATCCTTTATCATCACCGCATCATAAAGTCCGAAACGATGATTAAAACCCCCTCCACAAGTAACTGCATATTTATCTAACATTCTAAGGCCAGGAGTTGTTTTCCGCGTATCGCAAATTTTTGTATCTACACCAGCAGTTTTCTCAACTGCTTGTTTTGTTATGGTAGCAATACCACTCATACGTTGAATTAAGTTTAAAATCACTCGCTCGCCTGTCAATAAATCAATAATCGGTCCTTCAACAGTGGCAATGATTTCTCCTTTTTTCAATTTTGTTCCATCTACTACATTAAGATCCACTGTAACCCGCTCGTTTAGCGTTTTAAAACCTTGTTTTATAATGTCTGCTCCACAAAATACGCCATCTGCTTTAGCTATGAAAACGCCATTCCCATAGTCTTTTTCCGAAAAAATTGATTCGCTAGTTAAATCGCCATTTCCAAGGTCTTCTTCAAAAAATGCTCCTAACATTGCCTTTAACTTAAGTTTATTCATGTAATAGACAGCTCCTTTCTAACTTTCGCGACAACTATTTCGTCTATAAGAAACTTTTCGCGATATAAATTACCCTGCAAAAAAACGTTGCGATATCCGAACCATTTCCCTTCATTTATGGCCGGGTAGTCAGAACGATAGTGGCCGCCACGACTTTCATTTCTATTAAGACTTGCCTTGGTAATTAATAATCCTACTGTAATCATATTAATGATCGCTTTTTGTTTCGATGTGAGATGTAAGTGGCTTCTTCTTATTGAAATACTTTCGAATTGTTGAAACCAATTCACTGCTTTTTGTAACCCCAAGGCATTTCGAAAAATCCCTACATACTGGTCCATAACTGCTTGAATTTCTTCAATAGTTGGCAGAATGACTTGTTCATAATTAACTACCGGTAATGACATTTTTTGTTTTTCAGTATTGTTTATATCTTTTTTATTTAAAATTAATTTTGACAACCGCTCCGCAAATACGACAGCCTCCAATAAAGAATTACTTGCTAAGCGATTAGCACCATGAACCCCAGTATATGCACATTCACCAACTGCATATAAATTTTTAATAGTCGTTTGTCCGTCGTCATCAACTTTTATACCACCCATGATAAAATGGGCTCCTGGTTGAACAGGGATCAGGCCAGTTTCTATTATTCCAGGGTTTAGTTGACACATTTTATAAATCGATGGAAATCTCTCTTGAAAATTATTTACTTTAGATATATTTAAAAATATATTTTTATTTTTAAGTTTTTCATAAAAAATTTCTCTAGCTACAACATCACGAGGAGCTAAATCTTCAAGCTGATGTTTTCCTTTCATGAGAAAAGCGCCATCCTCTGTTACAAGTTTTCCTCCTTCGCCACGAACTGCTTCTGAAATTAAACCACAGCTCTTGTCACCGGTGTTTAGCATCGTTGGATGAAATTGGATAAATTCCATATCAGCAATTGCCGCTCCCGCTCTGTATGCCATTGCAATACCGTCTCCTGTTGCTTCTTTACAATTAGATGTTACAGAATATAGCTGACCGACTCCACCGGTAGCTAAAATCACATGTTCGGCTTCGATGAAACAAATATTTTCTTTTTCATCCTTTGTATAAATACCACGACAAATACCGTTATCAACAAAAAAATCAAAAGCCATTTGTTTCTCAATAACTTCTATTTTCGGGAGCACTTTAGTTAGGACTGCTCCTACTAACGCTTTCCCAGTTGCATCTCCACCAGCATGAAGAATTCTGCGGCGTCGATGAGCTCCTTCCATTCCTAAGGAAAGCTCATTATCAGCCGTTTTATCAAAGGACACTCCTATATCAATAAGTCTACTGACAAGTGAAGCTCCTTCTTTAACTAGGATTTCTGTTGTCTCTTTTCTATTATGAAAACTACCAGCAACAATTGTATCGTGATAATGGTCCTGCCAATGATCTTCTTTCGTCACAGCAGCAGCAATGCCACCTTGAGCTAGCCAAGAATTACTTTGATTGATTTCAGACTTTGTGACAAGAAGCACATTCTTACTGTCACAAAGATAATCCGCAGTCATTAAACCAGCTAGGCCACTTCCAATAATGACAACGTCTGTTTTTTTGACTTCCATATTTATCCACCCTTCAAAAGGAACTAGATATATTCTTAACGATGTTAAAAAGCTTAATCATTTGAGTCAATTTAAAAATATCAATAAACTAGCCACACTAAACTACATCTAAGTGAAATGGTTTTAATCAAACTAGATGTAGTATCCTAGTGGCCCATAATCTGCATTATGAAATTTTTTCACATAAATATCATACAACTGTCTTGACACCTATATTTACATACTTTTAAACTAGTGACAAGTGTTTTTTTGTGGTACTGTAACTGTGAATAATAATCAACGATTTTTTACAGAAGATAAATACTTTAGTAAGAACGGCTTTCCAAGTTTAACAACGTTATACTTATTTAAATTATTTGTTTAAAACCAACAGGGCTTATCAGCCACCTTGCGAATCGGAACCTAATTCTAAAGACTTATTTACTGTATAAAAAGGAGGCTATTCAGGGACCACGCCGAGATTTGCTCGCTTGGTTACCAGAGTTTTTGAACATTCTCTTAAGGAAGAATATTTATAGAAAAGAAGGTGCCTTTCAGATGATTTATTTAGATCATTGTGCAACTACTCCTATGTCCGAACGTGCTTTAGAAACTTTTACAAAAGCAGCGACTTTCTTCTATGGGAATCCTAATAGTCTTCATGACGAGGGGAGTAAAGCAAAACATATCTTAGAAAAGTCTCGAAAAGAAATTGCTAAATGTATAAATGGTGAAGAAACGGGTATTTTTTTTACAGGTGGTGGTTCTGACTCTAATAACTTAGCTCTCAAATCTTTATTAAAAGGAAAACAGGGACATATTATTACAACGAGTATTGAACACTTTTCAGTGATAAATACATTTTTGCAGTTAGAAGAGGAAGGTTTTGAAGTAACGTTTTTAGACGTTGAGGAAACGGGTATTGTTACTATTCCAACATTAAAAGCAGCAATTCAGACTAATACACTGCTCGTTTCTATTGGGCACGCCAATTCAGACATCGGAACAATTCAAAACCTAAAAGAGCTTGGCGTTTTTTTAAAACAAGAGAATATTATGTTTCATAGCGATTGTGTCCAGTCTTTTGCGAAAATAACTTTGGATGTGAAAGCGATGAATCTTGATAGCGTCTCTTTATCTAGCCACAAAGTTTACGGCCCAAAGGGAGTTGGTGCGGTCTATATTTCTCCTTCAGTTTCTTGGAAGCCTATTATTCCAAATACATCCCATGAAAACGGCTTTAGAGCAGGAACTGTAAATGTCCCCGCTATTGCAAGCTTTGCTGAAGCTGTTATCGAAACAAGTTTGAATATGGATGCTGAGCAACTACGCTTAAAAGAACTAAGTAATTTATTGTTAATTCGCTTAAAAGAATATCAAATTCCATATAGTCTTGTCGGTCACCCAAAAGAGCGCCTAAGCCACCATTTAGCTTTACGGATTCATGGCATTGAAGGTCAATATATTATGTTACAGCTAAATCAAAAAAATATTGCCATTTCAACAGGTACGGCTTGTAAAGTCGGTGAACAAAGCGCATCTAAAACAATGCTTCAATTAGGCTTTGAAAAACAAGCTGCCACGGAGTTAATTAGAATTTCGATGGGGAAACAAACAATTGCAGCAGCAATCGAAGAAACTGCTGCTGCGCTTAAAGAAATTTGGGAACAGTTCAATTAATAGGGGAGGTAGAAAATGGAACAGCAAATTAAAAAGGTTTTGGGCGAAGAACGTCGCGAACTAATTTTACACACTTTGATGGGAACTGAGCAACCAATTACAGGAACCTTTTTAGCGACGAAAACAAATGTAAGTAGACAAGTGATTGTTCAAGACATCTCTATCTTAAAAGCTAGAACCCATCCAATTTTAGCTACATCTCAAGGCTATCTGTTCCTCAGAGAACAGATGAAATCCGAAGCGATCTCCAAAGTTATCGCCTGTAAACATCTCCCTGAGGACACAGAAAAAGAATTGAACATCATTGTTGATTTCGGTGGTGTGGTTAAGGATGTCGTCGTCGAGCATCCTGTATACGGTGATATAACGGCTTTATTAATGATCAGAAATCGCCGCGATGTAAATGAGTTTATGACAAAAATGGCTTCAACTAAAGCAGCGCTTTTATCACAATTAACATCTGGTGTACACCTTCATACGATCGAAGCAAGAACAGGTCAACAGCTTGATGAAATTTGTAATGCTTTAAAAGAAGCAAATTTTTTATTAACCAATGAAGACTAGATAAGCCCAAGATATTGGAGCTAGACAATTTTAAAAACAAGAAATCCCTCTTTGACAACTTTTCTCCTGTTTCGATTACTACTCTTGTAAGAGCAGGTTGGTTGGTTGGTTGGTTGGTTGGTTGGTTGGTTGGTTGGTTGGTTGGTTGGTTGGTTGGTTGGTTGGTTGGTTGGTTGGTTGGTTGGTTGGTCGGTAAGTTCAAAAGCATTAAAAAATTTTGGTTTGGCTCTCGCTTGCTCTTGCTTTTCCTTTCCAACTTTCCAACTTTCTACTTTTCACTATTCAACTTTTTGTTCTTCTGTCTTTTTTAAAAGCGAGAAGCATGGATAGCTTCCTAAAAGTTTAACTCGGCACTTCAAGGCTTCTAGTTCCGCAATTACACCAGGAATTAAGACCTCATCGATTTTCATAGCGACGTCAATGACAAAAAAATAATTCCCAAGACCTGTTTTCATCGGTCGTGATTCTATTTTTGATAAGTTTAGCTTTCGCCAAGCAAAAGCAGATAGAACATGATGCAATGCACCTGGATAATCAGCAGGTAGTGTAACCATTAATGTCGTTTTATCGCCAATATAAAAAGGTGAGGATTGTGGCACATGCTTCCCCTTATTTTTTAAAATTACAAAACGGGTATGATTATTTTCGTAATCATGAATATTATTTTGGGCAACAACTAAATTGTAGGTTTTTGCTGCTAGTTGATTACCTATTGCTGCGATCCGTTCATTTGGATGCTTTGAAACATAATCTGCAGCTGAACCAGTAGAATTCATATATTCAAACTGCGCATCTGGTAAAAAAGAACGTAAAAATTGATGAGATTGAGCAATGGCCTGTGGATGTGAATAGACTTTCTCAATTTTGGTCCAATCACTAAGGTGATTAGGATGAATCAAAAGCTGCTGTTCAATAGGAACAATAATTTCTCCATTAATCATTAGCTTTTCATTATGTATTAGATAATCTAGCGTCAAATTTACCGACCCTTCAATGGCATTTTCAATCGGTACAACTGTGAAATCTGCATTGCCTTTGGAAACTCCATCCATACAATCTGGAATTGACGGAAAAGGTACGAGCTCCTCATTTGGGAATACAGCTTTAGCAGCCATTTCAGTAAACGTTCCTTTTGGTCCTAAATAAGCAATTTTATTCATTATCTTCTCCTCTCAATATTTCCCATTAAGTCATAAGATTCCCACTTCTATGCCTGCCTAACTGAAGGAGCATTCATGCTCCTGATCCTATTAATTCTACTTTATCAACTGCATCTAACTGTTCCATCTGCTTTACTAGTTTATCAATCCCTATTGTCATTGAAGCCGTTTCAATTGATAATGTAATCGTTGCTCGCCCAAGTAATGGAATCGTTTGGTTAATTGTTAAAACATTTGAGCCTGCTTGAGCAACTACCGTTAGTAGATTTGATAACGTACCCGAACGGTCTTCTAGATGAATTGAAAGCGTCATAATCTTTTCCTTCACCATAGTATGAAAAGGTAAGACACTATCTTTGTATTTATAAAAAGCACTTCTACTTATATTTACTGTTTGAGTCGCTTCATTAATCGTTTTACACTTTCCACTATTTAACAAAATTTTCGCTTCGACAGCTCTGAGCATCACATCTGGTAAAATATCTGCTCGTACTAAATAAAATTCATCACTACTCTTGATCGCCATCCTAATCACCACCACCTAAAAATTCCTATTACTACATTATAAATTTGCTAGATCATTTTGACAACTAAGAAAAGCGCAAGCGCCTTGATATGAATAAAACTAAAAAGCTACCCATCAGGTAGCCTCCTAGCTTATTCAATAAATTCAAATTCAAACTTTAAGATTCTGACAATGTCACCATCTTGTGCACCAAGCTCACGAAGTGCAGCGTCAACACCCATCCCACGCATTTGACGGGCAAAACGGCGAATAGCTTCTTCTCTTGAAAGATCAGTCATTTTAAATACTTTTTCAAGCTCGCCACCGGAGAGTACAAAGATTCCATCGTCATCTATTGTAATCGCAAACGGTGCTTTTTTCTTTTCATGACGATAAACAATTCTACTTTCTACTTCTTCCTCGGTAAGTGGAAATTCTGCAGTTACATCAACTTTATCTGCAACGGCAAGTATTAATTCACGTAAACCCTTTTTAGTAATAGCTGAAATAGGGAAGACTGGTGTCTGGTCATCTCCGAGATTTTCTTTAAATTGAATTAAGTTTTCTAGAGAATCAGGCATATCCATTTTATTGGCAACAATTACTTGTGGACGCTCTGTCAGTCGTAAATTATATTCTTTTAGCTCTTGATTAATTTTAATGTAATCGTCATAAGGATCACGGCCTTCTAATCCAGACATATCAATGACGTGAACAATAACTTTTGTCCGTTCAATATGCCGTAAAAATTGGTGACCTAAACCAACACCTAAATGTGCTCCCTCAATTAATCCTGGTAAATCCGCCATAGCAAAACTGCGTCCTTCTTCAACCTCAACAATTCCTAAATTCGGTTTAATTGTTGTAAAATGATATTCAGCAATTTTTGGTTTTGCAGAAGATACAACTGAAAGGAGCGTCGACTTTCCAACGCTCGGGAAACCAACTAAACCGACGTCAGCTAAAAGCTTAAGTTCAAGAGTTACATTTCTATCTTGACCTGGTTCTCCATTTTCAGCAATTTCAGGGGCAGGATTCGAAGGTGTTGCAAAACGATTATTACCCCTACCGCCACGACCACCTTTGGCTATTACCGCTCTTTGTCCGTGCAAAGTAAGATCTGCTACCGTTGTTTTTGTATCTTCATCAATGACCATTGTCCCTGGTGGAACTTTCACTACAAAGTCACTAGCATTTTTACCATGCTGACTTTTTGGTCTACCATGTTCTCCACGTTCAGCTTTAAAATGGTGCTGATAGCGAAAATCCATTAACGTGCGCAATCCTTCATCTACTTCAAAAACTACATCAGAACCATCCCCACCATCGCCGCCTGCTGGCCCGCCGTTCGGAATGTATTTTTCGCGACGAAACGCAACCATACCATTTCCGCCGTCTCCACCTTTTACATATATCGTAACCTTATCTACAAACATCTTTTCACCTCGAAAATTTTTCAAGGATATTTATTATAAATATCCTTGAATGCTAATTTATTTACGTTAATTTAAATGTAAAATAAAATCCATCTTCACTTATATAAGATTCTACTTTTTTCAATTGTTCATTCCAATTATTTTTATTTTCTAGAAATATTTTTATTTTCGTCACATCAATTAAGTTGCCATGAAAATCAAATGTAATCTGCGGACATTTTTCATCAATGAGTTCAATTATTATCATTAGCTGATTATCTCCAAATTGTTGACAGCTCTCGTTAAGAGCAAATGAAAAGTCATCTAGCCACTTAATCAGGCTTCCCTCAAATTGGGCAAGGTTCTGCGTGGCGCCAACTACTTCGAATTTAATTTGAAAATTGTAACTATTTTCCCAATTAAATAATAAAAGTTCACTCGCAAATTGAGGAATCTGTAAATTTGAAAGCTTACTTTCATTTTGAGTTTGCTGGATAATTTCTTGGATAATCGCCTCTAAGCGATCATATTTCTTTAAATCGAGATTGCCTTTAATTAATTGAACAAAATTAAGCCAATCATGCCGCGAGTGTCCAAGTATTTGTAGAATGTCCAAATCTTTTTTCATAGACCACACCTGTTTCAAAAAATTTAGCTATTTAGTATTCAAAGACTGACTCAAAGTTTTATTGAAACAAACAGCGAAAAGCTTTGTCCGTCAACAAAGCCTGATGCATAACTTCAATTATCCTCAATTGTATGTATAAAAGCTATTGTGTCCATTTAGCCGAGCATTATCACAGAAACGAGCCAACACGGTGATACGACTACTATGCTTACCGGATTATTTGAGCTTCCTCTATTAGTAACTAAATTACAGTTTAACACAAAAATAACTATAAACAACCAAAATCTAGCTTAGAAACAGACATTATCGCAAATATTACCTTTATCTGTTAGAAAAAATCAAATGCTTCGCAGTTAATTTAAGACAATCATTGACAGTCTTTCTTATCCATAATATACTATGATTACTTAATTCCGACTAAAGACATAAGTTTAATAAATTATTTCAGTTTGGAGGTCCTTACATGAATCACGTTACAATTAAACACGTGGAAAAGACGTTTGTTAATAAGGAAGAAAAAACAACATTTACAGTTTTTAATGACATTAATTTAACTATTAAAAAAGGTGAATTCCTTTCCCTACTTGGTCCTTCAGGGTGCGGTAAGTCAACTTTATTAAATATTATTGCTGGACTTGATAGTGCTACTAACGGGGTTGTTCAAATTGGGTCAAAAGCTATTAATGGACCTGGATCTGATCGCGGCGTGGTATTTCAAGAAGCGGCGTTAATGCCTTGGTTAACTGTTTTTGAAAATGTTATCTTCGGCCTCAAGAAAAAAATGAAAAAAGATCAAGCAGAAAAAAAGGCCCTAGAATATTTAAAACTTGTCCACTTGAGCAAATTCATTCGTTCATATCCCCATGAATTATCTGGAGGTATGAAGCAACGTGTGGCAATCGCTAGAGCACTTGCAATGGATCCAGAAATTTTATTAATGGATGAACCATTTGGTGCGTTAGATGAACAAACTCGTTCCATGCTTCATAAAGAAGTGCAATTTATTTGGGAACAAACAGGTAAGACGATTATCTTTGTTACTCATAATATTCGTGAGTCTATCATTCTCTCAGATCGAATTATCATGATGGGTACTAGGCCTGGTGGGATTATTGGTGAATTTCCAGTACAACTTTCAAGACCTCGAAAACCTACTTCAGCAGAATTCATTAAACTTGAAGAAGCCATTATGAACCAACTTGCTGGGGAGATTGAAAAAGTTATGAAGGAGGAGATGGGTGATGACTATAATACTAAGAAGGCTAGTCTTCTTTACGGCTCTAATCGTAATCTGGGAGAGCATATATAGATTAAATTTAAGTTTTGAATTTCTTCGCAGTGTTCGATTTTTCCCATCTCCAAGTGGAGCTATTGAACAATTATATAAAGGTTTTTTTGAAACAGGTATTTTAAGTAGCGCTTTATTAACTAGTATCCAGAGAATTGGGATTGGATATGTGTTAGCTCTTATAATTGGCTTAGCACTCGGAATTTTATTAGCTCAATCTAAGCTCGCAGATGAAACAATTGGTTCGTTAGTTATTGCATTGCAATCAATCCCTAGTATTGTTTGGCTGCCAATTGCACTGATGGTTTTTGGCCAAGGAAATACGGCGATTATTTTCATTATTGTTCTTGGTGGTACATGGGCGATGACCATGAATATGCGTATGGGAATTAAAAATGTACCTCCTCTATTAATTAGGGCAGGGCGAACGATGGGTTACAAAGGTGCAGAACTCGTCTGGAAAGTCATGCTTCCAGCATCAATCCCCTCTGCATTAACGGGAGCAAGGCTTGCCTGGGCATTTGGTTGGCGCGCATTAATGGCCGGGGAACTTTTAGGTCGAGGCGGTTTAGGGCGTACACTCCTAGATGCGAGAGACATGTTTAATATGGACTTAGTTATTGCCATTATGGTTATTATTTCCACAATTGGTTTAATCGTTGAATACTTACTCTTTGCCCCAATTGAAAAAAAAGTAATGACGCGTTGGGGCCTGTCTAGATAAGATATTGCTAGAGATTATTATCAACAATTCAGTTGAGTTTTAAATTTTTGTTTAGCCAATCTAGAAAGCTATTAAATTACCAATTATTAAATGGTAGATTATTAAATCATAAATTGGAGGAATGTAAAAGTGAAAAGATTATTTTTAGTAGTAGGATTTTTGTTAATGGTGGGGGTTTTAGCTGCATGTGGTTCATCTAAATCTGACTCAGTCACAATTGGTTATTTTCCAAACTTAGACCATGCAGCCGGAATTATTGCAAAGGAGAAAGGCTTTTTTGAAGAAGAGCTAAAAGAAACAGAAGTTGATTATTTTAACTTCCCAAATGGAAATGAATTTATTGATGCCCTAAACAGTGGTTCGATAGAGCTTGGTTATGTAGGACCAGGACCGGCGATTAATTACTTTTTGGCTGGTGGTGACATTGTAGTTTTGGGTGCAGCGGCTAACGGTGCTACGTTAATTGTTGCAAGAGAAGATTCAGGTATTGAAACATTAGCGGATTTTGCTGGCAAATCATTTTGCACACCTGGTAATGGTTGTACGCATAACGTCCAATTAGAGATCATGCTTAAAGATATCGGATTAACAACATCAAGAAGTGGTGGTGAAGTTGACCATCAACCTGGTGTCAATCCAGCTAGTATGATGATGTTGTTTGAACAAGGTGAAATTGATGCTGCCGCGGCTCCAGAGCCTTGGGGAACTTATTTAGTTGAAGAATTTGGTGCAAAAGTAATTACCGAGTGGAATGATGTATTCCTAGGCGAAACCTTAGCTAGTGTTGTCGTTGTAACAACATCTAAGTTTTTAAAAGAAAATCCAGAACAAGTTGATCAATTCTTGCGTGCTCACAAACGTGCTGTTGAATACACACATGAAAATAAGGACGATACACTCGTCACAATCAATGATTTACTTTATAACTTATCACAAACAAGACTTCCAGAATCTGTGTTAGAAAACGCCTGGGAAAGAATGGTTGTAACAACTGAAACCCATACTGAAGCTCTGCAAGCTTGGGCAAACGCTTCTTATGATTTAAACTTTATCGATAATGAGCCAAACCTAGATGGCTTCGTTGACACATCAAGATTAGATAAAATTTTAGCTGAAAACTAGAATGTAAAAGGTCGACTCTACTGAGTAGAGTCGACCTTTTATTTTGATTTTTTTTAAGAGGCAATTAATTCGATTATAGATGCAATTGCGCTAGACATTCAAAAGGTTAAAATCAACCTTTTTGAAGAGCCGTTTTTATTTGCTCGACAACTGCTTCGCCTTGGTCGATACAATCAGGAACGCCAATCCCTGCAAACGACCCTCCTGCAACGTAAACACCAGGCAATTGCTTTTGCAACTGTTCTTTCAATTCATCAATACGATGTTTATGACCAACATTATATTGTGGCATTGAATTTTTCCAACGCCGAATGATGTGGAATTCAGGCTTTTCATCAATTTCCATTGTTTTATTTAAATCCGTTAGGACGGCATTAATAATTTCCTCATCTGACCAATCAACAATTGCATCATTTCCAGCTCGACCTACATAGCAACGTAACAGCGCATAGCCTTCTGGAGTTGAATGATGCCATTTTTTATGAGTCCACGTACAAGCAGTGATGTTATAATTGTTATTCTTTGAAACAACAAAACCAGTTCCATCAATGTCTTTTTTTATCGCACTTTTTGGAAATGCCATTGCAATAGTTGCAACAGAAGTAGATGGGATTTCTGCTAATGAACTAACAAATGAATAATCTTTTAAAGTTTTTTCGATAACCTCATGTGGGGTCGCCATTACTACATAATCAAACATTTCTACTTTCCCACTAGAAAACGTTAGTTCATATTTCGCATCTTTTTTCTCTATCTTAACAACCCCGACACCTTTAACAATAGAGTCTTCATCAAGAAGCTTCTCAACTCCATCTACTAAAGATTGTAAGCCACCTTTAAAAGACAAAAACATTCCTTTTGGTTTTTCATTTGGAACCTTTTTCTGTTTCGGTGGTTTCGCTCTTTTCATCCCCAAAATAAGACTGCGATACTTTTGTTCTACTTGATGAAACTGAGGGAATGTTGCCATTAAACTTAATTTATCAATATCACCTGCATAAATTCCAGACAATAATGGCTCAATCAAATTATCAACAACTTCATTACCTAGACGTTTTCGAAAAAAACTACCTAAAGACATATCTAGATCAGGATCGCTTGCTCTCGGTAAAATTAAATCTCCTGCAGCTCTTATTTTTCCTAAAGGTGAAAATAGTTTTGTTGTTGCAAATGGACCCATTTCGGTTGGGATCCCCATAATAGCACCGCCTGGGATCGGATAAAGCTTTTCATTATTTAAAATAAAAGCTCCACCACCACCATTTGGAACAAGGTCTTTTTCTAAACCAACTTCTTTTGCAAGTCTTGAAGCGCTCATCTTTCTACCTAAAAAAGAATCTGGACCCATTTCAATTACAAATCCATTGCGGTAGTCTGTCGTGATTTTTCCACCTAATTTTGTAGACTTTTCAAAAAGACGATATTCGCAATCTAAGTTATTTGCATAAATTTCTTTTTGTAAATAGTAGGCTGCTGTTATCCCGGTGATACCGCCACCAATAATTGCTACTTTCTTTTTATCCATATTATTCACTTTCTTTCTTAGCCAGCTTACTGATCACAACATCGGCTAAACATTCAATAAACTCGGGTTTAGCATTCGGCATTTCTGGACGATAATAATTGACTCCTAATTCATCAGTGATAATTTTACACTCGTAATCATTATCGTAAAGAACTTCTAGATGATCGGCTACAAACCCGACAGGACAATATACAAAAGAGGTATAGCCTTTTTGGTTGTATAAATCCCTTGTTAAATCTTGAACGTCTGGACCAATCCAAGGATCAGGAGTCTGCCCTTCACTTTGCCAACCAATCGTATAGTTTTTAATTTCAGAAAGATTCGCAATTAAGTCCGCGGTTTCCTTTAATTGCTCAGGATAAGGATCACCATTTTGTAAGATTTTTTCTGGAAGACTATGAGCTGAAAAAATAACAACTGCATTATCTTTCTCGTCATTAGCCATAGTAGCAAATGTTTTTTTAATTTGATCTGCCCAATATTGAATAAATTTCGGGTGGTCATACCAGCTGTCAATACTAGTAATTTTCGGACCAGTTATTTTTTCTGAATGTTCTTTGGCACGACCATTATATGACTTTACGCTAAAAGTTGAATAGTGTGGCGCTAAAACAATACTAATAGCCTCTTCTATGCCGTCCTTTTTCATTTCTTCAATTGCATCCTCTATAAATGGATCAATATGTTTTAAACCAAAATATAATTTAAACTGAACATCTCCATTAAGTTCATTTAATTTTTTTTCTAATTCTTGACCTTGGTCTTTTGTAATTTTTGCTAAAGGTGAAATTCCTCCAATAGCCTCATAACGTTCCGTAAGTTCATCTAAAGCTTCTTGTGAAGGTTTTCTGCCACGTCTAATATGTGTATAATATGACTCGATTTCATCTGTACTTCGCGGTGTACCATAAGCCATAACAAGTAAACCTATCGTTTTTTTAGACATATCATTACCCCTTTTTTATTAGAAATATAATTGATGACCTTGACTCTATCTTTTCCTTTCCAACTTTCTACTTTCTACTTTCTACTTTTCCACTAGTTATTTTTTGCTGTATACTCGTGAACGAAAGCAGTAAGTCTCCGTAATGTATCAGGCTTAACTTCTGGGAATACCCCGTGTCCTAGGTTAAAGATATAACCGCCTTTATGGGCAAGGCCTTGATCCAAAATTTCTTTCGTCCGAGCTTCAATAATTTCCCAAGGTGCCAGCAAAATAGCAGGATCTAAATTTCCTTGAACTGGTTTTATAACCCCACGATCTCCCGCCTCTTTAATTGAAAGTCTCCAATCTAAGCCAACAACATCTAGAGGAAGATCATGCCACTCTTTAGCCAAATGACTAGCACCAACACCAAACATAATCAAAGGTACATCTTCTTCTTTTAACGCTGTAAAAATTTTATGCATCACAGGTTTTATAAATATACGATAATCATGAACGTTAAGAGCACCTACCCAAGAGTCAAAAATTTGAATAGCCTGTGAACCTGCTTTAATTTGCGATTTACAGTATGTAATCGTCAATTCTGCTAGTTTATCCATAAGTAAGAACCAGCTCTCAGGTTGGGAATACATAAAAGCTTTTGTTTTATTATAGTTTTTTGAAGGACCGCCTTCAATCATATAGCTTGCAAGGGTGAAAGGTGCTCCGCCGAAAGAAATTAGCGGTACGTTTAATTGCTCCCTTAATAGCTTAATCGTATCCAATACATATTTTACATCTGTTTCTGGATTAATCTTACCTAATTTTTCTACATCTTGGTATGTACGAACCGGATTAGCAATTACTGGTCCTATCCCAGCCTTAATCTCCACGTCCACACCAATCGCGGGCAGCGGCGTCATAATATCTTTATATAAAATTGCGGCATCATTGTTATATTGGTCAACTGGAAGCTTTGTTACATAAGCGCAGAGCTCTGGCTGATGAGTGATTTCGAACAAAGAGTATTTCTTTTTAATAGCAAGATACTCTGGTTGAGATCTTCCCGCTTGTCTCATATACCATACCGGAACATGTGACACCTTTTCCCCTCTAGTAGCCTTTAAAAAATTGTCGTTGAATTTCGTTGTCATATTATACCCTCACCCTTCTATTTACATTGTTTCTTCTTTTTTAATAACCCAATACATTTTAAACATTATGTTTTCTAAACCATTTTTTTCTATATTCTCTCTTTACTATATCGTTTCTTACTTTAGCTGTATAGACGAATAAGAAAGTTGTCATAAAATTGAGCTATTTACGGAAACATATGTTAATCTTACTAGCAATTTAGTTATTTATATGTGATATAAATAACATTCTTATTAATAAAATTTAAAAATTCTTAAAATCGTTAAATTTTTAGAGGTAGCTACTCGCCTTGACGCTTTTTATCCTTAGGGTTTAATTCCGAAAAACGGTCCTTTAACAAGCTTAACGGTGCCCTAAATACTAAATCTTTCCACTCTTCAAATCGGTAAGGTGCGAAAGGAGACGTGTAATACGTTCCAAAGCTTTTCAAACCAACTAAGTGAATGTTTATGAAAATATAAACGATTAGAATTCCGTACAACCCCAAAACCGCAGCACTTATCATCATAATAAATCGGAGGATTCTTGAAGTAGTACTGACGCTGTAATCTGGAAGAGTAAAAGAAGCGATCGCAGTCATAGCGACGACAATAACCATGATTGGACTAACAATCCCTGCCCTTACAGCAGCATCACCAATAACAAGACCACCAACAATGCCAATTGTTTGCCCAACAGCCCTCGGCAAACGGACTCCTGCTTCTCTTAATAGTTCAAACGTGACCTCCATTATTAAAGCTTCAATAAAAGCTGGGAAAGGTACACCTTCCCGTGACCCCGCAATCGAAAGGGCGAGTGTCGTTGGAATCATTCTTTGGTGGTACGAAACCATTGCAATGTAAATGGCAGGAAGAAACGTTGCAACAAATGCAGACACATATCGAAGTGATCTTACTAACGAACCGACAAAATAACGATCATAGTAGTCTTCAGGAGAACGAAACAACATATGGAACGTGACAGGTGCAATTAAACTAAAAGGGCTACCATCATGAAAAACAACGACTTGTCCATTCATTAAGGCCATCACCGTTTTATCGACACGCTCTGTTCTCAATATTTGCGGAAAGAAAGATAAGACATTATCCTCGATAAATTGTTCCATTGTTCCAGTATCAATGATTTGATCATTATCAATACAACTAATTCGATAGCGCATCTCTTTTATATGCTCTTCATTTGCGACTCCTTTTAGATAAAGAATCGCAAAATCACTTTTGGACTTCTTCCCTAAAATACCGAATTGAACTGTTAAATTTGGATCTCTGACTCTGCGACGAACTTGTAATACGTTCGTGTGAAGTGTCTCAACGAAACCATCTCTTGGTCCTCGAATAACGATTTCACTTTCTGGTTCAGTAATATTACGCTCGTTAAATTTACGTGTTTCTAGCAGAATCAGTTCTTTAATCCCATCAATGACTAAGATTGTTTCTCCAGATAAAAACGGTACCATTGCTTTTTCAAGTGAGCCTTCTGTTTTCAGTTCACTAAACGTCACTACTTCAGTTTCTAAATACTTGATAAATTCTGTTTTTTTATCATAGCGAGAGACATCAGTGAAATTGATAAGTGGGCGCAGCACATCTTCTTCAATGCTATCGGAGTCAGATAAACCATCGACAAAAAACAGCGTCGCGCGGATTTTCTTACCGATCAAGAAATCACGCTGAATAATATCGTCACTTCCACCAACGATTTTTTTTATTGAGGCAACCGTGTCATCAATACTTTCATTCATGACAATCTGATCGTCTTGAGCTTCACTAACTTCCTTTGTATTTAACTTTGAAAAAAGTTTTTTTAACATTGCTTCCACCTATCCCAACTGTTCAATAATCATCTGATGCCTAATTTTTACCTCTGCATTTATTTCAATGTTAGCTTTTGAAAAATAGCCGTCTTCCCCATCCCAGTTTTCTTTCATTTCTTTCCAACGGTGATAATTTTTCTTTTTTACAATTTTACCAAGTTCAAAAATATCTACCTGGAATTCACTCTGCATCTTCTCAACAAATTCTGTTGCTAATCGCTCGATTTCTTTTTCGAGAGCCGCTTCTAACTTTTTATTCGTTTCTTCCTCACCGATAGCGAGATCATCTAACCAATTTTCAACAAAAAAACCTTCTGCTCTTAGATTAATTTCAAAAAAATCTTGCCCCTCTTTCAGTTGATAATTAATCTCCGAATCAAAATTATCGACCTCAAAATCAAACAATTGCTCATTTACTTTCCCCTCTATTACAAGGTTTTTTGCTTCTCCGACAATTAACCTATGAGCCATTACATCAACTTCACCTAACCAACCGATCATTTCGTTCTTCCCTCCTAAAATCACCGCTGCACCAGCCATAATTAGTTCTTTTCCTACTGCAGCGATTCGCGGAACAATAAAACTACTCTCATCAAGGACAGACGTAGCCATTTCACCAATTCGTTTTGGGGCTGGCATACTGTGTTGTTGCAGATAATGATCCTGAATTTTCTTAATTGAGAGTGCAACCATACTTTCAAGAGGCAGCTTTGTTTCTAAAACCTCACTCGCACCTCCTTTAGATACGTATACTAAAGTATCCCTATTCATTTCATGATCTCTTATGTAAAAGTCGATAAACTTTGCCAAATCTCCTGTTTTTAGCAAGTGCTCATCAATAATGATAACTTTTAATTGCTGGAAATTTAAACGACGACTTATTCTAGCTGAAGTTATCCGTGCCATCTTAAAGTTCGTACTACCCACTGTCTTAATGTTAAAAAATGCTTTATCCTCTAATTTAGCTCCCTCTTCTACAATCATGCTTGGAATGACGACTTGATACGATGTTTTATACATTTGTCTGGCCTTTTGACCAGTTTCTTTCTTGTACTGCTTTTTATACTCCGCTAACTCTTCTTCTGAAAGAGGATCAATGGCTACCGCTAAAACAAAGCCAATTTCTTCTATTTCTGTTAAGTCCCAACACGAGGTCAACAATAACAATGATAAAATAGCGATAATAACTTTTCTCATGCTCTAGATCACCTCACTTTCCCCTTGCTTTTTACTGCCTGTTTTAAACCAAACGAATAAATATCCTACTAGTAGACTAACTATCATTAACCCCAAACCCAGATAAGCTACATATTCACCCATCATAAATGTTTCTTGAAGCGAGTTTGGAATAAACGTACTAATAAATGCCAAAAACGTAATCAATATAGCAATCGTCGAAACCCGAGTTTTTTTCAAGAATTCATCCTTTACTATTTTTGTTGCGAGGAAATGAGCGATCGCCATTGTGTTAAAAATGGTCATAACCCAAATTGTAATCATTAATGGGTCATATCTTTCAAGGACCCCTTCAATTAACTCTACCTCCTTTGCCAAAGACACTAATGGAAACACAATAATTTCACTTGATTCGAAAGATAAAATCGTATAGCTCAAAAGAACAATCACTACATATATACCTGTAACTATAGCAATCCCAACATTGAAACTAGCCGCCTTCATGTCTTTTAATTTCATAAAAGCGAGAAAGAAAAATAATATTTCAACTCCCGCAAAAGAGAATATTGTTTCTTGCAGTCCCATTAAAATAGGTGTAAATCCTTCAGCAGTTATCGGTAGAATGACATCAAACTGAGCCTCAGGTAAATTAAAGATAATTAAGATAATTACCCCTGCTGATAAAAATGGTAAAAATAATAAATTTAAATGGATGATCCCTTGCACTCCTTTTGTGACTGCGTAGGTTGTCGTCAAAAAAATTAACAGCACCGTTACCTCAAAAGGAGTGCGATCAAGCAAATACATTTTAACCACAATTGATAAAATACGTGCTTCAAAACCAAGAAAGAAAATAAAATAAACCATGAAAAATATCCCTAAAGGCTTACCTATCCATTTCCCTAGCGAACTGCTACAAATAAATTGTAAAAAAGTCAGATTAGGAAAATTTCGATGTAACTTTACAATTAGATAAACAATCAGCATATTTATCACCGCACTGATGATAATTGAAATCCAACCATCTGGAGTTCCAACTGCCGCCGCTAAGGCCCTTGGAAGCGTTAAAATCCCTACACCAATAATCATCGTAATTAACGTAATCGTCATTTCAAGTTTTGAAATCTGATAGCTATTTTGATTCACTGCTACACCTACTTACTTTCTTCTTTCTCAACTACTTTTCTTTGTTGCTGATTTTTTTCTTCCATCCAAGGAAGCTGAACCTTTTTTATTACCCAATCGCTTAGGCGTTGAACTGTAAACATAAATATCGTTAAACTAATAGCCGTCCAAATCGTACTACGATGAGGCAGAAACCCTAAAATCCGATCGATTAAATCACTCATATTGACTTCACCCTCATTACTTTCATAATAATAGTGCTTGTTCCAAAGGAGGCTAATCAAGGCCTCGTAAAAAAATGCATTGTCCAGTGGCATTTTCCTCTACGCCCCCGATTCGATATTTATGGTTAACGGACTTTTGAACTTCCCTTATAGTATTTTTCTCCAACTCTGGATGGATTATGTGTATGTACTGAAAACTTACTTTTTATAAGAAAAGCCCAAGGCGCCCGCCTATCGACGAAAAACACTGGAAGGCCTGTTCGTAGCGGTCAGCTCTTAGACCGCAACTGCAGGACTGAAGTGTTCGAGCCGATGGCGCCTGGAGCTATACAGATTTCTAATTAAAAACGTATATACTTTCTTACCTTTTCAAAAAAAACTAAAGCTTCTCACCTAATGGTGAGAAGCTTTAGTTTTTTTGCGAGCTTTTATTAGAGTTTAGGTTATTCTAAATCGTCTCCACGAGCAAACGAAAAGCTTGCTTTCGTCTGATTTGAGGGTTTACCTTCAAGATTTGTTTGTGGATTGAATGGCTTTATCACGTATTCATTCATCGAAAATAAATTTATACCTCGAACGCTATATTCCCCTTCGCCTTTTGCTTCGCCGATTTTCATTAAGCGACCACTGTCACTGACTTCATATATATTATAAATTAATCTTGTGTCAGTAGATGCTGACCAAAGTAGCTCAATACTTAACCCTAATCCTTTAAAAGACAATCGCGCTTGTAAATCATTGATCTCAACAAAACGAACTGGTGATTCTAACTCTTTGACATTTGTAGGCTTTGTAAATGCCAGCGAACTCGAATTCAATTCGTTTTCATTAATAATTTCTTTAAATAATTTAGTCGGATACGAACTCCCAACAGTTAAGTAATGATCAGGATCAGTTCGATCAAAGCCCATCCATAAAGCCCCAACTACATTTGGTGTATATCCGACAAACCATGCATCTCTAGATGCCCCTTCTACTTCTGTGTAAGAAGTTGTTCCTGTCTTCCCTGCTACTGCTATCTTTGAATCACCCTGGTGCCCAGTTCCATCTGTAACTACAGCTTCTAGCATTCTTGTCATATACCAAGCTGTCTGGGAAGACATTACCTTTCGTTCAGAAGTAGTTACTGAGACAACTTCTACATTATTACGATCATAAATACTCGTAATAAAATAAGGTTTGACTAATTTTCCTTCTTTTGCAAAAGGACGAAATGCCGTTGCTAATTGTAGTGGCGATAAACCTTGTTTCATTCCCCCTAATGCTAAAGCTAAGCCATCATCCTCGATTTCGATGCCAATTTCATTTAAATAGCTTTTACCTTCATTCACAGTCAGTTCGTTTAATAACCAAACTGCAGGTGCATTAGCAGAATCCTTTAAGGCATCATACATTGTTATCGCGCCTTCATAATGATTATTGTAATTACGAGGCTGATAGCCATCATAATCAGTCAATTCATCTTGTAGCAAAGAATAGGGCTGATAAAGTCCACTTTCTAAAGCGGGAGCATAAACGACTAATGGTTTAATTGCTGATCCAGGTTGACGAGAAACATTTACCCTATTTAGTCCGCGTCTAACATAGTCGCGGCCTCCTTGAGCAGCTAGAACACCGCCTGTTTCGTTATCTAGCAATACTAAAGCTGCTTCCGATTTTTGATCAGGTCCGTCACTAGGAAAATAGCTTCCATCCTGAAACTTTTCATATGCCGTTTGTTGGGTAGCCATGTCCATCGGAACAACAATTGTGTAGCCGCCTCTTAATATTTCAGTGCTTGTTAGCTGATACTTCACTTCCGCTTCCTCTAATACCATATCCACATACGTCAAGTAAGCCGGATTTTCAGATATTTTATTGAAATCTACACTTACTGTTCGACCTTGTAAGCTAACTGTTTCTTCTCCTGTTAAGTAACCTCTTTGCTCCATTACACTTAAAACCAGGTCTCTTCGTTGTTTGCTTAATTCAGGATTATTAAACGGCGAAAATGTATTTGGTGCTTTTGGTAAACTAGCCAATAAGGCCCCTTCATCAATTGTTAACTCCGCAATGTCTTTATTAAAATAAAGTCCAGAAGCAGCTTGAATTCCATATGCCCCGTGACCAAAATAGATCCGATTTAAATACATTTCAAGAATTTCCTGCTTACTATAACGACGTTCAAGGTTAATTGCGATCAAAACTTCTTTGGTTTTTCGCATCCATGTCTTTTCATTAGATAAAAACGTATTTTTCACTAATTGCTGAGTAATTGTACTTCCACCTTCGACCTTTGCCCGAGCGATTATATCTTTATAAAGAGCTCGACCTATTGATCGGAAATCGATGCCGCGATGACCATAAAACCGGGCGTCCTCTACGGCCACAAAAGCATCCTGAACGTGAGTAGGTACAGCGGAAATCGCGACAATTTGTCGATTTTCAACAAACAGTTTTGTAATTACTTCCCCATCTCCATCAACTAATGTAGTCGTTGCATCCATGACAAGCTTTTTATTATCAATTGCATAGTTTCCAGCAAAAATAATACTTATATAAATAGAAACACTTAATACTGATATTATTGAAAATAGTAGGGTGCCAATGATTAATTTTTTTCGCACCAATCGCCCCCCCTTTCATGTAAGGTAAGAAAGTAAAATTTTTTTAACTTAAATGCCGGTGCCAATTATTACGTAACATTCATCTTTACGCTATTTTAGCGTATCTTCGACTAATACTGAAATTATACGACTTTATTTTATTTACGAAGCGCGGTATCATAAAGTTACAAGATTGTTTTCAAGTTGTTAACAATTGTACATGGTAAAATAGAATTACGAGTGTTGAATTTCCTTAATAAATTCATTGATAATTCTTTCTTTACTGATTCATCATTCAAAATTACAGTTAGAAGGTGTTTAATTTGGTCATTGAAGAATTTTCCTTTTTAGCAATTGGACTTGCATTGTTTGCTGGGATTGTTTCATTTTTATCCCCTTGTATATTTCCGTTAGTTCCTGCTTATCTAGCACAATTAACTGGAACATCAATATCAAACAACCAGCTTAATGCAGACAGAAAAATCATTATCTCAAGAAGTATTGGTTTCATTATTGGCTTCACGATTATCTTCATGTTATTAGGGGCATCTAGTACGGCGTTTGGACAATTATTTATGAAAAATCGCGAACTACTAGAAAAACTAGGTGGCATCGTTATTGTCGTCTTGGGGTTACAGATGTATGGAGTATTTTCATTTAAAATGTTAATGAGTGAAAAGCGCCTTCAGTCTAAACCAAAAAAATCGACAAGTTTCTTTGGGTCTGTTGGATTCGGTCTTATCTTCGGAGCGGGTTGGTCGCCTTGTATCGGATTAGTGCTTTCTTCAATCTTGATATTGGCAGCTCAAAGCGGGTCTATGGCTTCAGGTATGTTTTTACTATTTGTTTATTCAATTGGTTTAGGAATTCCCTTTCTAATTGTTGCTCTATTGTTCTCGAAATCATTAAATAAAATTAAAAAAATCAGTAAGTATCTCCCTCTCATTCAAAAGGGTAGCGGGATCATTATGATCATCTTAGGTATCCTATTATACACTGGTCTTTTTGCTCGTATATCAGGCTGGTTAGCTCAATTTATTCCAATAACAATTTGAGTGGCCGAAGTGAAATTGTCGGTTAGTCGTTAGTTGATTTGGTATATCCCATAACTCTAAGAGCTATTGGTTTAGCTTTTTCTTGCCACTTTCAACATTATATTTTTCAAAAAAATCTTAAATTAAGATGGAGGCCCCTATGAAAGAAATTCTATTTGCTTTGATTGATCAGCAGTACGACGAAATGATCTCATTACGGCGCCATTTACACGAGAATCCAGAATTATCACATCAAGAAGTAGAGACACCGAAGCTTATCGCAGAATTTCATCGTAATCTAGGACATGAAGTTTTAGAAAATGTTGGTGAGCGCGGAGTAGTTGCTACCCTAAAAGGTGCAAAGCCCGGGAAAACCATCGCTTTGCGAGCAGATTTTGATGCTTTGCCAATTGAAGATCAAAAAGATGTTCCTTATAAATCAAAAAAAACTGGCGTCATGCATGCATGTGGTCATGACGGGCACACAGCTAGTTTACTTGGTTTAGCAAAGGCACTTAATGGTATGAAAGACAAATTAAGTGGAACGATTGTATTTATTCATCAACATGCTGAAGAGGAAGCACCCGGTGGCGCCGTCGCGATGATTAAAGACGGCTGTTTGGAAGGCGTTGACTATATTTTTGGGACACACCTATGGGCAACAGAGCCAACTGGAAAAATTCAATATAAATCAGGTCCAATAATGGCAGCAGCCGATCGCTTTGAAATAACCATTAAAGGCCAGGGCGGACACGGTGCAAAGCCCCATGAAACAAAAGACTCAATCGTTATTGGCGCCCAGCTTGTGTTGGCACTTCAACAAATTGTCAGTCGGAGGATTAATCCAATGGATGCGGCAGTTATTTCTATCGGTTCCTTTGAAGCTTTAAACGCCTTTAACGTTATCGCGGATTCAGCCAAAATTATCGGTACTGCCCGTTCTTTTAGTGAAGACGTTCAAGTACTGTTAGAAAAAGAAATCCAAAGAGTTGTAGACGGAATTTGTTTATCTGGAGATGTTACTGGTCACTTACTTTATCAACGAGGTTACCCTGCACTAGTTAATCATCATGAAGAAGCGCTTCAAGTAGCCCTTTCAGCTAAAGAAATTCCTGAAATTACCGAAATTGAAAATATGGTGGCACAAATGGGTGGCGAAGATTTTTCATACTACCTCCATCACGTCAAAGGAGCATTTTTCTTTACGGGAGCTAAGAATCCAATTTGGGATCATGCATACCCACACCACCATCCGAAATTCGATTTTGATGAAAAAGCAATGTTGATATCAGCAAAGCTACTTGGTAATCTAGCTTTACACTATTCTGAGGAAACTTAAGCACACTTATGTTAGCCGTATCACCATTTTGAACATCTTAATCAAGCCAAAAGAGCTGATAGCAGAGGGATCAACCTCTAGCTTCAGCTCTTTTATGTAATAAAAAGTTGGCATACAGATAACTAACAGCGCTACCTATAATTAATACGAGACCCGTTTCAATAAAATTAGCTGTTGCTATAAATGTGGCTAAGGCGAATACAAATGTTTTTATGATCAGCAACGATAATACGACGTTACTAAATGATTTTTTACGTACTTGACCATTAATCGGGTACAAATCGATCCAAATCTTTAAACTGTGATGATTCCATAGCGTCGATAACTGAAGTGCTGACATATAGATGATCAACAGCGAGATGAAAACCGCCCCAAAATCAATTTGAATATAAAATAATAAAAGAACCCCAATCATTAATAACCGCAGATAAACTCCAAAATAATCATTTGCACGAGTGAATGATTTTACATACAAATAATGAAACGTTGTTGCTTGTTTAAACGGAAGCAAGTTTGGGATCCAACTGAACATTCGACGTGCTTTTACTTTTGTGCTTAATTTTGGCACATCTGTAAAGGCATTAGCAATACGATAAAAAAACATTAGCATTTGTTCTTCCGTTTCAATTAAATATTCCCATTTTAAACTATGCTGTTTTTTAAGGTGTTGATAATAAAAGAAAAATAGCAGGCCTTTTATAAACAGTAAAGCTAAAATAAACCATAGGGTCGCTTGGGCAAATAAGAAATATGTTAAACAAATATTAATAAAAAAACGACCTACTTTATGACTAGTTCGCTGAGCTGTAAATAATAGTCTACCTTCTTCCGACTGTGCCGCTAAGTTCCAGGCTTTACTAACAAGTAAAACAACAATGATCAGTAAAAGACTTCTAGGATCATCAACAAGAAAATTTCGGTATAAAGGAGTTAAAAGAACAATCACTAAGATGATTACAAAGCTTTGGATCAGAAAAGAATAATATAGTGAAGAGCGAAAGTAAGCCGCTAGCTTTCCTTCCAACGGGGATAAAAAAACGAGATCGCCTTCTTTCACAAATGTCCGGAGCGGACTTTTTGTTAAAAGAAAAGCTGTTATTAACGCTAAAAATAATGGCGCTGGAAACGTTTCAGGTAACCACTTTATTAATTCGCTATAATAGTAACTCCCCGCGATAATGGCAATATAAATTGTAAATAAAAACCCACTGTTACCTATTAAGCGTAAATAGCGTATCGCCATATTCCAGTAATCTTTTACTCGTTTGCTCCAAAGTTCATGAATAGTATTCATATTAATCTTCCTTCGTTATTTCAATGTAGATATCATCGAGAGGGGCACTAGCAGCCATACCTGTTTTTTCTCTTAGTTCGTCTAATGTACCTTCAACGATAATCTTACCGTGATGGAGCATAATAAATCGGTCACAATAACGCTCAGCAGTCGAAAGAATGTGAGTAGACATCAAAATACCCGCTCCTTTTTCTTTCATATCGACAAAATGGTTTAATAATGATTTAATCGCAATTGGATCTAAACCAATAAAAGGTTCATCAACAATATAAAGGGGTGGATAAAGTAAAAAAGCACACATAATCATTACTTTTTGCCGCATCCCCTTTGAGAAATGACCTGGAAACCAATGAAGCATTTTCTCCATCCGAAATTCTTTTAATAATAGGGCACTCCTCTCTGCTAGCTCTTCTGAATGAAGACCATAGGCCATCGCGGTTACATGTAAATGTTCTTGTAATGTTAAGTCTTCATATAAAATAGGCGTTTCTGGTATGAATGAATAAGAGCGTCGGTATTCGTTAGGATCTTCTAAAAACCTCTTACCATTAATACGAATTTCACCTTTTTGTGCCTCCATTAACCCTAACACATGTTTAATTGCTGTACTTTTACCTGCACCATTTAAGCCGATTAAGCCGACAATCTCTCCTTTATTAACAGAAAAAGATATATCGTGTAATACCGGCTTCCCTTGATGATAGCCACCATAGACATGATCTAACTGCAATAATTTAATCATTTTAAGCTCCTTAATAAAGAAAAGTTTCACTAAAGTTATAGTATCAAATTTTCAAGGGAAAAGAAATGCGTAAGCGCGCTTACACTTGCCAAATAAAAGGACGACTCTTAATGAGCCATCCTTTTATTAATTATTAATTTACTAACCGATCTGAATCCCAAAACTGCTTGCGGATTTGGACTTTTTGAATTTTTCCAGAAGCTGTCTTTGGTAGTTCATCTGCAAAGGAAATTGATTTTGGAGCTTTAAAGTGCGCAAGTTTTTCTCGCGAAAACTTAATGATCTCTTCTTCAGTAGCAGTTTGTCCTTCACGTATGACGATCACGGCATGAGGAACCTCGCCCCACTTTTCATGAGGAATGGAAACTACTGCTGCTTCTAGTACGGCTGGATGTTCATACAAGACACCTTCAACCTCAATTGACGAGATGTTTTCACCACCACTTATAATAACATCCTTTTTGCGATCAACAATATCAATATGACCATGTTCATCAACAATGGCCATGTCCCCAGTATGAAGCCAGCCATTTCTAATTGTATCCATTGTCGCTTCATCATTTTTCCAATAACCCTTCATAACACCATTGGAACGAGTGATAATTTCACCAATTTCATTAGCTCCCGGAGCAACTTCGTTTCCATCATCATTCACTACCTTGACTTGAACACCAATCATCGCATATCCAGCTTTCGCCTTTAATCGATATTGTTCCTCTTTCGGTAGTGCAGTTTGCTCTGAACGAATTCTTGAAGTTGTTATTAACGGCGTTGTTTCTGTCATTCCATATACTTGTAGGAACTCCCACCCTAAATCTTCTTCAACTCGACGAACAAAAGCCGGTGGTGGTGCAGAACCTGCAATAACAACACGCATATTTTGCTCGATTTTTGGTTGGAATCGACCATAGTATTCTAGTAACGAATTTAAAATCGTTGGTGCCATATGTGCTACTGTCACACCATATTTTTGAATTTTATCGAAAATGACTTCTGGTAATGCTTTACGGAGCATCACTTGCGTCGCACCATTAGCTGTATAACTAAATGGTGACCCCCAACCATTTACGTGAAACATTGGTAAAACATGTAGCAATGTATCTTGATCAGTAATGCAAAGATGATGCATCGTCGATAATGCATGTAAATAGTTGTTACGATGCGTTAACATAACTCCTTTAGGGCTTCCTGTTGTACCACTTGTATAAAGTAGACTTGCGACATCCGCTTCTTCTAGAGCGGGACGCTGATATTCAGTTGAATCAAATTGAGTTAACCATGTATCATAATTTATAAAACGATTATCATCCTCTGTACAGTTATGGATAATTATTTTTTCTACTGTTTTTAATTCTTTAATAATCGGTTCAACTAAATGGAGAAGTTCCTGATCAACTAGTAAAACTTTACTTTCACTATGATTTAAAATAAATGAATAATCATGGGGTTGAAGTCGAATATTGAGTGGAACCATTATTGCGCCTAATTGAAAAACTCCATAAAAACCTTCTAGCATTTCTAGAGTATTAGGTGCCAGATAAGCAACTTTTTCGCCTTTTTGGACTCCTAAATCAGTTAAGCCTTTGCTAAGTTGATTTACTCGTTCATTAAGTTGATAATAAGTAATTGTTTTATGATCATCAATGACAGCAACCTTTTCACCATACAGAGTGACCGCTCGGTCTAAAAAGTCTGTAACTAATAATGGTACATGCATAAAAGCACCCTCTCTTTTGCTCAGTGAATATTTATAATTTTCTAAATTATAACACAGCAAAACACAAAGGTTATACATATTTTTGAAAATAACGTGAACTTCTAATTTTTTAAGTGAATTCGATATACTATAGACATAGTCAATGTGTATTAGCATTTGCTGTCTATTTATGATAAAATTTGGCTAAATTTAGTCTAACCAATTAACCCTTTTCTAAAAAAATTCAGAAAGGATTGTTAAAAAATGACAACTCATGAAAACTGTATTTTTTGTAAAATTATTAATGGCGATATACCAGCTGCACAAGTATTTGAAAATGAACATGTCTTAGCTTTTTTAGATATAAGTCAAGTAACTAAGGGGCATACTCTTGTTATCCCGAAATTACATCAACAAGACATTTTTGAATTAAAACCCGATACAGCTAAAGAACTATTTAGCGTTGTACCTAAAATTGCAAATGCTATAAAAGAAACATACGCTCCTGTTGGTTTAAATATTTTAAATAATAACGGAAAACCAGCAGGACAAGCTGTTTTTCATTATCATCTCCACCTTATTCCTAGATATGGAAAAGGGGATGGATTTGGAGCAGTTTGGAAAGATCACAGTGACCAATATACTAACGAACATTTACAACAAATTGCTAAGGAAATTGCAGCATCAGTTAAGTAAAGTTGGAATGTTGGAAAGCTAGTTAAAAGCCTTAAGGGCCATTGAACAGTTGGTTAGTTAAGAAGTTCAAACAATTTAAGTACTTTTGATTTAGCTTCTACTTTCCAATTTTCTAACTTTCTACTTTCTACTTTTTTAAAAAGGATACTATTCTTATCACTAACATGATAGGATATACTTATTATTTTAACCATTTAACGCGTAAACGCGCAAACAAATTGTTAAGTTAGGAGTGGGAAACAGTGAAAAGAGCTTATAATTTTAATGCAGGACCTTCCGCATTGCCAGAAGTAGTTTTAAGACAAGCACAAGAAGAATTAATTAATTTTAAAGACACAGGCATGTCAGTTATGGAACTAAGCCATCGGAGTAAAGAATATGAGGCTGTTCATAATGAGGCACAAGCATTATTAAAGGAACTTCTAGCAATTCCAGATAACTATGAGGTTCTTTTTTTACAAGGGGGAGCTAGTTTACAATTTCCAATGATCCCAATGAACATTTTAGGTGACAATGAAGTTGGAAATTACGTACTAACTGGTTCGTGGTCTGAAAAAGCATTGAAAGAAGCACAAATATTAGGTCGCTTAACAGCAGTTGCAGCAAGTTCGAAAGAAACTAATTACAATCGAATTCCAAAATTATCAGAATTAAATCTATCTGCAGATGATGGCTATTTACACATCACATCTAATAATACGATTTTTGGCACACAGTGGAAACAATTTCCTTCCGTAAAAAATAATATGTTAATCGCCGATATGTCTAGTGATATTTTGAGCAAGCCTTTGCCAATTGATAAGTTTGCAATGATTTATGCAGGCGCTCAAAAAAATCTTGGTCCATCAGGGGTAACGCTAGTAATTATTCGTAAGGATTTACTTGAAAGAGAAAATAAAGATGTACCTACTATACTGAGATATGATACTTTTTCGAAAAATAATTCCTTGTACAATACACCACCAACTTTTGCGATTTATATGTTGAAAAATGTATTGCAATGGGTTAAAGGTCTTGGTGGTGTTGAAAAAGTGGCTCAAGCTAATGAAGAAAAAGCTGCTCTTATTTATAACGCTATTGATGAAAGTAACGGTTTTTATCAAGGTCATGCATCGGCTGAGAGCCGCTCTCTGATGAACATTACATTTAAACTACCTACTGATGACTTAAGTAAAAAGTTTTTACAAGAAGCGAAGGAAATTGGCTTTGTAGGGTTAAATGGTCACCGTTCAGTCGGGGGCTGCAGAGCTTCTACATACAACGCAGTCCCATTTGAAGCCTGTGAGGCGTTACAAGCCTTTATGAGAAAATTTAGAGAGACCAACTAACTAGAAATGCGTAAGCACTTTGGTCACGAGCGGCATGCACGTCAATACTTGTATATTTTCTTTTAGACCAAAATAAAGCTGTAAACTAAATCACCCCCTTTATATACGTTAATAGTTTAATATTATTGCCGTGCTAAAAAGAATATTATTGAAATATCATAATTATATTCAAACATTGCTTAAAGTGTGATAATCTAAATGAAAAATGGATACTTATAAAATTAGGAAAGGAATGGTGAAAAATGAGTGGACAATCACTATTTTATGGTTTTGTAACAGGAAGTCTTATCGGTGGGGCAATAACATTATTATCAACACCTAAGTCGGGAAATGAAATTCAAAAAGTAATTACTAATAACGTAAATGAGCTTACAAATTCACTTTCTACATTTAAAGAAAAAACTCAACAACTAAGCTATCAAGTCGAGACTGCTGCAAAAGAAAGTGCATCTACAATTAAAACCGTCTCATCAGATGTCCAGAACTGTGTTAAAGAGTGGCGGAAAGATGTGGAGCCAACAATTACAGATATTCAAAAGAGCATTCAAGAACTTCATGAAACCATTGATCAATTAGAGGCAGAAATTAAAAAACCGTTATCAAATTAGTTTTTTCTTTACTTTTACAGAATAGCTAATTAATTTAAGGGAATGGAAATAATTTGAAAAAACTAAGGCTTCCTGTCTTCAATTTGTCGACGGAAGCCTTAGTTTTTTATAAAACAAAAATAATAACAAACTTTTACTTTTAATGAGGGTTGAAAATGTGGTTTAGCTTGATGTGGCTAATTCATTAGTAATATGATATTCACTCCTTTAAAATAGTTATTTTCAAAGATTTTTATATTTTCCGAGGTGCCTATATTAATAAATATCAGAAAAGTACAATAAATTAAAATTTATATTGTTATGATTTTGTTTTCTATGATATTATAGAAATATCATTTTATTTAAAAATAAATGAATATTCGAAATTTAGACGGGGGTTTTATATGGATACAAATTCGCCATACTCCATAAAACAATCAATCATATTTAGTCATAAAGTTGCTCAACTAAGTAAAGCTTTATGGAAGTCTATTGAAAAGGATTGGCAAACTTGGATAAAACCATTCGATTTAAATATTAACGAGCACCATATCCTACTAATTGCTTATCAACTTGAAGGTGCTTCAATATCTGACGTTGCCAAGTTTGGAGTCATGCACGTTTCAACGGCATTTAACTTTTCTAAAAAATTAGAGGAAAGAGAATTACTTACTTTTTCAAAAAAGCAAAATGACAAGCGGAATACTTATGTTTGCTTAACTGAAAAAGGGGAAAAGCTCCTACTTGAAACATTAGAAGTGTACGATCCGAAGCAATATGGAATTTACGAAGGTTCATTACCAATTAAAGAACTTTATGGGAAATTCCCTGAGTTCTCAGAAGTAATAACCATTGTTCGCCACATCTATGGGCCTGACTTTATGTCAATATTTGATAAAACATTAGAAAAAATAGAACAAGACTTTACTGAGAAGGATGGGAAATTAGTTTCTATAGCCAGCCTTAATGCAGAAAATAAGTAGTATTCTTGCTTAACTTTAGTAAGTTCAGTCATTAATTTACGATAGGTGCCTTGCTTTATATGTGCATCTATCTTTTTTTGTGGATCTACTTTTTAGTTAATCATTTAAAAAAATTGGGCAGATATTCTTACTTAAACTTTCTTTTTTATCGATAATTTGATAAAGTTATAGATGGTAATGTACTGAATGGAGGTAACAAATGCTTATGCTTATTCTTTCTGTTCCTTTTGCGTTGTTTATTTTATTTATGATTAATACAATGACAAATACTTTATGCATTCAAAAGGATATCCCCGATGAAAAACAACCAAAAGTATTTCGGACAATAAATATACTGATGACGATATTATTAACATCTTCATATGTAAAAATCCTCCTCACTTAAGAAGAAGAGGGTTTTTTCTTTTTTTACTATTCTATGCTATTATAGTGATTGTGTAAATTACAAGAAAATAAGGGGAGTTGTAAAAATTGAAGAAATTAATAACAGCATTAGCCTTGACGAGCCTTATTGCATTATCAGCATGTAATGGCGGCCAAGCAGATACTGAAAGTCGTGTTATTGCAGAAGTTGAAGGTGTTGCCATTACAGAAGCACAATTACAAGCGGAACTACAAGAAAAGTATGGTGAAGTAGCGATTGCCTCATTAATTGAGCAGACAATTTTTGAAGTTCGCGCCCAAGAATTAAACATTACTGAGACAGAGATTACAGAAGAACTTAATGATATAAAAGAAACATATGGCCTTTCTGATGAAGATGAGTATGCTCAGTTTTTAGCTTCGGAAGGTATTGGTACCGAGGATGAATTTCGTAATTTAATAAAACAGCATTTAATCATTCAAAAAATTGCTTCCGAAGGAGCCGATGTGACAGAAGCAGAAGTTCAGCAGGAATATGATGCTGGAGAAAAACTTCAAGCTAGTCATATCTTAGTTGAAGATATAGAAACTGTTCAAGAGGTCATGGACAAGCTAAATAAAGGTGAAGATTTTAGCGAGCTTGCTCAAGAATATTCATTGGACTCTGGATCTGGCGCTGACGGCGGAAGCTTAGGTGAATTTCAAAGGGGACAAATGGTTCCAGAATTTGAACAAGCCGCTTTCTCTCTCGAAGTTGATGTAATTAGTGAACCTGTTCAATCACAATTCGGATACCATATTATTAAAGTGACTGACCGAATACCTTTTGAAGAAACTTTTGAAGACGTAAGAGAAGAATTAGAAGAATTAATTGGCAGACGACAATCACGCCCCCTTGATGAGGTTCAACGACAGCTAATTGACACTGCAACTATTGATATTAAAGATGACCGTTATAAACATCTTATTAACAAATAAGACTTACTAAAAGGAGTATGAGCTCATAATCGAGCCATACTTCTTTTTTAAATTAATAATTCCGTTTTCGCCCAGTACAAAATCCTATGTCTCTACATACAGTAATTGAGAGGACCCATTCCTCAAATTATTTTGAAAGGATGATAAATCATGACAGGTTGTATTCCCCCAGGACCAGCGCCAACACCAGGGTATGGTGCAGGGTTCACATTAATCGTTGTATTGTTTATTCTATTAGTTATCGTAGGCGCTGCTTACATTTACTAAGAAAAGCGCAAGCACCTTGATAGCTGCGAGTATGTTGGATACTTACCATACAGAGGCGTTCTTTTGCCTCTGCATGGTAAGTTGAAACATTCGAGAAGCTAGGTGCTGGAGCTAGACAATGAAAAGCGCAAGCACCTTGATAGCCTAACAAAAAAAAAAGAGAAAACGGCGAACCGTTTTCTCTTTTTTTTTATAAATTTGTGATTTTTTTATTTTGACGCCTTTCTCGAATCGGCTCCATGAACGTTTCTCCTTCTTGTTCAATCCAGCGCTCATCTAATTCCTTTTCATCTTTTGCGTATCGAAATGACAAATAGCCGCTTATGAGGATGCCGACAATTATCGCATAAATCCACCAAGGACTTACTTGAATTTTTGCCCATATAGGCGTTAATAGATAGACAACTCTAGCTACAAAAACAACGAAAAAACCTACAATCAATGTACCAACAATCTTTACTGCACTCATTAGATCACCTCTATTAATTGATTAATACTAGTAGTCTATTCAACACAAATACTAGATATACCAACCACTGTTTATGATACTCTAAAAGTGGCCCATTAATAGAATAATATCAATTGAAAAACGGTCCAGTACTTTAACACTAATCTCTTACTGTTATGATGGCAGTAAAGGGGTGGGATGGAGTGATTGAGATAATGGACAAACATGCAATAATAAAACTAAAGCAGCAAGGTGTATCCAATAGAAAAGCTGCCAAGCTTTTAAACATCAATCGGAAAACAGTCGCAATCTATTGGAATGAGTACCAGAAGAACAATACTCTGTTGAATGCCTTAGACGTTAATAAAAAAGAAGTACAAGAAGTACAAGAAAAAATATGCGAGGCACCAAAGTATAATGCTCAAAATAGAAAGCCAAGAAAGTACACAGCAGAAATCGATACCAGATTAGACGAAATCCTAGAGAGTGAATCTGAAAAGTGTAAAGAGTTAGGTCGACATAAACAACAGCTGACTAATTTGCAAATTCACCAAATGCTAGTCAATGAAAAGTTTGATATTGGATATACAACTATTACAAATAAAATCAGAGAAAAAAGAAACAAACCTAAGGAATGCTTTATTAAACAATCATATGATTTAGGGCAAAGACTTGAATATGATTTTGGCGAAGTGAAGTTAGAAATAAACGGGGAGATCAATACCTATCATCTAGCTGTACTATCTTCACCAGCTGCTGATTTCAGATGGGCGTATTTATATAAGAATCAAAAGCAAGACGTCTTTATGGATTCTCATGTGCGTTTCTTCGATATGTTAGGTGGCGTTTATTCAGAGATTGTGTACGACAATATGAGAAATGTAGTATCAAAATTCATAGGTAAAACTGAAAAAGTCCTCAATGAGAATTTGCTAAAATTGTCACTCTACTACGGATTCGATATCAACGTCACTAATTGTTTCAGTGGAAACGAGAAGGGTAATGAAAAGTATATGATAATGTAAAGTAAGGCTGTTAAATAACCGTAAGTAAAGGATCCCTCGCTGTTTTACTTTACATTATCTGCAACGCAAACACTATTTTATTTATCAAATCTTTTTAGCCATTCCAATAAATCTCCACTTTTTTGCCAAGAAGGTGCACCTTTTGGTACAACATCTGTATATGCTTTTTCAATTGCTTCTCTTTTTTGTTTTGAATCTACCTTAGCGTAAATTTCAGTTGTTTGGACAGAACGGTGACCTAGTATATCACGGATGTATATGAGATTAACTCCTGCTTGGAGTAAGTGCATAGCTTTTGAATGTCTCAGACAATGACAGCTAAATCGTTCTGGGATTAATATTTGATCTTTAATACGAGCCTTGCGTGCATATTTATCTAGTATGTAATTCACCCCTGCCCGGGTCAGTTTTTCTCCTCTTTTGTTACAGAACAATGGGTACATGTTTGCTGACAAACTTAACAGCCCCTGCTCATCCATATATCGATTTAATAAATCTAACGGAGCATCCATCAGAGGGACTATCCGGGCTTTATTCCCCTTACCAATTAACTTTACAGTACATGGTCTGTCAAAACGTACTTGTGACGGAGTGAGGTCAATGATTTCCTGTACTCTTCCACCGCTTTCATACATAATTGACAAAAGAGCAAGATCTCTTCGTCCTATTTTAGTTGACTGATCAGGCATTTCCAAAAGTAGTCTGATCCCATTAAGCGTTAGGTAACTGATTGATTTTGTTTCTGTTTTCTTAACCCGGATTCCAAGGATTCTCTGCCATTCCAAAAGATTATCGGGGCTCTGATACTGGAGATATTGGAAGAAAGAGTGTAATGCCGCAAGGCGGACGTTCCTTGTGGCTGTACTACAGCCACGCTCTGTTTCTATCCAGTCAAGAAAGTGAATAACCATTTCCTTATTAATCATGCCCAGCGTCAGAGAATTTGTTTTTATTCCTTTTTTATCCTTGATAAATGTAAGGAAAAGTACAAATGTGTCTCTATAAGAGGCAATCGTATTTATACTGAACCCCATTTCTCCTGGCAGGTATTTTGTAAGAAATCCTGTCAGATAGCGAGAGAAATCAGTCGGCTTCATAATGGTCAACCTCCGGAAATACATAGGCACAAACGTTATCTACTTCTCTAATTAAATCAGGGTACATGTCAGATGTTAGCCTTACATACTTATCTGTAGCCTCTAATGACTGATGCCCAAGATATTTTGATAATATTGGGAGTGAGTAGTATAAATCTAGCCCAGCTTCTGACATTTTCACAAGAGAGTGTACACTGAAAGTGTGACGAAAGTCATGCATTCTTGGGCCAAAACCCTTCCCACCATGTGGAATTCCTGCATTCCAGAGTATTTTTCTGAACCATTCATATATTGCCTTGGCATTACATTTTTGCCCATTGTTCTTGATAAAAAAATAACCTTTCGGTTCATATTTGCCGGGACGAACATTCCTATATTGAATACACACCTCAGTTAGTGTTTCAGATAATGGGAGTATTCGGTCTTTGCCGTTTTTCGTTTCCCTGACAATAATATTTTTTGCATCAAGATCAACATCCTTACATGTTAGGGATAACGCTTCGCTGATACGGATGCCACAGCCATATAGCATTCTAAATAAAGCGGGGAGTACATACACAGTTGTTTCAAATCGTCTATTAACTTTAAGCGTATCACATGCATCGAAGAATGCATTCACTTCCTTTTTCGAGAAAATATGTGGTACAAACGTACTGCTGTACTTTTTAGGCAATCTCGGTATATGTGATGGATATCCCATATCATTTAAATAGGCGGAAAATTTTGCAATATAATGAATCCTCGCATAACGTGTCTTGTCTGATTCATTTGGACGCTTCTCACTCCATTTATCAACAATCTCCTTTGATAGACCGAGTTTTAATACGGCATTATCTATTGTAAATCTGTCAAATAACGAAAGTGTGTAAGTGGCATCAACAAACTTGTAACCGAGGTTTCTTTTGAAATCAATGTACTGTTCGATTAAACCAGCATAAATACCACAATAGTTCGGCATCATTCCACCTCCTTGGCATAAAATGGCGTTTTTAAGAGTGGAACATCTAATGCGCATTGGCTCAAAGATGTTAAGTCTATTCGTAAATAAGTTTTTGTGCTTTCGGTATTCTTGTGACCTAGCACTTCTGATATAACATGGATGGGTATTTTTTGTTCCAGTAGTTGCCCAGCAAGACTGTGCCTCAAAGCATGAGGACCATGTTTCTTTTCTGTTATGTTTTTAATGCCAGCACGACGGAGATAAAAAGTAACAATGCTATGCAAAGTCGATCTATTTAGGCAGTTATATGGCGGGATTGCATGTAGGAAGACATAAGGAAGATCAGATTTAGGCCGTCCATACTTCAGATAATCGATAATAGCCTCTCCTATTTCTATTAAAAGTGGATGCTCAATCTTATTTTTAGTCTTTTGTTGAACAAGTGTAATTGTATTCTTTTCCCAGTGTATGTTTTCAAACTTCAACAGACAGATGTCAGAAGCCCTCAATCCCAATCGTGCAGCCAATAGTATCATAGCAGCATCACGCTTCCCTTTTGGGCTACTTCTGTCAACAGTATTGATTAATGATTCAACTTCATTTTTCGTATATGTCGTGGGTAGTTTACATTGCTTCTTGTAATTGTCTTTTGGAATTAGGTATGAAAAGTCAATCCCTGTATACCCATTGTCATGTAGATATCTCATAAACCCACGTAAAGTGGTAAGCATGCTGTGGCGCGTTGCAGGTGTATAAAAACCAAGCTGATTCACAAATCCTAAAATGTGTTGTTTTTTAATTGCTTCGGTTTCCATGACTCCTTCTTCATTAAAAAAACTAAGAAAGCGATGAAGATTTAATCGGTAATGACCAAGCGTATTTTCTGTAATACCCAAAGATTTTCGGTGATTAAGGAAATCCACCATAGGATTACCGATGCAACCATAAAATTGGTAGGATTTCTTTGCCCTTCTGTATTGGAACGTTCCTGTAGACTGAAATTCAGTTAGAACATCCACACACCGGATTATGCTCTTTTCCCAATGGCTAAATTCCTCGTATTTCCCAGTACCAATAAAGTCAGCTATAAATGCTCCACCTACTGACGCTGAATAATACTCAATCTGATTGTTTTCCATAAAAGTAGCCAGTTTTTGCCACGCGGAACGATATTGGCTTATCCTTGATTCGGAATAGGACATATCCCGAAGGGATTTAACTACTTCTGAGGACAGTTGTTCAAATGTTTGATATTTTTGTTCCATAATCATAACCTCCTATATTTAACGTAGGCGACCTCGCCTATATTAAATATAGCCATTGAAAATGTAAAGTAAAACAACTAGAATCACTTTGTTTATAGTTATCTAACAGCCTTACTTTACATTATCATATACTTTTCATTACCCTTCTAATGCAAAGCTTTACATTAGAAGGGTCATGTGGAGGGCAGCGTGAAGATAATTAGGAACAAAGCATTTGCGTTAACTTATAAGTTTAAGACATTCGATGATGCACGTGAATACTTGAATACTATATTGATAGAACTCAATAAAGACAGCACTATTTCTGAAGAAATAAAACATCTTCAACCTACAAAACCAAAGCTTGATCTTGCAACAGTTACAGTGCAAAAACCAAATAAATATAGTTTTGTACGAGTTGATAACAACCACTATTCAGTACCGGAGTATCTTGTAGGACGCTTAATAACAATCAAGAAATATTACGACACAATAGGCTTTTATTCAAACAACATACTCGTTTGTGAACACAAAAAAATAGATGGTACTAACGAGATAAGTATTAAAATTAAACATTACTTAAACTCATTAAACAAAAAACCAGGTGCAATCAAGAACTCCCACGCTCTAAAAAGCATACCAAGGTTAAAAGCCATCTATGATACTAATTTTAGCAGAAACAAGAAAAAATTCATAGAGATCATTCAAGAAAATGATGATAAACCAATCGAAGAAATACTATTGATTCTAGAAACATACAATAAATCTCATATCGATATTATTCCATCTATGCACATAGATAAAACTGCACTTAGCAACATCGCTACAAGGCAAGTATCTAGATATAACGAATTATGTTTCTCGGAGGTGGAATAAATGCAAATACAAGAAATGGCCCATATACTAAAATTACCCTATATAAAAACCAATTATCAAATGCTTCTTGATGAAGCAAACCATACAAACATGACCCACCGAGAGCTGATAAGTCGTCTACTCGAAAGAGAATTAGAACTAAGGCTTGAGAATGGTTTAAAACATAGACTCAGAAGGGCTAAATTCCCTCTTAACAAGTACTTAGAAGACTTCGACAAGAGTAAGTACCATAAGAAATTTATACCGAAATTCGAAGAACTAGAAACGTTGCAGTTCATTGAAAATAAAGAAAATATAATCTTAATAGGATCTCCTGGCTGCGGGAAATCACATTATAGTATTGGGCTTGGTATTAAGGCGTGTTTGGAAGGCAAAAGTGTATTGTTTATCTCTGTACCTAACTTAATAATAGAGTTAAAAGAAGCAATGAGTGAAAGCAAACTATCGCAATATAAAACCAAATTTGAAAAGTACAGTCTTGTCGTTTTAGATGAACTGGGATACGTATCATTTGACAAAATTGGTTGTGAAATACTATTTAATTTATTATCAAATAGAAACGATAAAGGATCAATAATCATAACAACAAACTTGGCTTTTGATCGCTGGGAAGAGATTTTTAAAGACCCGATGCTTACTGGTGCAATTGTAGATAGACTTGCTCACAAATCACATATCTTAGATATTTCACGAGAAGTAAGTCACCGATTTGAAGAGACAATGTCATGGCTAAAACCAACTAAATAAGTGGACCTTTTTTCAACTGATTCGTGGACCGCTTTTGAGTTGACAAATACAAACCACAGGAAATTAATCATTTAAAAGATAATGTTATAGGTGTGACTTCAAAACCTATCTACATTGATTATAGTACTATACTGAAAAGGTAGGTTTATAGAAACTTCGATTATCCATGGCGTAAACTTTATCACTAAACTCACCTGGTTTGACCCTTTCTAGGGCGCGATCTAGCATATTCATTTTGGCATCAATATTATCAATCATGTGCAACATTTCTGCTTCACGTAATAACGGAGCTTTTGGGCTACCCCATTCACCTTTGGAGTGATGGCTCAAAACTAGATGTTGTAATATCAACACTTCTTCGCCATCAATTCCTAGCTCTTTTGCAACCAGACCGATTTCATTTACAATAATTGAGATATGCCCAAGAAGTTTACCTTCTAGCGTATAAGTCGTTGCAACAGGTCCAGATAACTCAATAACTTTTCCTAAATCATGTAAAATAACACCTGAATACAATAAATCAGTATCAAGGGAAGGATATAAGTGAGCTAATTCCTTTGCTAGGTCCAGCATCGAGACAACATGGTAAGCTAAACCTGAAACAAATTCATGGTGATTTTTCGTCGCTGCTGGAACTACCATAAAAGCATCACGATGTTTTTTTAGGAGTTGGCGAGTAATTCGTTGAATATTAGCATTTTTCATCTCAAAAATGTATTGTGTAATTTTTCCTAACATATCCTCTGGATCAAGTGGTGCACACTGAAGAAAATCGGCAATTTTTACATGATCGATTACTGTTGTGGGGCGGATCCCCTTAATTTTCAGCTGCTGTTTTCCACGATACTCATGAATGTCTCCAGTAACATGGACGATAACACTACTAACGAAAGTCGTTTCATCTTCTTGATTACAGTCCCACAACTTTGCTTCTATTTCTCCCGTATGATCTCCTAATTGTAAAGTTAAAAAAGACTTACCGTTACTTGCAACCCCTTTAGTAGCAGCTTTAACTAATAAATAGCCATCCCATTTTTCCCCTTTTTGATGATCGATAATCCCTTTCCTCATCTATTTACACCCCCAACTATTTTTTATCGTTATCTATTTATTAATTACCAGACTTTTTCAAATTCTATTTGTGAACTTCTTTCTACCGTGGTAGATAAATGGTGAAAATTACCCCTTCTTCTTCGTTTTTCACAGTAGGATAACCGCCATGTAGTTCGGCAATTCCCTTTACAATAGCTAAACCTAATCCAAACTGGCCTTTATTTCCTTTTCTAAAAGGTGTGAATATTTGACTAAGCTCTTTACTAGGTATTTGCTCACCATTGTTTTTAACGGAAATTTCAATTGTCTCGTTTACTATCTTTGCTTTTATCCAAATTGTTGTTTCCGCATATCGAAGTGCATTTTCCACTAAATTCTCTAACAGAATTTGAATTTGTTCGCGATCACAATTAAACTTAATCTCTGCACCTTCTACTACAAAGTTTAGATCACTTCTTTGAACGCGGTAGCGTTGCTCTAATTGATAAGCAATAGAACCAAAGATGATTTCTTCGCGATGAATAATTTCTTCTCTAATAGAATCTAACTTTGTAAAATAAAGCATATCCTTGACTCTTTTTTCCATCCGGTTCGCTTCTTCAATGATCACGTCCATCGCCTGTTCGATATTTTCTTGTGGAAAGATACCGTCCTTCACAGATTTCGCATAACTTTTCACTACCATGATTGGTGTCTTAAGTTCGTGTGATGCGTGTTGGATAAATGTTTTTTGAGACCTGTCATACTTAATTAAGTTTTGACGCATTTGCTCAAATTGGAAAGACAACTTTTGAAAATCTTGATCGCCTTTCCATTCAAAAGGCTCTTTCAAATTTCGGTTTGATATTTGTTCAAAGTGATTTCCTAATATCGTAAAAGGCTGACGTAAGTAATTTTTTAACCAAAATGCTGGTAAAAGGCTCAGCACGCTAGCTAATATTAAGAGATAAAGAAGTCGTTCCCAGAGCTGCTTGACCATTTGATCGCGATATGAATCCCACATATAAGATATGTGATATACCTTTCCAACGATAGTGTCATTTTTAGAAATAATATAAAATAATGTTGAACCACTAAAAGTAAGTTCATAGCTACCACGATCTATCCTTTGCTTAAAAGCTCGCTCTCTCATCTCATCAATTACATCATTCGGAACAGGATCGCCTTGGAGTCGCCCATATTGATCCACTAAAAACAAATGACCTACTGAACGCTCTGCATCGCGCCTTTCAATAAAGTCAACTTGGGTTTCTGGTGGTAAAGGATGCGTCTTGTTTGTGCCTTGAAAACGATCTTGCTCTCTTTCAATAATACGATATGTTTCTTCGGTTAACGTCGCCTTTAGTGAAAGTGGATAAATAACGACTAACAAAAGTCCCACTAATAAGATTAATGAAATAAAAGAAAGCCAAATCCTTTGTGTTAAATTCATTCTTTTCACGAAGATAAAACCCTGTATCCGAATCCGTAAAGAGTTTCAACGTGAAGACGAGCTAATTTTTTTCTTACTCTTCGAACTACATCATCGACAGCACGCTCAGAACCGTAATAGTCAGTTCCCCATACGTACTCGATAATTTCTTCTCTTGATAGTGCCTTACCTATATTTGAAGTAAGGAGAATAATTACATCAAGCTCTTTCGTAGTCATTTCTAGAAGTTCATTGCCATCATAAATATTTCTTGTTACTGGATCAATATTATATCCATTAACTTCGATTTGTTTCTTTTCTTTTTCCACAGCGCTATATGATCGTGATAAAATTCGCTTTACACGAATAATTAACTCTTCAGGTAAAAAAGGCTTCGCTAAATAATCATCACTACCTAGTTCTAGACCTAACACCCTATCTAAATCTTTGTCCCTCGCTGAAATGAAAATAACTGGTGTATCGCCTTTTGCTTTTATCGCCTTTAATAATTGATAACCATCCATGTTAGGTAGCATAATGTCTAAAACCCATAAATGTGGTGTTACGTGGGGAATTGCGTCATATGCAACTTGTCCATCTGCAAAATGGTGAATATCCCATCCTTCACGTTTCATATATGCTTTAATAATTTCTGCTAAGTTTTTTTCATCCTCAACTAAGTTAATAATATATTTTTCTATTTTAAACACACCCTTTTTAATTGATAATATCATCTATTTCTATTTTAACGAAAATACAAAAAAATCCTACCTTTTATATTTAGTAGGATTTATGATTTTGGTTCCCTTTAGGTGCAAGCTCAAAAATCTTAAATTCTACATGATAACTAGTTATTATTCAATAAAAACTGTTCAAACTGATTTTAACAGTTCTTCCCTGCTGTGAAAAGCTATTTAGAGGATGAACAGCAATTATTTTTATTACAGCGACATTCTAATTCTACTTTCAAATCATTCACTCACTAATATTTTCTAATAAAAAATAATTTGGTGAAATTTCCTTTGCCATAAATGGATGACAAGTAAAGTAGATGATTTGATGATGTTCAGACATTTCATTTAATACAGCCATGGCTTGCAATCGTCTTTTTTCGTCAAAATTAACAAAAATATCATCAATTAAAATAGGAAATGAGGACTCTATCGAATGAACGGTTGCAAGAGCTAACCTGATTGCTAAGTATAGTTGCTCCTTCGTCCCCTGACTCAGTTCATTTGGTGAGAATCTCACCCCATCATTTCTCTCTACAATAAATCGCTGCTCACCAATTGGCGCAAAAAGTTTTTGGTATTCTCCTTTTGTTATATCAGAAAACAACTTTGTAGCTGCTTTAATTACTTTCGGTTGTCGGTCTCTCTCATAAACCGCTTTTGCTTCATCTATTAATAGTTGCACAGTTCGATGAAAAGCCCATTTTTTTACCTCTTCCTTTAATATGTCCTTTTCTTTTTCAAAATTATGCAATGAAACAGAATAGTTATTTCCTTCTTCAAGCTCTTCTAACGCTAAATTAACCGCAGCCAAGCGCTCATGAAGCTTTTTTTCTTGTTCCCAACATTCGCTTATCTTTTCTTCTAAACTAGCTATTTTTTCTGCAAACACGTCTTTATTTTTGATAACATCTCTTTCTAATTGGACTAGATCTTTTTCACCTTCGACAAGTGGCATAATTCGGCTTGTTAAAATACGGATTTGATCTTTTATTTGCTCGCTATCTTGCCATGCTTTACCTTTTTGACGAAACGCTTCTTCATTTTCAACATTAGCAATTTGGTACAATTTATTAATTTCTTTTTGGAATTGATTTTGCCTAATTCGTAGAGTTTTCCAGTTTCCATTAAGTTGTTGATACTGATCTAAGAGCCTGTTATAGATTTTTTCATTTTGTTGCTGTTTTTTCAGTAGTTCAGATATCTTTTCAACTTGCTGAAGATGACTATCAACATCATATGATATCGAGAAACTTTGACATAGGTGGTTTACTTTCTTCTCTATCCCTGTGATTTCAGCCTCAATCGTAACTTTTTTCCCAGTAAGATAAAGTGTCTGTCGCTCTTTTTTCTTTAACTCCTCTACTATTTTTAACAACTTTAAATAATTACTAGCTTCTAGATTAAGCGGAAAAGTGTACTGCTTTGCCCAATTAATTAGTTCCCTTTGTAATTCACTATTAGCCCACTCCCATTTGTCTAGTTGTCTACAAATGTGATCGTAAGTTTCTTCTGCCTCATTTAAATTCAATTCCTTTAAACTTAGTTGCTCACGTAGTTGATCATCTTTTTTTAGCAATTCACCTTGATGAGCGCTTCCACTTTCACCATCATAATTCAAATTATTTAAAAGTACCTGCCTTTGGCTAGTCAGCTTTTCTCTTTGTTTTTCTAGATCTTTGATAACTTTTTTGTTACGAAATTCCGCCTCTAGTTTCGTCAGTACAAACATGGTCAAGCCTGCAACTGATAGTAATGCTCCTAAATACCAAGTAGCTCCGAAATAAATAACTACTACTCCAAGCAAGCTGAGCAGTCCAGATAAAATTAATATGGGCATGCTTTTTGAAACAGAAAATACATTTTGCTGCATATCTAAGTGTTGAAGGGACTGATCAAGATATTTTAACTCTTGCTCCATTTCTAGCTTTGTTCTATTCTTTGCTGTTTCTTGCTCTAGTTGATGTCGTACTTCTTCGGTTAGAAGCTGTTTCCTGATTTGCTCGACTTGCAGTGATTTTTGTTCAGTGGAAGCTTTTGCTTGTTGAAACTGAGTTTGTAAAAGTTGTTCTTGTTGCTTCAAATAAATCTCTTCTTCATTTAGCTTTTCTAAGCCTTGCTCAGCTAAGAAACTTGTATCGTAATCGATCTCTTCAAAAGTCTTATTTCCTAACTTTTCTTTCACTACAGATAATTCTTGCTGCTCAAACTGAATTTGTTGCCCCAGTAACCCCTTTTCTTCTTGCTTACTCTGATAAATTTTTCCCATTTCTCGAACTTCAGCAACCTTTTCTTCTAGCTCAGGCAACTGTTCATGAAAGGATAGCTTCACTTTATCGGCATCAATTTTTTGAAGCTTTTCCTCAATATCAGTTAAATCAGCTTCAACTGATACACAGTTGTTTTGTAATTTTTCAAAACGAAAAATGCCATCTTCAGGAAAAGGTTCGAATTCAGTCAGCTGCTGCAACTGACTTTGATAGCTTATTTTTTCAAAAACAATCGGTGCGATTGTTTTAAGTTTTTCATAATGACGATATCTTTGATTAAGAGCTAATTTTTCACCATTTACCTGCTGGAGAGTTTCTGTTAAAAATGATTTTTCACTTATGAGGGCCTCGTGCTCACCAAGTTTCTTTTTCCAATTTATTACCTTTTCTTCTGAGTCGGATACTTTACTCAACTGCTTATTAATGATTGGTTTTCTACCCATCGGTTTATAGAGCATTTGTAGTGATTTTTCGGTTTTTTTCTCAAACTCTAATATACTATGGCGGCCAGAAATTCCGACACCATACATAAAACGATTTAACTCTTCAGATTTTAATTGTTCGACAGTTTGTAAGTCTAAAATTCCAAATGAATAAATCCCTGAAAATATTGTGCGATCGAGTGATCCTAAAATAAGCTTTAGTTCCGCTTCACCACCAATAGCCCCATCCGAAAAATAGACTTTCACATCACCAGTAGCTTTCCCTCCAACTCGCTCAACTTTCACCTCTTTATATTCAATCGTTTCGACTGTAATGCTTCCCCCGTAACGACCACCTAGTCTCGGTTCATAGCGGAGTTCACTTTGTTGTTTTGTTGGGAACCCAAATAAAATACAACGAATAAATGCCATGATCGTTGATTTTCCAGATTCATTTTCACCTAAAAAAACATGAATTGGTTGTTCTGACAACTTAATCTGATAATCTTGAAAGCGGCCAAAACCATAAATATGGAGCTTTGTTAGTTTCATATTAGTCGTCCAACTCCTTTATTAGCCCAGTAATTATCGTATTTTCAGCTTCCTTTAATAATTGCTTTTGTTCTTCTTTACTTAGCGAAGCAAGATACCGTCTTAGCTTTGGATGACGATAAATATCTGCTAAGATACCAGCCAAAGGTTCATCTTTTGTCATGAGATCGTCAACGGCAATGACAATGTCACTGATTAGATGACCTTCTTTTTTAAAGTTTTCCCGATCCCATTGCCCAACAGTTTCAATTTTTTTATCGACGATAAACGTAAAGTTCATTTTTTCTCCTTGTCCGACATTTAAGACTTCAATCAGTTCATCCGCCTGTTCAAGTAGATAATTATGAAGTGGCCCAACACCTATAAAACGTATAATCGCAAATAAACCATGCCCTGCTTTTTTTGCTTCTTCTAAAATAGTTTCACAACTACTTTTAAGTTCATCTATTTCTTCCATTCCCTCAATAGATACCACAAGCTCTTCCCAAACTATTTCAGACGTTGGTAAAAAGGTTAATAACGAGCTTTTAGATTCATCAATCTCAACAAGAAATACGCCTTTTTCTGCTAATTCCTTTCTATGCCTACCTTGAGTATTTCCTGAGTAGATAATCGGAGGTTCACTATGCAATATTTGACGTTTATGAATATGACCTAACGCCCAATAATCAAAATCCTTCTCTATTAATTCCTTAACTGAAAACGGGGCATAACGATCGTGTCCCTCTTGACCTTCAGCTGTTCCATGAAGGATACCAATGTGGAAATCCGCCTTTCCTACTTTTTTATATTGAACAGAAATATTTTCATTAACAGATTTTTCTGGATAACTGTACCCGTATATGTAGACTGTCACTCCATTTTTCTTAAATTGATAATAATCAACTTCGGCTTTGAAAAAAAATACATTATTTGGCCAAGATAAAGAGACCCAATTCCCCTTTAGGTGATCGTGATTACCATGAATGATATAACATGAAATCCCGTGCCTATTTAACTGTTCCATTGCCTTTTTTAACCTCGCTTGGGCTTTTAAACTACGATTTTCACCATCAAAAAGATCGCCAGCTAAGATAACAAAATCTACACTATGATTGATGGCCTGATTTATAACTGTCTGAAGTGCCGCAAATGTACTTTCTCTTACTTGTTGAAACAGTGACTCAGGCAAGTCCTTTAAGCCTTGAAATGGACTATCTAAATGCAAATCTGCTCCATGAATAAACCGAATTTTCTTCATTCCATTACCTCACTTAATTTTCTACCACTATTATAACATTATTAACAAAACGTTTGTTCTTATAACTAAATGAATTTCATAATACCATTATATTAGCCACATCAAGCTACATTTAGTTGAAAATGTTTTAATTCAACTAAATGTAGTATCTTGGTGGCGCAGAATCCGCTTTATGAAATTCGTTCAACTAGATATTAATCTTATTTTTATGGAATATGTGTTTTTATACTCAATACTAAAAGGAGTTGCACGGAGCAACTCCTTTTTAACTAGGTAAGAAAATATATCCGCTTTTACTTAGTACTCTATCTAGTTTCTAATAGTATGGTAACAATGTCAAAGCAGTTAGAGCTGCGAGTGGTAGTACTAAGCGTCGGAATCGACGACGCGGTCTAGGATAATATGGATAACCGTATCCTGGATATCCATAGCCTGGGGGCCCGATACCTGGATAACCAAAACCGCCACCGTATCCTAGGCCAGGACCAAATCCTACACCTCCTAATAAGCGCTCTTCATTAGAATGATCCCTCTCTAACGCTTCCCCCTCTGGGACTGCCAAATACAAATTCGTTTCGTCAACATTTTCGACAATACCATCATAAGACTGTTGATCTACTGTTTGGACTAATACGTATCGATGCAAATGATTTTTACAGATCTCAAACGTATTTTGTTGATGATGCATACCCATCACCCCTTTCAAATCCTATCTTATTCATGGGCGGGCAAATGGTGAATGAAAAATAACTTTTTTTGTCTATCCCCCTCTATCCAATTAATGAAAATCCCAAGAAAGGGTTTCACCAACGCATATATATTTTAGTACATATGCATTGGTCTCAAGCATTTTATTTGTCATAAAAGGATAAAGATTAGTAAAATATTAGTAATAGGAGGTTTTTTTTATGAAAAATTATGTTCTTACAGCTTTTAATGATAAAGGTAAAACTTTAATTGATGAGCGATTTGAAGCGGAAAATGATGATGAGGCAAAAAAATTCGGCGAGGAGAAGCTAGCTGAATTAAACTATCAAAATCATACGAGTAGAGTTACCAAATCATCTGGAGCATTAGTCTTATTCCATCGCTAGTAAGAAAAGCGGAAGCGCCTTGATAGCTGCGAGTATGTTGGAGACTTAACATAAAGAGGCGTTCTTTTGCCTCTGCATGCTAAGTTGAAACATTCGAGAAGCTAGGCAACGGAACTAGACAAAGAAAAGCGCAAGCGCCCGCATGTTAACATCAAACAGGGGTTGGAAATAAATTTCCAACCCCTTTAACTTACTGACTACTTAAATTGCATATTTAATTGCTTACGAAATACTTCCTTAATCATATAAGCAACACCAAGGTGATCATTTGAACGAGTTACCCAATCGGCTTGTTCGCGAATGTATCTTGGGGCATTCCCCATTGCAACACCTAAACCAGCTTGAGTAATCATTTCTAGATCGTTGTCATATGAGCCGACTGCAACCATTTGGTCTAGACGAATACCTAACTTTTCCCCTAAAACTTGTAGTCCCTTTGCTTTTGAAATTCCATTAGAAACAATATCTAACCCACCTTTAGAGGAAGAGGTAATATGAATTCCAGGAATCTCTTTCATTAATTGCTCCTTGGCCAGATTCCGATCATCTACATTAAAAAAATATGAATGAATTTTTGGAGGCATAATTGGATCACCCTGCAAGTAGTTGCTTATTGAATTCACAAATGTCACTGGGTAAAAAACCGGATCACCAACACCAATTGTCATTTTTGCAATTAAAAAGTTCTTTTGCTTAATTTTATTTCCAATAGCGAACTTTTCGTGCATAACTCGAATATGACAATTATACTTTTCTAATACTTGGACAATATGATAAGCTTTCTCGTTGCTCATTCGATTTTCAAAGATTGGAGTTTCCAGAGAAGAACCAATAAATGCCCCGTCATGAGTAATTAATTCTGTTTCCAACTTTAAGGCTTTTGCTACTTTTTGAGCTGAAGGAAAGGCTCTACCTGTCGCTAAGGTAACATAGATACCCTTCATCTTTGCGTACTCAATTGCAGCTTTTGTTTCTTTTGCTAAACGATGGTTTGCTTGCAACAATGTCCCATCTACATCTAGTGCTAGTAAACGATACGCCACTACTAATCCCCCTTTTGATAACAATCACTGTTTGGTATAAGCCTATGATAGATTTAACACATATAGAACAATGATAAATAAGTTGGTTAGGTGTTAGTTGGTTACAAAGATCAAAAGCTTAAGGACTAGTGGTTCGGACTTTGACTTTCGACTTTTCCCTTTCCTATCTTTCAAAAAAAAGATGATCTCTTTTAGTAAGAGATCATCTTTTCAAACTATTCGCCTAGGCCGTAAAGTGCTTCTAATGGTTCAGCGATAATTTTGTTTATATCACCAATTAATTGGCTCATTTTTTGCTCTGACTCCATAAGCAATGCGATGACTTCATGTTGTTGCACTAATTCAAAAACACTTTGTGCTTTTTGAATTTCTTCTTCTGTTAACTCCATACCCTGCATCTGCTTTTCTTGAAGCTCCATCTGAATTCCACGAAAGTTATCAAGCATTTCTTTTGCTTGTGGATCTGCGTTTACCTTCAAATGCAATTCCTCTAACTGTTTGAATTCGTTACTTTCCTTTATCTCTCCACCAAGCTCACGCGCCTTATCAAAAGGGTTTGCCATCTAATAAAAACCTCCTAAATTTTTGCCTATCACTAGCTATTTTTAACAGTAATCGGCTTGTTTATTATTACTCATTCACGACTATAACATTTTTATAAACGTAATTCATCTCATACGAATGAATTAGCTTATTAAATTTATTAAAATTCCTTGAAAAAGACCGATTAAACCGCCTAGTAAAGCTCCTAAATAAGTAATCAACTTTAATTCCCGTTTTGAAATAGAAAGGACAATCTCTTCAAGACGACTCACTGAAAATTGTTCGACTTGAGTTTTTACAATTTCTTCGATTTCTAACTTTTTTAATAAATTGAGAAGTTCATTTGAAATAGCTTGTCCAATTATTTGTACAAATCTGGGAATAATATCAACGATCATCTTTGATTCATATGCTCCTGCCCATTCACAAAGCGGCTTTTCCAAATAATCTAGGGGGATATTATCCCTAATTTTTTCTTCAATAAAAGTAATTATTACAGTTAAATCGATATGTTCTTCGATTTCTTCAACTTTTAATTGTTTAAGTTTTCCCCACTCTTTTTTTATAAAGACTTCGAGAAGCTCATGTGTGCCTTCATCGTTGAGCATTTTGATAATTTCTGGTTGGATCTTATCTACTAAGCGTTCATTACCTAAAAACATTGAAACCATATTACCTAATGTACCTCTTTCCGCCAAAAAGCGGTCGACCATATTGCTTAAGCGTCCAATTCCCTCTTCACTATTAAAATAATCTTTGGCTTTCTCTATGAAAACCGCAGTTATTTCAGGAATATATTCGTCTAACTTCTTATTCAATCGTTCGGAGATCATATCCCTAATATGTAGCGGCCGAAGTTCATCCATTAGTTCCGAACTTCTTCTAGCTAACCAATTCTCTAACCGTTGTTCGATTTGCTTTTTACCATTGGTCACTCCTAGCCATTTTTCGATAACTGAGCCTAGATGTTGATCACTTCTTAAGATGTCTTTAACTTCTCGGTTCAGCCATTCTGTTATCTCAGTCATAAAAATAGTGCTTTCAAGCTTTTTTTTCAAACCATCCGCAGTAAGTAGGTGATTTACAACAAGCTTACCTAACTGATCGGCTAACTCAGTTCTTCGTTTCGGTATTAAACCTGGGGTAAATGGGACACGCCAAGTTCCAATGTACATCGCCTGATACGGTCGAAATAACATTTTAATCGCAAGCGAATTTGTAACCCCTCCAATTAAAGCTCCCACTAAAACCATTATAAGTACAACAAACAATGCTGTCATTACACTATTCACTCCTCAATCCTGTTTGTTTACTAAAAACATCTGTTCAAAAAGGGTAATAACCAGCTTCGACGAATCAATTCGAAAACTAAATTCCCCTGACTTTTTAAACGATTTTTTTCACACTTGGGTAGATGACTACATAGAATACGATACGAAACAAGAAAGTAGTTAGAGCTATATAAGAAAAGCTCAAGTACCTTGATAACTTCGAGCTAAAAGTCAACGAAATTTTACAGTTTTCTATCTTTAAAAAAATGAGTGGTTTAATATGTTTTTAAGAAAAATTATTATTCATGTTGAGAAAAATACTGTTTTTGAAAATCCTCAAGAAATAAAAATATCACGAGGTTTATGTAAACAGTGGAAATTAAAAGCTGGGGTAGCTACTTTTTTACAATTTGGTCAATCAATAGAAACGGTTACCATTTTTGAAACTGTTGCACATAAAGTGCCAACAATTGAAATTTCAGCTTTATTAGCTGAAAAATTAGCAATTCCTTTTGAAATATTGCCCATCCATTGTCTATATAAACAAGATGAGAATAAACTTAGCTTAGGGCCAGTGATCACTTGCATCACTAACCAAATGTATCATGAAAAAGTGAAGTTTGGTAGTATGACGACATTTTTTGAAGAATTAGCTCGATACGCAAAACACAACCACATTTTATTTTATATTTTACCTTTAACAAAATGGGAACAACTTTTTTATGGTTATACGATTTATCAGGATGAATGGCAAAAGCTTAAATTGCCTGAGCCTAACTCCGTTTATAATCGAATAAGTTCTCGTGATTTTGAGATGTCAAATTTTTACACTGATTTTTCACTGTATTTACAGGAAAAAAATATTAATTATTTTAACCGCAGTTTTTTTAACAAGTGGGATATACACGTTATTTTAGCTAGTTTTCCTGAAATGCATCCCTATTTACCAAACACTAGTTTGTTTGCTGGATACGATACTTTTGCAGAAATAATTACCGTTTACAAATCAATATTTATAAAACCTATCCACGGTAGCCAAGGGCGGCAAATTTTACGAATCGAAAAGGAAGAAAATGAATACACTGTTTACTATCCGTCTTTTTCAAGTGAAACTTCGACTATATTTCGATCAAGCTACTTACTTTACAATCGACTGAAAGAACGTCTGAAATCACAACCTTTTATCGTTCAACAAGGACTTGACCTTATCCAAATAAATGAATGTCCAGTTGATTTTCGGATACTTTGTGTAAAAAACACTAAAAATCAGTGGCAAGTTGTTTCGTCAGTGGCACGAATTTCTGCTAAGAAAAAAATGGTCTCTAACCTGGCTCAAGGTGGTGAACAAAAGCGTCCTCTTGAAGTTTTGACTGAAATCTATGACGAGAAACTAGCGAAACAGTATTTAAAGCTAATGGCTGAACTAGCCTTAGAAGTCGCAAAAATAATTAGTGAAAACTTGGATGGTCTGTTTGGTGAGTTAGGAGTTGATATTGCCTTAGATAATCAAGGAAAGCTATGGATTATTGAAGTAAACTCAAAACCATCTAAACGCGATTCTGATCTGGCTACCAAGCAAATCCGCCCTTCTTCTCGGGCAATTATTAATTATTTAGCTTATTTAGCCGGGTTTTCTCTTTAGGTAAGAAAAGGACAGTTGGTTTAGCTTTTGGTTTTGGCTTTCCAACTTTCCAACTTTCCAACTTTCTACTTTAAAGGAGCGATAGCCTTGAGTAACCTTGGAATTCTAGTAACAAACCTTCAGCAAGAACAAGAATATTTTGCTCAGATAGCAAGATCAGCAAGCGGAAAAAATTTTAACCTTTATCTATTTTCACCTAATGATATTGAACTCACTCATAAAATGGCCAAAGGCAAAAGATTTTGTCATGACTCAGATAATTGGATAACTGATGTGTTTTCGCTCCCAGAATTTATTTATGATCGCTGCTTCTATACTAATCAGATAATTTATGAAAAACACTTTCCGATTGTATCATGGTTAAAATCACAGCCTGACATATTATTTTTAGGGCATGGACTCCCCAATAAGTGGATTGTGTATCAAATCTTAAATAGAGACTCATGGATGCAAACTTTTTTACCTGAGACAGTGTTACTTACAACATCAAGTCAAGTTTTTTCAATACTTGGTAAACAAACTGCGATCCTCTTAAAACCTTTAAGTGGTTCCCAAGGTAAAGGGATTTTCGTACTAACAAAAACAGCTGAGGGATTTTCACTACTTGCAAAAAAAACAGGTCAACCGTATTACAAACAACTTACCAAAAATCAGCTGAAACATCTTTTATATAAAATCACAAGCCAACATCAATATTTAATCCAACCTTTTTTATCATTAACTGATCATCAACACCGTCCTTTTGACCTGCGAATTTTTTTGCAAAAAGATTCTAATGGTGCTTGGCGAGAAATTGGTCGGGGAATTCGTCGTGGTAGAAAAGGTGATTTTACTTCTAATTTAGGCAGCGGTGGCAGCGTCTCTTCTTTTGATGATTGGTTCCAATCATTAGCTTCGGCCGCTCAAATCGAACTCCAAAAAAATATTACTGACTTATGTATCCGAATCCCGCAACTACTGGAAACGGACAGTCAGAGACTATTCGAATTAGGTTTAGATTTCGGGTTTGATCACCAAGGAAGCTTATGGCTATTGGAAGCAAACTCCAAACCAGGACGAAAAGTAGTAACTTCCCATTCTCCATCACAAAAAGAAATACTAGCAAAAGCTCCCATCGAGTACTGTGAATTTTTGCAGAGATCTTTAATAAAGAAAGGAAGTTAAAACCTCATGGATAACGAAGTATTATTATTAAAAAAAATGAACAACCGAAATCAAACGCTGTATGTCCCAATCGCTTTATTCAAACAATATGTAGAGCGGATTTCTTTTCCTAATACGATATCTTTCGGTACCAAAACAGTTCCTTGCGAAGTTGCTCCTCACCCTAATCAAAAAAATGAATACTCATTATCAGCTGATTTATGGGAAGAACTGTTGATCCCCCATGAAGGGCTCATTCATTTATTACAAAAAGATGAAACTGTCTACATCGGACCACTCGTTGGTATTTTCACTGCTGGATTCACTCAATTTCAGCTGCGCCCAATTGGAGAACGTTCGCTATTTTTTGCGAAGTTACTTTCTGTTGAAAAGAAGGTTGGCGCCTTTTACTTTGTATTCGGTGCCCACCAAATTGACTGGAAAAACGGTACTATTAATGGCTTTTTCTATACCTCAGAAGGATGGAAACAAATAAAAGTACCAATTCCAAACGTCGTTTATGACCGCCTCCCTAATCGCAAAGTCGAGAAATTAGAATTTACTAAACAAGTTAAAAATCGCTTACAAACAGAGTATGATATCCCTTGGTTCAACCCTGGTTTTTTCAACAAATGGGATATCCATCAAATGCTGATTGATGATGAAGTTGTCAGTGAGCATTTACCAGAAAGTTTCTTTCAACCTTCGTACAATGAAATCGAAAGCCTGCTAGAGAAATATCAACAAGTCTATATAAAGCCTGCCAACGGGAGCCTAGGTTTAGGTATTCAACAACTTATTCAAAAGAAGGATGAACCATTTGTATATTGTCGGTTTCAAAATAATCAAGAAAATCGTCTAAGAAGATATTCAACCTTAAAAAGGCTCATTCAGCGCCAATTCCCATTAGGACTTGACGGTATGATTGCTCAACAAGGCATTCGTCTCTTAAAATGGAACAACAATCCAATTGATTTTCGAATTCATACAAATAAGGACGAAAAAGGAATTTGGAGTGTTAGTGCTATTGCCGCAAAAATTGCCGGTTCGGGGAGTATTACAACTCATGTCAAAAATGGTGGCGAAGTAAAAACACCAAAAGAAATTTTTAATGATATCGGCACAAATCCAGCAATCATAAAAAAAATCCACGCCACAGCACTTTTATTAAGTGAAAAAATTGATGAAAAAATGGTTGGATTCGTTGGCGAGATTGGTTTTGATATTGGTGTCGATCAAAATGAGCTTATCTGGATGTTCGAAGCTAATTCAAAGCCGGGAAGAACAATATTTTCCCACCCGAAATTAAAGGTAGATGACTTGCAGTCAAGACGTCTGCCATTGCAATATGCTGTTCATTTATTTAGACAATCTGTTGAAAAACAGCCTGAACTCGTGAACGCAAATGAACATTTTTTACGATCATAAAAACCAAGTCTGGAACAGTAACTGCGATGAGACTTTATTGTTCGGGAAAAACCTTGTCCCGATTAAAGAAGGTACGGTGAATGGGGACTTTTGTTGTTTTCCAGTAATGAAAGTAGCTAACAAAGTTGGACCTCTAATTGGGATCCTAACGACTAAAGAAACAAGTAGCAATTTTTATGGTAATCGAACTGTCTTTAAAAAAATCCAAAGTCGGTTACAAGAGCGCGGCGGGATTTCATTTGTCTTTACCCCCGAAGCAATCCAAGAAAAAAAGGTAGAGGGTTATCTATTTGATCAAGGTATCTGGAGAAAATACATTTTTCCTTTACCTGACATCATTTATAATCGAATTGGTTCTTATCATGGTGAACGAGGAAAAGGAATTAAGCTAGCACGAAAAATTGCCGTCCGAAATGCAATTCCATTATATAATCCGCATTTTTTTGAGAAATGGGAAACCTATTGCATTCTAAATGCTAATCAAACCTTAGCAAAATATTTACCTGAAACAGAATTTTTAAGTAATCGAGATCAGTTTAAACGTCAACTTGATAAGGTTAAAGCTACCTTTATTAAGCCGGTGCTAAGTAATCGTGGCGCCGGAACTTTCGTTTTTAGTAAAGAGGCTAACTTTTATAAGATCCAGACAAATAACTGGCAAAAACAGTTTCCTTTTTTTGAAGATGCCTTTGAAGAGCTACAAATAAATGTCAAAGCTCGCAAAATGATCATCCAAGAGAAAATCACCTTAAAAAAATATCAGGGTTGTCCCTACGATTTACGAATTCTCGTCCAACGCGTTAAAAGTAATTGGACTGTGAGCGGCATAGGCGTTCGCTTGGCTAAAAAAGATGCGATCACAACTCATACTAAGCATGGCGGCAAGATCATTCCTCTAGACGTCATTAGCGATGATTTAAACTTTGAAGTAATTGAGCAACTAGCTAAGAATGTCTCAACCGAATTAGAAAAAGGCTATGGTTATTTATGTGAGTTTTCGATTGATTTAGGTGTCGATGAGGCTAATCACTATTGGATACTAGAAATAAATGCAAAGCCGATGAAATTTGATGAACCACATATACAAGAAAAAGCAATCGATACGTTAATCGACTGCTTTTGTAAAGATGCTGGTTTTTCTTAAAAAAGTATGTACAAGAAGCCAATTTTTACCTTTTTGTACATACTTCGAATTAATCAGCGAAAGGACGCGGCGCTGGGTTGTACCCCTAGAATTTCTCATTAGTTTACAAAAGCTAAGGCTCCTGGCTCACAATAAATCGGGAGCAGGAACCTTTTTAATTTTTTTTCAACGCTTGTTTACTATAAAATTTGAGACCTTCACTTTTCAATCTTGATAGACAACTTTGTTTTTCCCGGACTCTTTTGCTTTATACAGCATCGCATCAGCTTGGTCAAAAAAATCATACTTCGTTAGGTTTGAATGAAAGTCTTTTAATCCAACACTTACCGTCACTGCGTTATCTTTTGTTTCTTGGTGGTGCAGATTTGAAATATTCTTTCTAATATTTTCACAAAGGTTGTAAGATTCATCGAAATGTTTATCGGTAAACAAAATTGCAAATTCCTCCCCACCATAACGAGCTACAATATCATTTTCTGACGCAGTCTCAAAAATAGTACTGGCAACTCGTTTTAAGATTGTATCTCCTACACTATGTCCAAAACGATCATTAATGTTTTTAAAATTATCAATGTCTATGATAGCTAGTTGAAGTGGCATTTGATATGTCTGACACTGTTCAACAAGATGATCCATATATTGGTGGAACGTCTTATGATTGTTGAGGCCTGTCAGTGGATCCACCTTCGAAAGTCTTTCCATTATCGTATTTTTCACCATAAGCTCTTTTTCTTTTTCAGACGCTTGATGAAGATCTTTGAGAACTTCATTTCCCCTTTGAAGGATGGATAAATAAATAAAGTAACCGGCGAATAAAACGAAAAAAGAAGAAAAATATTCGTACTCTGTGGCTGCCATTCTAACTGATGGAAATAACAAGTAAACGGTTGCAAGACAAGTAACATTGACAATAAAACTAAAAAGTAATTTTCTTTTATCAAAATAAATTAAAGAGATCGCCATCGGTAATAGCAGGGTTGATTGTAAACCAGGAACACCGGGATTGATAACGATTACCACAAGTGCAAGAAGAGTGCCGGCAATAATCAATAGGTGGGAGTTATATAATTTTCTAACTCTTATAAAATATTCACACACTAACACGATGATTAATTGTACACTCGTCGATACGATCACAGTGTCAATAATAAAAGCCGATACATCTGAAGGGAAATAATAGATCGTTACACCTAAGCCAACAAGGTGTCCAACAAAGGTAATGATAACCATAATCCAATAAAAATAGAGTATTTTTTTCGACCAAACTTCATAATCCATTTCTGATACATAACTTTTTTCCAAAGTGAGACTCCTTTCCCTGGGGATTCAATTAAATGTTCGTATGATAAGTCAACTTTATTCTGAAAACAAAGACAATTCAATCCGTACGAACGCGTGACCTGCATCTTCTGAAGATTAGAAATTCAGGTTCAGGGAAATGTTAGAAAAGTAATTTGGTAATATTTCTATTTTTAAAGGTCGTTGAATGAATTTCATAATGCAGATTCCACGCCACTAAGATACTACATCTAGTTTAATTAACACACTTTCAACTAGGGAGTTGAAATGAATCGTTTTCAACTTAGTAGATTTATATGGCTAGTTTTTGGTATTATGAAATTCATTCTGTTAGCTAACCGTTATAGGAGACAATTTTACCATAATTATATCTTATTAAGGTAGCATTGAGGATTTAGGATTGCAGAAAGGTAAAATTTTAAAGTGTGGATTAACGTCTATTCTTTTCAAAAATGTTAAAATGTTATTTAAGAGAGTGGAAGAGTGAGTATAAGAGCATATATGTTTAAATCATGGCTCCGTTAAAGGGTCATGTTGATTATGCAGCTGTCTTTTTCACACCGTAAATAATAAAAATTAATCGTGCTCTTTCAAGTTTCCAGAAAGACTCAAATCTAAAGGAGGAGAAAGATGAATAATTATAATTTGCAAGCACCTAATATTGAAACAGCAACATTCGGCATGGGCTGATTTTGGGGTCCTGATGCCCATTTCGGGCATATACCAGGTGTTGTACGAACTCGTGTAGGTTATTCAGGAGGATCTACATCTAACCCTACCTATCGAAGTATGGGTGATCATACAGAAAGTATTGAAATTGATTTTCATCCAGAGCTTATCTCTTATGAAGAACTGTTAGATGTTTTTTGGCAGAATCATAATCCGCTTAGAGAATCTTTTTATAAAGGAAGGCAGTATATGTCACTGCTCCTCCATCGAAATGAAGACCAAGAGGCTTGGGCTTTAAAAATGAAGAGGAAATGGGAACAAACGTTAAACGGAGAAATTCAAACTGAAATGGCTCCTTTTTCAAAATTTTATGCTGCGGAAGAGTATCATCAAAAATATTATTTGAAAAGATATACGAAAGCAGTAGAGGAAGTTAAAAGTATCTTCCTCAGTCATAGTGACTTCGTAAACTCCACGATAGCGGCAAGGTTAAATGGATTTGTGGCAGGACATGGGAGTTTAGGTAGTCTTAAAGAAGAAATCAACGAATGGGGCTTCCATCCTGAACAGACCAAGGAGCTCGTTGCATTATTAAATAAATTGAAGTGGTAATCGTTATAGTGCCTAGTTCTCCAGTTTGATCATACGTTGATCGATTTGGGAACTAGGTACTTTTAGATTGAGAGGTGTCTTTCTTTTATTAGTCAAAGTAGGCGGTTTATTCGTCAAAAAGTCGATTTCAACCCTTACTTTTTGACTCGCAATAGCCGAATCCCATTTAAGGTTACCAAAATTGTTGCACCCATATCAGCAAAAATTGCAATCCATAACGTCAGCCAGCCAGGAAACACAAGTAAAATTGCCAAAAACTTAATACCGATCGCAAAAGCAATGTTTTGTTTAATAATTTTTAATGTTTTCCGACTCAAGCGAATTGTAAACGGTAGTTTTTCCAAATCATCAGCCATAAGAACAATATCCGCTGTTTCTAGAGCACTATCACTACCCGCACCACCCATTGCAATCCCAACGTCTGCTACTGCCAATGCGGGTGCATCATTGACACCATCTCCTACCATTGCGGTTAGACCATTTTGTTGTAAAAACTTAACTCTATCAACTTTTTCATTAGGTAAAAGCTCGGCAAAATAGTTATCCACGCCTACCTCATTTGCGATTGCCCGACCTGCTTTATGATTATCACCTGTTAGCATTGTAATAACACTTATACCACTTTTTTTCATGTCCTTTATCGCCTGTTTACTCGTTGCTCTCACTGTGTCTCGAATCGCTAGCAATCCTTCTACGTCATTTTCACTAGCGATCAAGATAACTGTTTTTCCTTGTTCCTGCAAGGAGCTTATTTCACTCGCAACCGCTTCAGGAATAGTCAGTTTCTTTTCGATAAATTGAGGTTTAGCAACGTAATACTCCTTGTTGTTAACGACGCCCTTAACCCCGTTGCCGATAATTTCTTGAAAATTTACAACATCGTAAAAAGGCAAATTCGTATTTTTACCATACTCTACAACCGCTTTACTTAGTGGATGATTTGATTTACTTTCAATCGATGCCGCTATCATGATCATTGTTTCTTTTTCGATTGTATAGGAAATAACATCAACAACTTTTGGCTTCCCTTCTGTTAATGTCCCCGTTTTATCAAAGGTAAATTGAAATGTATGGGCTAATTTCTCTAAATATATCCCACCTTTTATAATTACACCTTGCTTCGCCGCATTACCAATCGCCGACACGACCGCTACTGGGGTAGATACTACTAACGCACAAGGACAAGCGACAACGAGCAAGGCTAAGCTATTATAGATTGATGCATTCCAATTACCATCCATTAAAAGTGGTGGCACTAAGCCAATAAAAAGTGCCAAAATTAGCACAACTGGAGTGTACACCTTCGCGAAGCGATCTACAAAGGATTCAGCTGGTATTTTTTGGGATTGAGCTTCTTCTACAAGCGTAATAATTTTTGCTATCGTAGTATCTTTAGCAAGCTTTGTCACTAAGATTTCCAAAAATCCTTGCTCATTTAAAGTTCCCGCGTAAACTGGTTTACTTTCGCTCTTTTCAGCCGGAAAACTTTCCCCAGTAATTGCAGCTTCATTAACAGTTGAGTAGCCACTTTTGACGATGCCATCCATAGCAATTTTTTGACCAGGTTTCACAAGCAGGATGTCACCGATACGAATTTCATCAACTGCTAAAATAAGCTCAACGCCTTTTCTTTTCACGGTTGCATTTTTAGGTGTTAGTTCCATGATCGAACGAATTGCATGACGTGCTTTATCAAAAGAATAGGATTCGAGCCATTCAGATATAGCAAACAAAAAAGCTACTAACGCACCTTCGCGCCACTCTCCAATCATAAATGCACCTGTAACTGCGATACTCATTAGTACATTCATATCAAATTGTAACTTGAACAAATTACGATAACCTTTTTTAAAGATAGTAAAACCGCCAATAACGGAAATAGCTAAGTATAATGTAAACAGGATTGTAGAATTTACATCACTTAAAAAATCTAAACTAAACGCGATTAAAAGTAAGAAAGCAGTTATGATAATGCGAGTATTTTGCTTATTTTTCCAAAAGGTCCGCTTTTCAATCGTTTCACCAATATGAAGGATGCTAATATCATCAAAATTAGCTTCTTTTTGTAGTTCCTTTAGTGAAGCTGTTCCCCACACTTTCAATTTTGAAGCTGTAAAGTTCACTTCTGCTTTTTCTACATTCGCTAAATTAGTAAGGTTCTTCTCAAACTGAGAAGTACAATCAATTCAAGTTAATCCATCTAATAAATAGACTCGTGGTTGTTCCATATTTCTCTCTCCTTGAATAGCCGTTTTTATTTTTTCTCTTTATTATGTGCAATTGCCTGCTGCAAAATTTCGATCACATGATCATCGTCAATGGTATAAAAAACCATCTTCCCTGCTTTACGCGATTTAGCTAAGCCATGCTTTTTGAGCATTCTTAGATGATGAGAAGTAGCGGCGGTAGAGCTGTCAATAATTGTGGCAACATCACAAACACAAAGCTCGCTTTTCATTAATGCAAAAATAACCTTTAATCGTGTTTCATCTGCTAGCGCCTTAAACATCTGCGATAAGCCTTCTACCTCATGTAACTGCTTTTTTACAGATTTTACTTTTTTTTCATCATACTGAAAAATATCACAGATTTCTTTTTCTTTCATAAATTCACCTCATTCAAATATTGATTTGAATATATACTACCATATTCAAACGATTATTTGAATGTCACTGTCCTAAATTAATAATTTATTTTTTTTTCGGAAAAATAAAGATAATCATTGAAAGGAGGCGTACGCAAATTGAAAAATAAAGACTCGAAATATGAAGGTCGAGATAAACTCTATTTGGATCTAGATCGAATGACAAACGAGGGACTGGCTGGAGGCAGGGTAACAGAAAATTATGAGCATCCTCAAATCGAAGCTGCACAAGATTTGAAGGAAGAAGAACCACCGAAGTAAATAAACAAGCTGGCCTAATTGGTCAGCTTGTTTTATATTTCTTGAATAAGTATCGTTTTTTCAGTATGACAATTAGTGCAGTTAAAAAGGTGTGGACATTTGTGATTTCTTTGATCATTTTCAATTCCGTCAAACAGTTTCATCTCTTCAATATCTAAATAGGCGCTGTAGTCATCAAGGTAGTCTAAAAGTCTTCCTTTATCAACCATTAGGCTATGACAAGTGATACAGTTGCTATGACTAGAACTCATTCCATTGCATAACGGACACATTGACATCTTATTACTTCCTTTATGAGAATTTATTTTTTTTAATTTCTTAAACATTGCCGGATTTTAGGGATAAAATAAGGAGATGGAAAAACCCATCCCCTAAAAGCCATCATATTAAATTTTTATTACTTATATCCGCCACCAAGCTGCTGTTCAGCCATTTGTACTAGACGCTTTGTGATCTCTCCACCAACTGAACCGTTGGCACGAGCCGTTGCATCCGGACCTAATTGTACACCAAACTCTGAAGCAATTTCATATTTCATTTGGTCTAGCGCTTGTTGTACGCCAGGTACTACTAATTGATTTGAGCTATTGTTATTTGACAAGATAATCACCTCCTCTTGTAATACTATTTTGTTTCAATTTTGTCTAAGTATGTAGATTTTTTAATAGTAAATATTCACAAAAAAGACATTCAATTAGTCTAATAAGTAAAGTTGGAAAGCTGATTTAAGGACTGATGATTTAATTTTTTAATTACCAATACATCATTGTGTCGATAATGCCAATAAAAATTATTATGATACCTGCTATTCTTTGCACGATAAAACCGATCTTTCTTCCTTTTTTCATAAATGCACCACTGAGACTGAAATACCAAATCAGAAAAACGGCAATAATTAACGGGATCGAGGTTCCCACTGCAAAAATGCTAGGCATGATGACACCATATGGAACAGCTAAAGCCATCGGCATTAAAACGATAAAGAATAAAATAAACATTGTCGGACAAAAACCAAGCGAAAAACTAAGACCTAGTAAAAATGAACCAATATTACCGCGTTTTTCTGATTTACTTTTCCATAGCGTCAACGTCCAGCGCATTGTAAACAAACCAATTAAATATAATCCAATTATTATTAACATGGGTCCTAATAGCTTTCTAATCCAAGGAAAGTAGGTAATTAAAGACTGTTGGAACTCTGCCCCTAAGATCCAGACAACTAATCCCAGACCAGAAAAAGCAACGATTTTTCCTAAAATAAAAAATAAAGTCTCACTCCAAGCAGCTTTTTTCTGCAAGGAATGGTTACCATATAGCGTCATTGCACTTAAGTTTCCAGTGAATTGACAAGGTGCAAGCGCACCAACAATGCCTAATAATAAAGCTGATAAAATAGGGATATGCTCAGTACCATATGCAGCATTCATAAATGGTTCACTAAAAAAATGACTGATTTGCTGGAAAAATTGATACATTTCATCCCCCCATTTCAAACGATTTGTCCTATTATTTCATAGAATACCCGAAAAATATAGAGAAAGTGTGAAGAATTAGTTCAAAAAAAGATTGGGCGAATTCCACTCACGACTGAAGTCACGAGTGTCCCTCGCCCCCTCATGAATGAAAAATGAACCTTGTCATTTTCACAAGGTCCATACTTTATAAGAATTTTTTTATCATTATATTCGCTTAAACTTCGAACTAATTAAATCGGCAACAAGAACGTAACGTTGCCTAGCTGGACCAATAAACGTAAACGGATAACAGGTGCTAACAGTTAACGTTGCCTTTCGTTTTGGTACTACAACAGTTAAATCATCTTCTTCAACAATTCTTACTTTTCGTACCTTATAAATAAAGATCCCAATCCCGCTTTCAACATTAAGAACATCACCTTCTGCCAACTTATCCAAGTGCCGAAAAACTGTGTCCCGATGACCTGCTAATACAGTGTTATTACTTTCTCCTGGAAAAGCTGTTCCAATTAAGTGACCAACACCATTTTGAAGTTCACCATTGGTTGTTCCATGAAAAATCGGTATTGAAATCTTTAATTTAGGAATATATAGCTTACCTAACTCGTCACCTTTTTGCGGTAAATACTTTTTTATAAATCTACTTTTACTAGTGACCATACTTACTTTTTTACCGACAACGTCTTTCGCCATGAGAAGCTCTGTCTTCTCAACAGCAACAATACCTTTATAAAGTAGCGTCGCATTGATTGTTAGCGCAAAGCCACCAAATGAGATTAATAAAACCCCTAGTAAAATTAAACCCAGTCTTCCGTTTTTATTTTTCATAATTAAACAGTAGTTCTCCTTTGAACAGTTACTAACATTGCAAAGCCACTTATAATTAGGAATATACTTACCAAAATATTTACGACGAAATTCCCAGCAGTTTTCGGTAGTTTGGCGATTTCTAACATTTGGCGATATTCACCTGATAGCTTCACTACCTCTCCTATTTGTTCCAACGCTTCATACATAAGATCGGAATCCAACATCTCAGCACTAAAAACAAGTGTCGCCAAATGTTCACCAGCTAATTTGTGTAATGACATTTGTAAAAGAGATCCATTCAACGTTTCTTCAGAAATTATATTTTTTAATTCAACTGGAGTCATCGCCTCTTCTTTTACTAAGAAAAATCTTGCATCAATGTCCAACGCTTCAAACATCTCAATCCAGAGTGATAAAAACTGTTCTTGTTCTGCTTCTGACAAATCGTCTTTGTCTCTTACATATTTTAATGCCTCTAACGTCGCATAAATATTATTCAATTTTTCCCAAGTTCGTTCCTCATCTAGTTCACTAGTATGGTTAAATAAATTTTGTATTTCAGCTTCTGTAATACCAAATAAAGAAACAAAGTCATTAACAGTCGAAAATTTATCATTATAAGCTAGGAAGAATTCAATATCTAAATCTAGGTCTTCAATAAACTTATAATCATCTATCGTTTCTCCGTATTCAGCTAACAATATTTCCAAATCGCTATGATCAAGTCGATATTTCCCTAATAAATCATTAAGATTTTCGGTCGTAATTGACGTACCGAGAAAGTCCTGGAGTTCTACCAACGAGTCAAAATCGGCTAACGTAAAATCATAAAACTGTAAATAATCAATTAACTCCTCCTTCGACCAATTATTATTAACTAAGTATTGTTGTAATTCCACTTCGTTTACTTGAGCTGCAACAACATGTTCGCTTATTACTATTGATACTAATAAAAATGAAACACATGTAAACAACAAAACACTACGCTTCATTATTTGGCCTCCTACAAAATGAGATAATAAAGGTAGTATTTATTATAAAAAGAAATTTATACCACTTATTAAATAACATCAGTTGCGATCACAAATTAAAATTGAAGGGTTCTAGACTTATCTAACGCTTCTGAAATTTGGATTATATCACCTAGTGTATTCTTGCCACGTCCTTTAATAAGTCTTAATAATTCTACGAAAAGATGTGCTGTTGTTAAGGCATCACCGATCGCTGAATGCCTTTGATAAATATTCGTACTAAATGTTCTTGAATAATCTTCTAAATCCCTCATATCCCATGATGGGCTTAAAAAACCAATTAAATTTAATGTGTCAAAATTAAGTGGCGTTTCGTAAGTGAATTTCTCTCTTGCTAACTCCTTTTTTAACACCATTAAATCAAAACTAATATAATGACCAACAATGCCGTCACAACCACACTTTTCAATAAAAGCAAAGAAGTCTTCGATCGCTTCCAATGCCTGGGGCGCATTCCTGACCATTTCGTTATCAATTGCTGTCAGCTCCACTATATCATCTGGAATAAGTCGGTTAGGGTATACGTAGGTTTGAAATGTTTTATCTGTTACAGTTAGATTTTCAACAAGAACAGCCCCAATTTCGATTAACCTGTCTTTTGACCCAATAGCAAACCCGGTAGTTTCTGTATCAAAAACAATAAACGACAATTCTTCTAAGGACGTATTAAGTGCCGGTTTTCTATCTAGTTCGTATGCCATTTTTCTTTTTTTCCAGAACATTCCCTTCACTTCCTCTCTACATTCCTTAGTGCATTCCAAATGCCCCTAAAAGCTGTTGCTGTAAGTCTTTAACTGTTTTTAGAGCTGTTATTAATGATTCTTTATCCCGAGACTTCATGTGAGTAAAAGTAACTTGAGCTGAGTTTTTTTCCCCTCTATGATATTTGAACCACCCTTGTGAAACCCTTATGCCTAGAATGACTTCAAAAGCGTCTCTCAACTCATCGGCAAATAGTTCATTAAAAACCCCAATTTTAACCAACTCATTAATTCGATCTGCTGGGGTTCCTTCAACAATACCGTGCAAAGTTGATAGTGCTTGTAAAGAGTGGTGTAAAGGGAATAACGCATCCAATTTGATATCAATTGAATTACGCTTTAATCGAAACATTGCTCTAATTGGATGATCTAAATTTGGAACAGGTGCTTCTTTTTCTAACTCGGCTAAACGATACAAAATCGTTCCAGACTCTTTAACATGATTTGTTACCATATCTTTAAAACGGTCATTAAGTACCTCATCCCCATATAGCATTCTAAACGAGAAGAAATTTTGAACTAAAAGTAAATTTTCATTTGTAGCACGTAATCCCCAGCCTTTCAGGCGGTCTTTCCACTTATTTAACGAACCGCGCCACATTTCTTCATTTGACATCATTTTTCCAATACATCTTTCGTAGCCTGCTGTTTCTAAAAAGAACACAATCTCTTCACCAAGTTTATCAAAATAATGTTCAATTTCTGGATGATTACTTTCATTACCATTATCATATACCAGGAAATGATCCTGATCGGTTAATAAAAATTGTTCGCCTCTACCACCACTTCCCATTTGATACCAACAAAACCCGACAGGTGGTTTGCCTAATCCTTTCTTATCTAGTGACTTTACAGCTAAATCTAAACAATGCTTGACCAGTCTATCGTACAGCTTTGTAATAACTTCAAGTGTATTTAAAATTGGTATTCTATCGTTGATTAAATTTCCAAGAACCTCATAAATAGCATTTTTAACAGTCGCTAAATTTTCCATCGTCGATTCTTCTATCGTTTGTAAAATTTCTAATGTTCCACGGTTTTTCTTTCGTAATAAGTCTGATAAAGTTATCACACCGACAACTTTTTCGTCTTGCATAACAGGTAGATGTTTAATTCCGTTCATCAAAAAAATCGATAATGCTTCATAGTAATAGCTTTCTCTCGAAACTGTGATCGGATTGGGCGTCATAATTTCTTTTACTGGATGATACATAGGTCGTTCTTTTGAAATAACGCGACTCACTAAATCTTTTTCCGTTATTATTCCTACTAAGCGCTCGTTAGATAATACAATCACTGAACTTTTTGAGTACTTGACCATTTGTTTTGCTGCATCTTGAATAGAAGCACTTTCATTAACCGAAATAACTGGTTGATTCATAATATCTTGAACTCGGCGTATAAAAGGCTCACTTTCACCCCACTGGCTTGCCAGCTTAATTTGTTCAGCCAATGAAGCATAAATATCATTTAACCTTACCGCAACCTGCCTCAGCACATAATCTCGGACTTCATCATCGATCCAACGTTCTTCAAGAACTGAAAAAGGTATTTGTAAGCAATACGAATCTTCTACAGCAACTACGCTTACCGTGTAGTTTGTATGATGGTTTGTTTTTTCTCCTAAAAAGTACGCTAAGCTAGAAAAACCGATGCTATCTCCTGTTTGTAAAATTTCCAATACTTCTTTATCTTGATGCTTATTTTCATTTTCAACAAATACCTCAGCCATTCCCTCTAAAATTAACAATAATCCTTCACGCGGGGTTTTTGAGTATAGAACTTTGCTTGCTTTTTTATAATGCTTTAATGAACACCTTTCAATTAAACGAAAAAATTCTTTCTCCTTCAATCCGCGAAAAAGTGGATGATTATTTATTTGGCTGTATAAGCTTTCAATTTTACGTTCTGACAAAATATTCCCCCCCATCAAAGTAAATTTCCTCTCTTGAAAAGAAGAGAATATTTACCTTCTACTGAAATTTCACAAAATTTCTCTATTAATGTATATTATAATATTTCCCAATCCTAATCGCTACAATTTATTTGAAAATTTATAATATTTCATCAATATGAATGAATTTAATAACACCAAAAACTAGCCACATAAAGCTACTAAGTTGAAAACGGTTCATTTCAACTCCCTAGTTGAAAGTTTTTTAATTAAACTAGATGTAGTATCCTAGTGGTGCAGAATCTGCATTATGAAATTCATTCACATGTAAATGCAAAAAAAAACCTTAATGAATAATTTTCATTAAGGATGTTTAAAAAATATTTATACTTTGCGAGATTAATCTACCCAAATATCATTTCAGCATAAAATCGAAACCCGAAGTACGTAACCACCGCAGCCACATTGATCAATATATTTTACAGAGATATTATCAGCGAATTTTTCTTTTAAAAAAGGTGTTAAGTAGTCATCAGGATTACCAAACGAAGAAGGTGTAACTAGGTTTACGTGGCATCCTTTCGCCGTTTCAGAAACTGCTTCTAACCCTTCTTCAATGACTAAATCTTTATTTTTTTCATATTCACCGTGTTCTAATGCACAAGACCAACTTTTTGTCTTCACATTAATCACCTCCACACTAACAGTTTACAATAAATCCCCCCACACGTCGGTGAGATATATCACTTCAATTAATAGCTTTATTGTGATAAGTGGCATTTAATAGAATTACCTTTTTTTGCTAGATAAACTTCTCTTTCTCAATTTGCTTCAATTCATAAAAATGACCTTCATTCTTCATCAGGTCTTCATATGAACCTGTCTCGATAATCCTCCCTTTATCTAAAACGACTATTTTCTCCATTTTTTCTAACCCTACTAATCGATGCGTAATGTAAACAACTGTCTTTCCTTCGAATTTGGACCATAACACTGATAACACTTCTTGCTCTGTAATTGAATCAAGCCCTGTAGTTGGTTCGTCTAACAATTGAATTGGGGCATCTTTCAAAATCATTCTGGCAATCGCCAACCGCTGCCTTTCTCCACCAGATAATGACAACCCTTTTTCACTCATTATAGTATTTAAACAAAGCTGTGATAGAGAAACGTCGGCTAATACATTTTTCAGTTCTTGCTCCGTTGCTTCGGGATTTGATATCAGTAAATTCGCGCGAACTGTATCATTAAAAAAGTGGTTTCCTTGCAAAATGACTCCGAAATATGTTCTTGCTTCTTCCTCTGAATAATCCGCAAGTGTTCGATCAGCTAGTGTAACTTCTCCTTCATATTCACTATAAAATTTTAAAAGTAATTGAATAAGACTAGATTTTCCAGAACCACTCGCCCCGACGATAGCTATTTTACTTTTCGGTTTAATCTCTAAAGAAATGTTCGATAGTGCTTTTCGTGCCACATTTGGATAGGTAAAACTTACATCACGAAATGATATATTTTCAGGTTTGATAACTTTTTTAAAATCAACCAGATCAGGAGCAAGAAATTTTCTTTCTATCCCTTGATCATTTGTCAATTGGAAGAGACGCCTTGCCGCTACTTTACTTTCTTCAACATGGCCAGGTATAGCGGCCATTGGTGTTGCAGATTCGAAAACTGTCAACGTAACTAATACTAGCATTGCAAGATAGACACCATTTAACTGACCGGACACAACATAAATAACTCCCGCTAATAAAGCAACCCACGCTGTAAGATAAGCCGCAAATAAACTTACCCCCTCTCCTTTACAAGCAAGTATTCCATCTTTCTCTTGATCAGCAATTAACTGATCCGATATTGTTTCGATTTCTGCTTGTTTAGTTTTCAAGCGTTGATTCGTTCTTAAATCAGTGAAACCGAATAAATATTCTGTTATTACTACTGATAATTGTGAACGGTTTGCCCGTAATTGATAGCCTATATTTCCAGTTAAAAACGTGAAAATAAATGGAATGATAAACCCAACAACTAGAAATCCACCGAATAGAACAAGAGCCATCCCAAGGGAATACGTATAAATAATTAATCCAGTTGTGATAAACACAACTACCATCACAAGTGGTGGGTAAAAGACTCGTAAAAAGAAAAATTGAAGTCGGTCTACATCTGCTACAACACGAGAAAGCAAATCACCACTTCGGTAAGTTGCAAATAGCGCTGGGGCCAACGGTTCGATTTTATCGTAAAAATAGACACGTAACTTCCCTAAAATCGTGAACGTTGCTTTATGGGAAAAATAACGTTCTGCATAGCGACTAGCTGCCCGAGACAATCCAAAAAATCGCACAAAAACAATTGTCATTGTTAGTGTATAAAGAGGTGGATACAATGCTGCTTGAGAAATCAAGTATCCACCCGTACCTAATAATCCTACTGAAGAAATTGAAGCTATAAAGCCTAGTAATATTGACAGCATAATCGCCTTTTTCTCAGCAGCCATTACCTTTGTTAACGCTACTAACTCCTTCACTTAGCTTCACCTCCATAAAGAGAGACAATTTTTTTGTATAAACTTGATGTTTTTACTAGTTCATCATGGGTTCCGGAGGCCTCTATCTTACCTTCTGATAAGAGAATAATCTGATCCGATTCAACTATTGTTTGTAAGCGGTGTGCTACAGTTATGACAGTTGCCCGCTCACTAAGTTTTTCAATCGCACTTTTAATAAAATGTTCCGTTTCTAAATCTAAACCAGCAGTTGGTTCATCTAAAAGAACAATCGAAGCGTTTTTTAAAAATGCCCTGGCCACTGCGACACGTTGCTTTTCTCCACCTGAGAGACCAAGGCCAGCTTCGCCTACAAACGATTCAAGCCCTTCTGGCAGCTCTTTCGAAAACCGCAAAACACCAGATTCCTCAGCAGCTTGAAGCACCTCAGCGTCACTTGCCATATCTCTACCTAGCTTAATATTTTCTTTAATCGTCCCAGCGAATAAATAAGGTTCTTGGGAAACATAAGCAACATTTTTGAGCCATTCATCTTCTTGTAATTCAGTTAACGAAGTCCCATTGACGTAAATATTGCCACTTTCGGGAGTGAGATCCCCTAATAGCAGTTTTAATAAAGTCGTTTTTCCAGAACCACTTTTCCCTACAAAGGCTAGACGTTTCCTAGGTTCAATTTTTAAATTGATATTTTTTAATATTGGTTTATTTTCATCATATTGAAATGAAATATTTGCTACTTCTATTTCTAGTTGTATCGAATTAGTAAGTACTTTACTGCCCCAAATCGGGCTTTTTTCTTCCTTATCCAAAACTTCCCAAATCATTTCAGCTGCAGCAATACTATTTTTTCCTGAGTGGAAGCCGCTTCCTAAATTTTTTAACGGCATATATAGTTCAGGAGCAAGTAAGAGCACAAAAAATGCTGTATGAAACGTTAAATGACCATAAACAAGTCGCAAACCAACTTCAACAGCGATCATTGCTGTTGAAATCGTCGCGAGTATTTCTAACATTAACGCCGATAAAAAGGCAACTTTTAAAACAATCATCGTCGTATCACGAAAGTGATTACTCATCTTCTCAATTTCACTTCGTTGACGCTTACTTTGTCCAAATATTTTTAACGTCGGTAATCCTTGAATCACATCTAAAAAGTGACCTGAAAACTTGTTCATACTGTCAAGCTGTTGCCGTGACTTTTTCTCTGTCATACCACCAATAATAATCATAAAAACTGGAATTAATGGAGCAGTTACTAACATAATTAATCCCGAATAAATATTTTGTGTAGAAACAACAACTAAAATCATTATAGGAATTACCCCTGCTTGGATTAGTTGGGGCAAAAAGCTAGTATAGTAAGAATCTAGTTGATCGACAGAATCAGTGAGTACACTAATTCGTTGACCTGTCTTTTGTTTATATAATTGACTCGCCTCTGACTTGGTAAGTTTATTCAACAGCTTTTTTCTTAGTTTGTTTTTCACATAACTCGCTACTTTCACACCATACCTTGTCGTAAAATATGACAGTAAACTTCTAGACGCAAATATAAACAGTAAAAAAATAAATAATACCCAGACCTCTTCTAAGCCTTTTTCTTTTAAAAATACTTGATCGACAATAGTGGCAATAAAGTATGCCTGTCCAATTGCCATTAGTCCACCAAGAGTAGCAAAAAAAAGGAGAAAGGTAAAAGTCCTTCCTTTGACTTTTACCTCTCCATTTAATCTTTTATTCATCATTTTTTAATACCCGTGGCGCTCTGAAGATGCCTTACCTCGAAATACGTAATAGACGTAAATCGTATAAGTCAACACGATAGGCATACCTATTAGCGCGATAATGAGCATTGTTTTTAGCGTTAAATCAGTAGATGCTGCATTATAGATCGTCAAGTTCGCTGCTGAATTTGTTGAAATTACAAAGTTTGGAAACATCGCTACTGCAAACGTCCCTACTTGACTTACAATAACTAAGGAGCTTGCAATAAACAGCTTTCCATAATACTTCATTTTAAGAAGTATTGGAATTGCAAGTAAGCTAGCCAACGTAAGAAATGGAACAATAAACCAAATTGGATTATTAAAAAAGTTTGTATACATATGCGATGCAAATAGTTGTGTCGTGAACGTTCCTATTAACCAAGTAATAAGCATTGAAACGCAGAAAATATTTGTTAAACGAATGGCACGTTTTTGAACAATTCCTTCCGTTTTTATAATTGTGTACGTAACTCCTTGTAGTAAAAAACTTATTAATCCAATAATACCAAATAGGAGCGCGTATGGATTCAATAAACCGAAGAAACTTCCCGTATAATTACCTAAGCTATCCATTGGTATTCCTACAGCTAAATTCCCCATCGCGACTCCGAATAAAAGTGCTGGCAAAAAACTACCAATGAAAAATAGTTTACCCATCAACTTATTCATACCAGGATCGTCAAGAGTTTTAAAATAATATTCAATCCCTACTGCTCTGAAAATTAAACCAAATAAAACAAGAAGCATCGCTAAATAAAAACCACTAAAAACAGTTGCGTAAACAAAGGGAAATGCTGCAAAAAGGGCTCCCCCCGCTGTTAATAACCAGACTTCATTTCCATCCCAGACAGGACCAATGGCATTAATCAAAGTTTTCTTTTCTTTATCTGTTTTTCCAAGTATATAAAATAACGATCCGACTCCTAAATCAAAACCATCTAAAACTGCATAGCCAATAACTAATACCCCTAGTACTATGAACCAAATGATATTTAAATCCATTATACTGTCGCCTCCTTCTTATCACGATCATCTTGCCCTATATCGAAGGCTGTTTCCATATCAAACTTCTTAACTTCTTTTACCATTAAATAGATCAGTAAATAACAAAGGAAAGTGTAAATTCCGATGAAAAAACCTAGTGAAAGGAATAATTCAACTCTACTTAATTGGGAAACACCATCAGTTGTTCTCAACAAACCATAAACAATCCAAGGCTGCCTTCCCCATTCTGTTACAATCCATCCTAAGGAGTTAGCAATATATGGTGCTGGTAATAATATTAATGATGTTTTTAGAGCAAAATGATTATCCCAAAGTGTTCCTCTTATAATCTGATAAGCAAGATAAGTTGTCCAAAGGATAAACAAAATGCCAAGCGCGATCATGACTCGAAAGGCAATGAAATTACCGAGAATTGTCGGACGGTCTTCTTTGGGAGTTTCCTTCAAGCCCTGAACCGGCTCATTGCGATCTCCATAAGTTAAATAACTCAATAACCCTGGAATTCCAATTTCAAATTTATTCGTTTCATTTTCATAATCTGGTATCGCAAATAATAATAACGGTGCATTTGCCTCTGTTTCCCAATGTGCTTCATAAGCTGCTAATTTTGCTGGTTGAGTTTCTGCTACTCTCACAGAAGAAGCATGACCTGTAAATACTTGAGTAAAAGACGCAAGAAGCCCAAGAGTAACCGCTATTTTTATTGATTTTTTTGCAAGTGGAATATTCTTATTCTTTAATAAATAATAAGCACTAATCGCAATCACAAAAAATGCTGTTAAAACATATGCTCCTAGCATCACATGGGAAAACCGGATTACAGTTGATGGATTAAATATTACTTCAGCAAAGTTTGTCATTTCAGCACGATTTAGTTCTTCATTAATAATAAATCCAGCCGGCGTGTGCTGCCATGAATTGGCTGCCAAAATCCAAAATGCTGACATTGTAGTTCCTAATGCAATCATTGCAGCCGAGAAAAAACGCATCCCCTTTGAAATTTTATCTCGGCCAAAAACTAGTAATCCAATAAATGTTGACTCTAGAAAAAAAGCAAAAATACCTTCTGCAGCTAGTGGCGCACCAAAAATATCGCCTACAAAACGCGAATAACCAGCCCAATTCATTCCAAACTGGAACTCCATCGTAATTCCTGTCGCAAGACCAACCCCGAAATTAACTAGAAATAATTTCATCCAAAAGCGCGACATTTTATCGTACAAAGGATCCTTCGTGCGCCAATACCTAAATTCGATAAAGGCAAGGATGGACGCTAAACCAATTGTTAACGGTACGAAAAAATAATGAACAATAATAGTAAACATAAATTGCAATCTTGACAACATGACAAGGTCTAAAAATTCTAACATTGAGTTCCCCTCCATTTTTCTATTGTTCAATAATAATTTATATAACTTTAGTAACATTGTAATAGGTAATATGGTGAATAAATTGTGAATTATTAGGAGAATTTGTGAAGTTTTACGGATGGATTTATATTTTAAAATAATTACTAGCAAAATCGTTGATATGTCTGCGATCTCTCAAAGAAGAAATAAAAATGATCAATAAAAAAAGCTTAGCAAGGGTGCTTAACTCGTTTTATCGCTAATTATTATATTTCATCATCAAACATGAATGGGCAATCCTAAAAGCAGCAATGCTTAAAAGGATTATATACTTCAAAAGCCTTAATAACTACCTGGTCAGCATCAATCAAAAACGGAAAACGGCATTAAAAAACTGGTACTCCATTTCGGAATACCAGTTTGCTCATTTATTATTAACCTAAGTATGCTTTTAGCATCCACACATGTTGCTCTAATGAAGTTTTGATACCAATAAACATATCAGCAGTAGATTCATCTCCATCAGCTTCGGCAAGCTCAATTGTTTCATTTGAGTTTGCAATTACTTTTTCAAAATCTGCTGTTAAGATTGCCACCATTTCTTTTGAAACTTCTTTGCTCGATGCTTCTTCAATTGAGGAGACTTCTAAAAACTCTTTTAATGTTGCAAGTGGTTTACCTTCGATTGTTAAAATCCGCTCTGCTATCGTGTCAATATATGTTGCTGCCTCTGTATAATACTCTTCAAATTTTACATGTAATGTAAAGAATTCAGGTCCTTTCACGTACCAGTGATAATTGTGCAACTTAGTAAATAAGACACTCCAATCTGCTAGATGAGAGTTCAAGGATTTGATTAAGTTTTCATTTGACATGTTTAAAACACTCCTTAAATTTTTAATAATTTTAGCATAACATAGATTATATTTAATATCAAATAATAATTAATATAATATAATATAGTTCTGCTACTATTTTAAGATTACCTTATTAGCGCTTCTTCAAACATCTTTTTTCGACATTCTGCTTTTATACTCGCCACAAAAGTTTATTCCACTTCAAAGAAATTTGTCGGAATAGAAAGGAATACTATGCAAGCGCTAACATTATCGATACAATATAAGAAGAATATACTTGATCTAATTATTACTACTTCGAATAGTTGGTGATAAACTGTTTCTCATTGTATAATTAGACTACATTTTAAAAAATCTATTAAAAAGGAATTGAGCGCATGAGTAAAAAAAAGATAGCTTGGGTCACTGATAGCACAGCTTTTATAACAAAAGAATTACGTGAAAATCCTGATGTTTACATAATGCCTTTAATAATTATCTTTTCTGGGCAGTCTTATCAAGATGGCATTGATTTAACAACTGAAGAACTTTATGAGAAGATAAATAATTCAAAAGAAGTACCAAAAACTTCACAACCTTCTGTTGGAAAGTTTGCTGAACTTTTTGAAAAGCTTAAAGCCGAATATGAACAAGTAATTGCTGTTCACGTATCTGGGGAATTAAGTGGGACGGTTGAAAGCTCAAGAGCCGGTTTGGAAATGGCAGACTTTAATGGAGAAATTGTCGATTCAAAATCGATGTCTTATTCAATTACAACTTTACTTTATAAAGGAATAGAACTAGCTAAAACCATTGATGACCATAAAGAAATTGCTGCTAAACTTCGTGAAGAAGCTTTAAATTCCGAAAAGTATATTTTATTAGGCAGTTTAGATCAATTTCATAAAGGCGGCCGAATGTCAAAAACACAGTTTTTACTAGGTAATCTTTTGCAAATTAAGCCGATTATAACAATTAGAACAACAGGTAAATTCGATTTATTCCAAAAAGTACGCTCTGAGAAAAAAGCTGTAAATCGGTTACTAGAATTTTTAGCTAGCGCACTTGAAAAAAATAGCGTTACCGAAGTTCAAATTATGCATGGAAACGTCTTAGCTAAAGCTTTAGAGTTAAAGGTGAGAATTGAAAAACAATTTCCTGATATCGGCGTAGTTGTAGGTGAAATTAGTTCAACAATTGCTGCTCATGCTGGAGAAGGTACTGTAGCGTTGATTTGGCAAAATGAACAGAAATAAATTATCTACTAAAAACGAGCTTGTGTGAATTAATCACCTCAAGCTCGTTTTTTTATTTTCGAAAAGCTGTTTTACGGCGTTTATAAAAGGTTCTGGATCATTATAAATATAATATGGAAATACACTTTGACCTACATGTAAATAAAGGGTTCCATATATGTTAGCTTTTGTTTTACGAAAAGACACGTCAGCAATATCCTTTAATTGGAAAATTTGAAACGGCGTAACAAGCTCTGTCTCGTATAAATACAAAAAATACTTTTTTTCGATGTACTTTTGTTCTATCCCATCAATTTCTCGTTCTACCTTTATAAATGGCTGCTCAAAAATTAGTGACAAATTATCAATCCTTTATCGTTCGATATTGTAAGTTTAGTCTAACATTTATTCCTATTAAATGAAATATGTTTACTTTTATCGCATAAATAGATACACTCATTAATAGTTATAAATTAATGTTAGTCTAAAGGAGAAAAGGACATGTCTACTGAAAAGAAAAAAATATCTTTACAAGAAGCGATAAAGCAGCAGCTTTCAAATAAAAAGGCGCAGCAAGAAGAAGGTAACGCGACTAGTGGTTGGAATAGTTCTAAAAACCAAACAATGAAAAGTCAGCAATCGAAAAAAAACAATAACCAGCGTAAACGACAAGGTGTATAAAAGTTTCATCACTTCATATTTTTCTGACAATACTTATTTATTGAGTATTGTTTTTTTATTTTTACATCAGTAAATTTCATAATACCAATAAACTAGTCACATTAAGCGACATCGAGTTGAAGTTTCAATTTGACTAGATGTAGTATCCAAGAATTTTCAATCAGTAACAAAATACCAAGTAACTTGAATTACTAACAAGTTACCTAGTGGCAGAAGCTTTATTATAAAATTCATTTACATATTGGTAAATATAAAGGAGAAGCTATTAAAATGACTAGACTGGAGGGAATAACAATGAATTTAACTGAAGTATTGATTGAAAAATCATTTTGCATAAATGAATATGGGCTTTTGAAACGCGTAATCGTTTGTGAACCAAAGCATATGACAATTCGAGATATCATTAATGATACTCAAAAACATTTTCAAAATGAAGGAATTCATATTCAAAAAGCAATGGAACAACATGCTCAGTTTGTGCAAATTTTAAAGGCGAACGGAATCGATGTAATCTTATTGCCACCAGCAAAAAAATTCCCTGAGCAAGTGTTTACTCGTGACATTGGGTTCACACTCGGCCAGACAATTTTCGTTTCAGATATGGCTGTCCCAATTCGCAACGGTGAAGAAGAAATTTTAAAAAACTGGCTCAAAGGTGAGGAACTTTCTTACTTCAATATCATCGGCGACTCAATTGAAGGCGGAGATATTATTATCGACGGCAACACAATTTATGTAGGTATCAGTGATCGAACTAATGAAGCTGCTTTTAATCATTTAAAAAGTCTGTTACCTACATTTACTGTTACTTCAGTTCGATTCCATCCTCAATACTTACATTTAGATTGTGTTTTTAACGTAATCTCTCCAACTGAAGCAATCATCTTTCCTGGCGTTATTGATAAGCAGGATGAAGAATTACTTCGTTCCAAATATGATTTAATATATGTATCACCTGAGGAACAGTTTTCATTAGCAACCAATGTCCTTTCGATTGGAAATAAGAAAATTTTTAGTCTTCCCGTAAATAAAGGTGTTAATGGCGATCTCAGAAAAAGGGGTTATGATGTTATTGAGGTTGATATTACAGAGATTATAAAATCCGGTGGCTCGTTCCGCTGTTGTACACTACCGATATTGCGTGAATAACCAATTAGTCCTAATCGTTCACTTGGATGATGTTGAAACATAAGCAAAAAGGTATCCCCGAAAGGATACCTTTAAAAGTTTAAATTTAAGTTTAATTATGCTTTATTAACGTTAGCAGCTTGTGCTCCACGGTTACCTTCGACGATTTCGAATGTTACTTTTTGGCCTTCTTCTAAAGACTTGAAGCCGTCTCCTTGGATAGCTGAGAAATGTACGAATACATCGTCCCCTTCTTCACGCTCGATAAATCCGAATCCTTTTTCTGCATTAAACCACTTAACTGTTCCTTCTAACATATTGTTTTCCTCCTGTTTGTGTGAAATCCACACCTTGTATTTACTATCCTTGTTCATTTATAACATTTCAGAGGAAAACTATTAAGAAATCCTTGCAATATCTGTAAACGATCAAAAATAATTAACCTCAGTATAGCACCATTTTTTTTAAAAAGAAACCCTTTTTTCCAAATAACTATCGAGTAAAATCGACATAATCTAGTTATCTATATGGGGAATATTAACTTTCTAAAAATCTTTTTTTGATCTCTTCAAATACTAACTGATTAGTTGTTTCTACAATATAATCCGCTCTTTTAAGTGCATCCTTAGAGCCTACTCCAACAGCAAACATGTTAGCCGCTTTGATCGCTTCAACTCCAGCTTGAGCATCCTCAATGCCTATGCACCTGTCAATTGGGACTCCCAAGAGATCAGCTCCCTTCAAAAAAATCTCTGGATCGGGTTTACCTTTTTTGATTTTTTCAACATCAACAATTACATCAAAATGACTACGAAGCCCTAGCCCTTCAATAATTACTTTTGCATTTTTACTTGCAGAAGCTAAAGCAATCTTTATATTGTTAGCTTTTAATTTTTCCAGCAATTCTACAATGCCAGGTAAAATATCCTTTTTTGAAATATCTTTAATTAAGACTTGATAATATTGATTCTTTTTTGTTGCAAATTCTAGCTTTTCAGCGTCACTAAACAATGCTTCTTTTTTGTCGAATTTTAATATCATTTCTAGGGATTCCATTCGGCTAATACCTTTTAATTGTTCATTGGATTTTTTATCAAAATCAATTCCCAAGGAATTAGCTAAGTTTTTCCAAGCTAAATAATGATATTCTGCTGTATCTGTTATGACGCCATCTAAATCAAAGATGACAGCATCTAATTGATTATCCATTTGGGTGATCCACCTTTCGTTTTAGGCATTGTAAAGAAAATAGACAATCGAATGAAATTGATCACACTGATCCATTATTTTCTTATGGATGCCTTATTCCCACTTAAATGTTTTTGAAGCTATGCTGAAGCATACGATAAACCACGTAACTAAAATAGCTGTTGGTATGATCAGGTCTCCCATTGTCGCCCCGACATTCATCACATCTCGTAATACATTTGCAAGATGAGCGATTGGAAGCGCCATAACGATCGGCTGTAAAAGTTCTGGCATATTCGTAATCGGAAAGAATATCCCCCCTAAAAATAACATTGGAAAAGAAATAAAACCAGCGATTGGCGATGCGTGTTCTGGTGTTTTCGCCATATTGGCAATAATAAATCCAAGTGACATAAACACTAAAATTCCTAATATTAAATAGAATAAAAGTAAAAACCAATTGCCGTTCATCTGGGCACCTAAGAAGAATATCCCGACACCTAAGACTAAAGTTGATTGTGTAATATTCAATATTGTTCTTGCGGTAATTTGCGCAGCAATAAATGTACTTGCTGGCAGACCCGTTAATTTCATACGTCGCAATACACCACGCTCACGCCATGATGCAATTTGTGCCGCTACACCGTTCAAATTACTAGAAAGAATCATTAGTGCTGCTATACCAGGTACTAAAAAGTCTAGATATGTAAGATCTAACGATTTAATGCCTTGCTTTTCTATAAATACTGTTTCTTGATAATCAATCAGTTCTTTATTTAATTGATCAACTGCTTGATCGATAATCGCAAAACCAAGTTGAGTAATTGCTTGATTAGTTTCATCATAAAAGACCGAGAATGTTGGAACTTGTCCGCCTTCTTCAATTAAATCAGCAAAACCTGATTTAATTTCAATGACAAAAGCAGCATTACCTTCTTCTATTTCCGCTTTTGCTGTATCTACATCCTCCCACTCGGTTAAGATAATTGCTTGCGTCTCCAAGAAAGTCTCCTTCATAACGAGAGAATATTCACTTTGATCATGATCTACCCAAGCCACTTTAATAGTTGTGTCCGTGCCTCCACCTAAAAATGTACCTAAAACAATCATTAGAAATAATGGGAAAAAAGTTGTCCAAAAAATCACTGCCTTATTTCGTGCAAATAGCTTTAATTGAGCGATTGTTAATTGTTTATATGCTTTCATTCTTCTCTCAAACTCCTTCCTGTTAACTGCAGGAAGACGTCCTCTAAGCTGGCACTTCTCGTTTGCAAGTCTTGTAATTGAATACCCTTTTTCTCCGTCAATTTAATTAACGCAATTAAACTTTCCTGTAAATTGGATGTATAGATGACAGTTTGATCCTTTAGTATTGTCACTTTAGTCACGCCCTTTATTGTTTCTAACTCCGTTAAATCTTCATCCCAATGAAACTGAATAGCTGACTCCATTTCAAGAGAAGCAATTAATCGGTCTGGAGTATCTAAGGCAATGATTTTTCCCCTGTCCATAATCGCTAAGCGATCACATAACACATAGGCCTCCTCCATATAATGAGACGACAATATGATCGTTTTACCTTGCTTTTTTAATTCCAAAATGATGTCCCATAACGACCGACGTGCTTGCGGATCTAACCCAGTAGTAGGTTCGTCTAAAAAAATTACTTTTGGGTCATGAATTAGCGCCAAGCCTATTGCAAGCCGTTGTTTTTGACCGCCTGACAAACCTTTAATACGATCGCGTCGCTTTTCGATTAAATTCATTTGTTCCAAAATTGTTTCCACTGGTACATTTTTTTTGTAAAAGCTTGCGTACATCTCCAAAATTTCCTCTACTTGTAAAAGGTCAAACATTGACGTCGATTGTAACTGAACGCCGATGAACGAGGTAATTTCTTTTCGATGCTTCGTTATCGATAAGCCATTTATCGTGACTTCACCTGAGTCAAAATCACGAAGTCCTTCCATCATTTCCATCGTTGTCGTTTTACCAGCTCCGTTTGGGCCTAGTAAACCAAAAATTTCCCCTTCCAAAACATCTAAACTTACTCCATCTACTGCTTTTAGGGAGCCATAATATTTTTTTAGATCAGTTACATTTATCATCTTCATCTTTTCAACTCCCAAAATGATCTATCTTCTGAATTTATTTTATAGGTAAAAGCATTTAAAGTCTAAAAAAATGATTTATGAACTCATTTTAACAAGCTGAGCTACCGGGAAATAAACTAATGAGTTCACTCCAGATCATTTTAAAATACGAATCTCCTATTTAAGGTATTAACTTTGAACTTCAATTTAGTATTTGATATAACTAAAAATTTTAGTGTGATTTCTTAAAAGTAACTGAGATAAATGAATTAAATAATGCATATTCAACAACACTAGGTAGCTTGATGTGGCTAATATAATTGTATTATGAAATTCATTGTACCACTCCCCTTGTATATCAGGGGTAACTTGCGTTAAATTAGGAAGGTAAATATTTTTTGTTAGGGTGGGGTTCATTTGCGAATCAATAAATTTATTAGTGAATCAGGAATAACTTCAAGACGCGAGGCTGATAAATGGATTGCCGCGGGGAGAGTCACAATAAATGGTGCGATAGCAGAGTTAGGTAGCAAGGTAGATCCAGGCGATGATGTTCGTGCTGATAATAAGCCAATTGTCGTCGAGCAGGAAAATGTCTACATAGTTTTAAACAAACCAGTTGGAATAACAAGTACAACCGATAGAAATATAAAAGGAAATATTGTTGATTTTGTTAATCACCCGAAACGAATTTTTCACATTGGTCGGCTCGATAAAGATTCAGAAGGCTTAATTTTGCTTACAAATGACGGTGATATCGTTAACGAAATTTTGCGAGCTGAAAATAAACATGAAAAAGAATATATTGTTAGTGTCGATAAGCCAATTACCGCTGCATTTTTAAGTGAAATTTCAGACGGAGTAGAAATATTAGATACGAAAACACTTCCTTGTAAAGTAACGAAAATATCAAAATATACGTTTCGAATCATTTTAACCCAAGGTTTAAATCGTCAAATTCGCCGGATGTGCTCAGCTCTTGATTACCAAGTTCAAAAGCTACAACGCATTCGCGTGATGAACATTCATATAGATAGTTTAAGCGTTGGACATTGGCGTGACCTCACAAAAGAGGAGCTCAATCAGCTATTTAATGACCTTAATTATAGGCGCGGAAAATAATACTTAATAAACAGGAGTGTCATCACTTTTCTTATGTCTTTTCTTGTCATTATAGTATGATTTTTAATTTTTTTAAAACAAAAAAAAGAGCGAATCACTTCGCTCTTTTTACTAGTTCATGCAATCATCGTGTGTTTGAAAGTTTTTGCTAGGTGCTGCTCCTAGGGTGTAGTGGTGCATTAGGTACATATTTTTGATCTCTTGAACCGACATATCTTCGTGTGATGTGATTTTTTGACCAAGATTAAACGTTCCGTTTTGATTTTTTTCTCCCATCGCAAACGTTTGACTTGCTCCTGTAAAAATTAATCCCGCTATAATAAAGGTAGTAAACATTTTTTTCATTGTAATTATTCTCTCCTTTGTTTTATCTAAGTTCATCATATTAATAATAAATGAAGAAAGAGTGAAGAAAGAATGTAAAATTCACATGGGTGTCAGACACCAGAAAAAGACAATAATACCCCCATTATCCACAGCTCGCGGACACCTCAGACCGGCTATCGGTGTCAGACACCAAAAAAAAGCTTTCTCACACATTATCGTGGAGACAGCTTTTTCTTAGTTAATGGACAAACCTCAAAATCTTCCTGACTTTAAAATTGAAAAAAGTAACCAGAGAACCATAATTAGTGCTACTCCAAAGCCAATCTCAACAGTAGGTAATCTCCAAATCAGTGTTGATGTTGTTCCTGCTAGTGATGTACCCATAATAAGTCCAACCATAATAATGCTAAAAGAAAGTAAAACAATACTAAAGGAAATCCGATTACTGACTCGTTCTAACCTCATTAATAACTGGTCAAGATCGGAAATAGAAACCTCTACCCTTAGTTTTCCTTGCTTCATAATAGAAGAAAAATCTTTTAAACTTTTAGGGAAATCAGTAACAACTTCACTATACTCAATAATATTATTCCAAACTCTCCCCAAGAAGTTCTTCGGTAGATAACGTTCTTTGAGCAGCTGACGGCCAAATGGTTCGGCAATTTTCACAATACTTATCGAAGGATCTAGTTTTTCAATCAACCCTTCCAGCGTCAATAAGCTTTTTCCGACTAGCGTTAAATCCGTTGGAATTCGAATCCCATGCTTCGAGGCAACCGAAAACAAATCATTTACGGCTTCACCTAAACTTAGCTGACTAATAGGAACATCGTAATATTTTTCCCGGAGCATATCAACATCTGAATGTAATAAGACGCTATTCACATCGTCAGGTACAAGGCCCATTTGAAAAATTGCTTTGATAACACCGCCTGTACTTTGCAGCATCATCGCAATAATAAATGATGCAAAATGATCTCTCATTTCTGGAGTGAGACGTCCGACCATTCCGAAATCCATAAAAATTATCTTTTCATCTGCCACCACTAATATATTGCCAGGATGGGGATCGGCATGAAAAAATCCATGTACAAAAATTTGCTTAAAAATCGAATTTATTACTCGCTCTGCAGTGGCTTTGCGACTATATCCTTTTTTTTCGATTTTATCGATTTCATTTAATTTTGTTCCTTCTACATATTCCATCGTCAATACTTTTTTGCTTGAAAATTCCCAATAAATCTCTGGAATCTTGATTTTCGGATCATTTAGAAACTGTTTTGAAATTTTTTCAGCATTTCGAGCTTCAATTGTATAATCGACTTCAGCCCAGAGTGACTTTGCAAACTCGTCAACTATATCAACAAGTTGATACTTCGCTGCCCATTCTAACCTTCGTTCGGCAAGCGCTGCAATATCTCGTAATATTTCTAAGTCAGTCTCTATTACTTGCCTAATATTGGGTCGTTGAATTTTAACCGCAACCTGTTGACCTGTTTTCAAAATCGCAAAATGCACTTGTCCAATTGATGCCGCTGCAATGGGTATTTCATTGAATTCCTTAAAAATATCTGCCATCTTAACTTCAAGCTCTTTCACCAAAATGCTCTCAACATCTTCATACGAAAAAGCTGGAACATCATCTTGTAGTTTCTCTAGCTCTTTAATAATATCTGCTGGGATAAAGTCAGACCTCGTACTAGCTAATTGCCCAATTTTTATAAAAGTTGGCCCCATTTCTTCAAAAAATACCCTGAAGCGTTCACCAACTGTTTTTGTTCGCGTTTCTTTATTTCCTTCAATGAATAGCCTTTTTGGCATACTAACTAGTTGGAGTAAACCTAGTTCCTTCATGACAAAACCGAAACCATTGCGGGTAAAAGCTGTTACAATTTCTTTGTAACGTTGTATATGTCTAATCCTTCTCCTTAAGATAAAAAACACTCCTTTGTGCTTGCTTTATAGCGAGAACCCTACCATAAACTGCATCACTAATGTAAAGAGTATACTGGCGGTGTTTATCAATAAAACAAGGTGAAGTATTTCGTTTGCTGTACAATATTTACTCTTACTTATCTTTATTTAACTCTTTTAATTCTTGTTCAAGCTGTACAATCCGTTGTTCTAACCGTTGAAAGTCTTCTTTTCTAACAAGGTTCAATTCGTCTAGCATGATTTTCATTCTCTCTTTTATCATTTGATCAAGCTCACCCCTCGTTTCCGCTCCTTTTTGGATAAGTTCATTAACAAACCGATTAGACTCCTCTTTTTTCAGTTCTCCTTTTTTCACCAATTCTTCAACAGTAGCTTCAATTTGTTCCTTACTCTTAACCGCTAGGCCTAGCCCAAACGCCAATCCTTTTTCAAATATACTCTTCATTCTATAATCCCTCCAATTTCATCATTTTTCTTATATTGCCCAACTTTTTAGTGTATACCCTATAATACATTGTGAAAACTTCACAGGGTGTCAGACACCAAGAAAAGACAATAATACCCCCATTGTCCACCTCTGGCGTACACTCATGAACCGATTATGGTGTCAGACACCAATCTGACTTCAAAAAAACTGCCCCAAACAAACGGGGACAGCTTACTTTTATTTTATTTAACGATCATTACAGGACACTTTGCGCCTTTAGCGACTGTATGACTTACTCCACCCAAAACCATGCTTTGGAAACGATTAAGTCCTCGACTACCAATCACTAAACAGTCGAATTTATGATTATTTGCATATTCAACTAAAGTTTCTCCCGGTTCACCATGAATAACTTTAAGCTCATGCTTAACTCCTGAACTCTCAAGTAAAGCAAAAATATCTTTCAATTTCTGTTTACGTTTTTCAGCAATGTCATGATCATCTAGATTTTTCAATACATCTGATTTTGAGGTTGAACTATCGACAACATAGACGACTTTAATATCTGCTGTTTCTTTATTCTTTATCAAACAAATTGCTTTTTCAGCCGCTCTTAAAGAGTGAACAGATCCATCTGCTGCTAATAAAATATTTTCAAACATTTCGTAACCCCCAGTATTTATTGAAAAACCTTCACTATTAACAATAGTATCAATAACCTCAACAGAAATACACTTAAATATAACTGTAAAACATTATTTTATTAAGTTAATTGGCACATATAAACAGCCTTTAAATTATTAGTATTCAGATTAATGTCCAGAGTTTTTCGATAAACCACCAATTTTTTTCATTAATGTTGAACTTTCTTTATCCATTCCTGTTAAAAGAACGGTAACTCCGTTTTGCTCGTATTTCATTTCAACTTTATCAATCGCGCCAATTGCTGAGTCATCCCAAAGATGAGCACGGGTAAAATCAATTTCAACTTCTTTTACATCATCTTTAAAGTCAAATGAGTCAATAAAATCAGTAACTGATACGAAAAATAGCTGACCGTCTACAAAATATGTTTTTTTCTGACCTGAATTTGAAAATTGTGATGTTACATGAACCTTTGAAATTTTTGCACCAAAGAAAAGTGCACTCAAAACGACACCTGTTAGGACACCTATTGCTAAGTTATGCGTAATAACAACTGTCAGTACTGTTACGACCATAACTATCGCATCTGTTCTCGGAATTTTGTGCAACGTTCGAATAGAGTTCCAATCGAACGTCCCAATTGCTACCATAAACATGACCCCAGCTAAGGCGGCCATTGGAATTTGAACAACAATTGAACCAAGAACAATAATTAGAAACATTAGAAATACACCTGCTACTAGTGAAGATAAACGACCTCTACCACCAGACTTAACATTAATAACAGATTGTCCAATCATCGCACAACCCGCCATTCCACCAAAAAATCCTGTTACAACGTTGGCAATACCTTGACCACGACTTTCTTTATTTTTGTCACTTCCTGTATCGGTCATATCATCAACAATTTGGGCAGTTAGAAGTGATTCTAAAATACCAACAATTGCTAGAGCTAATGAGTACGGTAAGATAATCATCAATGTTTCAAGATTAAAAGGAATTGATGGAATCAAAAATACCGGAAGAGTACTTTGAAGATTACCCATATCGCCTACTGTACTCATACCTAAATTACCAAATATTGCAAGCGCCGTCACTACAACAATCGCCACAAGTGTAGACGGTATCGCATTTGTAAATCTCGGTAAAATGTAAATAATTCCTAACGTTAAAGCGACTAAGCCATACATCATCCATGTTGCATCGACAAAATGCTGCAATTGAGCTGTAAAAATTAAGATTGCTAGTGCATTTACAAATCCTACCATTACCGATCTCGGAATAAATTTCATGTATTTCGCTAACTTAAACACTCCAAATATAATTTGAATAATGCCTGTTAAGACTGTCGCCGCTAATAAATACTCTAGACCATGATCGGCTATTAGCGTTATCATCAGTAATGCCATTGCCCCTGTTGCAGCGGAGATCATGCCTGGGCGACCTCCAATAAAAGCAATAACTACTGAGATTGTAAATGATGCATACAACCCTACCATTGGGTCTACACCTGCAATAATTGAAAAGGCGATAGCTTCAGGAATTAATGCTAAAGCAACAACAATCCCTGCAAGTGTGTCTCCTTTAATATTGCTAAACCATTCTGTTTTAATTGCTTGTAAGTTCAAGCTTACACCTCTTTCTTTCTATTAATTTATTCGACTTCCGACTCTCACGAAAGTCATATCCGTTTTCCAATACCTTGAATAGTAACATGAAAGCAGTAAAAATCAAATTGCGATGTAAGCGTGAGTCAGATAGTTTTTTATCTTATTTTCGCTATTTTTCATTTTAATACTACCTCTTTCACAAGTTAGTCACATTTTCTAAAAATTAATAAGTCTGAATTCGCTTTTTAGCTTGGTGCCTGACACTGAGAAAATACAAAAATACCCCAAGTGTTCGCCACTCGAGGGCACTTGGGGACGTACTGGGGTACCTGACACCAAATTTCCTTTTCAAAATACTTATGTTGTTCAATTACCCTTATCAGTTCCCTCCACTTCTAGTTTGTTATCCTTAACTCGTTGTTCCCTTGCTCGTACACGTTCTTTGGCTAAAATGTACTTTGTATAGTACTTATTTCTTTCTTTTTCATTTGTCGTGTCAAAGACTTTATCCTTCATTTTTTGGACATTTTTTTTCTCAATTCGCTCTTTGTTATCCTCTTTTTTCATCTTTTCTCAATCCTTTCTGATTATTTTTGAATTTCATTAAAGGATTTATACAATTATTTAATGGAATTAATAGAAAATATATTTGGGGAATCGTGGACATTGCAAGCTAGCGAAGAGATTCGACAGCATGCCTAAATTTTGGAGTCGAACTTTCTAAAAATTAGGCAAGTCCAACTTTTAGGGCTGAATTTGCCGAAATTTTGGCTAGGATTACCGATTTTTTTAAACTTCCTCTAACTAGAGTAATATTAACATAAATCTAGTTGTATATAAACTAGATAACTTTTAATCCTCTTATTTATAGTGTACTATAATGGAGTATAATTATTTTATCTTTTTTTTAAAAATAAACTGAAAGAAGGTATGAACAATTGAAGGATCCAGAAATCATGACGATTGCTCAAGTTGCAGAATACTTTCAAATAAGTGAAATGACAACCTACAAATTAGTTCAACAAGGGAAAATTTCAGCTTTTAAAATCGGTCGTCATTGGCGCGTGAAAAAAGAAGATTTAAGTGAATTTATTGAAAAACTTAAAAATGATGAAAAAATCTAAACAAGCGGTGATGATGTTGTGTTAGAAGATACAGGAGAACGAATAATTCCGAAACAAATGAAGCCAACGAATGGTCTTTTACTAGAACATATAGCAAGGTATTATTTTTCTACCCCATATGTTAGTGGTCGTGTCCTTGATATAGCTTGTGGAACAGGGTATGGAAGTCAAATGGTGGCAAAAACGCGAAAAAAAGAAATTGCTGAAATGATTGGTGTTGACATTGACGATGATACATTAAAATATGCGATCAATAATTATTATCACCCACTATTATCTTTTCAAAAAGGAAATGTACTTGACCCCAGTTTGTCCGAAAAAATTGGGACATTTGATACGATTTTGAGCTTTGAAACAATTGAACATGTAGCCGATGATCAGTTATTTATGAAAAATATCTATAATTTATTGAACCCTGGTGGAACACTGATTTTATCGACCCCGTTCGGACAAGGTAGAGGCAAACCATCTAGAGAACCATTTCATATCCATCAATTTACAAAAGATGAATTTATCGATCTTTTTCAAATTTTCGCTGAGGCAGAGATTTATTTTCAGCGTGGTGTAACGATTGAACCAGCTCGTAAAGGGGTCCATTATCCACTAGGCGTTGCAGTAGCTGTTAAGTAAAATAAATGTGGTGTCTGATGCGGATACTTCGCGTTGAATGAAAATGAAAATGAAAAAATCTCAACCTAATAGGGATGAGATTTTTTTATCTGCTTTGACACAACCTCTTTTAGTTAACCCCCTATTTTGACTGGTTTTCTAGAAATAAAAGCAAAGATCATCGCCAAAAAAGGAAATACCATCATCACATACAAGATTTCTTGGTAGCTTCCAAAACGATCGTAAGCAAGTGCAAAAGGCAAAGGCCCAAAAGCAGAACCAATAACCATAATTGTCGCTGCAACTCCTTTAATACTACCGATATTGGCGCGACCAAAATAGTTTGGCCAAATAATTCCTAGACTAATAGCTTCAAATCCACCTACAATACCACGAGCAACGCCAAACAATAGTGCCGCCGTATAAGAATCTGTCTGGACTAGCATAATCATCAGCCCAATCTGGCCCAAAAATGATAATGCTAGGACATAATTTACCTTCACATGTTCAACAATAAATCCTGCCAAAAAAGTTACTGGAAATGCGACAATTGCCATTACACTTAGTACCAAAGCAGCTTCTGTTCGTCCAATACTACTTTCCGCTAAAATAGGAACGAAATGAAAAATAATCCCTGTATTGACCATCGATGGCACTGCTACACAAAACAATAATAACCAAAACTCCTTTGTTCTCCTTGCTTCTTTGACAGTCCAAGCTTCCTCATAAATAGTTGAATTCGCCAAATCTGTATCGTCAAAGTCCTCAACCGATAAATTATCAGGAAGTAATCCAATATCTTCAGGCTTATTTCGAATCAATACAAATGCAGTAGGTACAAAAATGAGTAAAAGTAGGGCAGACCAGACAAGCCAAGATGTTTGCCAGCCAACTTGATCTATTAGCCACGCATTAAATGGCGGCAAAGCAGCCGCACTTAAAAAGCCTCCAAATGTCATAAAGCTGAATGCACGCCCTCGTTTACTGACAAACCACTGTGAAACAAGTGTACTTGGAATTAGCGTTAACGATCCTTGACCAAATAAACGCAGCATGAAAAATCCAAAAAACAACATTGTCGGTCCCAAAATAAAACTATTAAAAATACATGCCACACCTAACAAAGATGCAGTCACTACCGTCATTTTTCGTTGCCCGTATTTATCAACCAACCTACCAACAATAAAAAGAAGAAAGCCTGCCAACATTGTTGCGAATAAATACATTGTCGAAATTAACGTACTACTCCAACCGAAGTGACTTAAATAGGCATCTATAAAAATAGAAATCGAATACGTTTGACCAGGTCCTGAGAAAAAAATTGTCATTGCTGCCAAAAAGACAATCATCCATCCATAATAAAATGGTAATTTTAGTGGAGGATTTTTATTCTGTTTCATCATCAAATAGTCCTCCATAACTCCCATGAAAATTATTTCGCTTAACTAAATATCTTTATATAATATAGCAAATTATAATTACTTCGTAAACAATGTTTATTAAAGCAAAATATCTTAATGAGCATTACTGTATTTAAGAATCTTTCTTTTTATCGGATTGGACCATGATTTCAATGAAATGAGTTAAAATGCGTGCTGTTAAACCCCATATTACATATTCCTTATAGTAATAAAAGGATTCAGAAAAATCACTATATCTATTGGTGCTATACTGTTTATTATTTGCAATTTTCTTTAAAGGGAATCCTTCTCCTGTTTCAAATTTCATTCGCATCGTGTGTTTTTGTGGTTGATAGTTTCTAAAGAAAGAAAGTGGGACGGTAAAAATATGATCGACTTCATTTGGGTTGATTTTAATATCTTCTAAATTTTTTAAAATTCCAACAAACGGGTAGATAATACCTCGAAAAGGTGTGACTAATATATCAAGAGGAGCCACAATCTCCACCGCATTTATAGCTATTCCAATTTCCTCACTTAGCTCTCGAACAGCAGCTGCTTGAGCATTTTCATCAATCGGATCTATTTTACCGCCTGGAAAACATATTTCTCCTGGTTGTTTGCTTAGTGTTTTGGAACGGACTTCAAAAAGAATGGAAAGTTCTTGATTTACATAAACAAGTGGAAGGATCACAGCTGATTTCATAGAGTCTGAACTTCCTAAAATCCCAGTTTCCCTATTTAATAGTTGCTTTTGAACATAAGAAAGATCGTACATATTATCATTCCCTTCGAAAATTATTTTATCAGCTGGAGCCGCTTCTCTTTCTTGGACTAGTTCAGACACAAGCTCATTAGATGCTTACTTTTCTTTTTTTACCTTTTTTTCACAGTAGAATTACTTATCATCAATTACGCATAATGATGAAAATTAAATACAAAACATATGCTGAAGCAAGCATTATTCCTTCATATTTTCCAACTACAAACCGGGTTCTTGAAAATATTAATAGAAGAATAGTAAATGCAATCATAAGAAAAATATCTATAAATATTTTACTACTAACAGCTAGAGGCGTGATTACTGCGGTCGTTCCCAATACAAATAAAATATTGAAAATATTACTTCCAATAATGTTTCCAAGTGCAATCTCACTTTGTTTTTTTAGAGCTGCAGTAATAGATGTAACTAATTCAGGTAAGGACGTCCCGATCGCTACAATTGTTAATCCAACCAATGTTTCACTCATTCCAAATGCGTAAGCAATTTCTGTGCTATTTTTAACTACTAAATCTCCGCCAAAAATAATCGCCCCAAGACCTAATATGGTAAAGAATACGTTTTTTCCCCATGTTTCATTGGATGTTTGTTGTTCAACAGTTGTTATTTTACGACTTTTTCGAACAACCTCAAAAATATAGTACAGAAAAACAGCAAAAAACAATAAAATGATAATGCCGTCAGCACGTGTTATTAAATTAGAACCAACTGTTTGAAGTGCCACATCACTTACTAGCACTAGTAGCACAACACTTGCTAAAAGGGCAAAGGGAATTTCCTTTCTAATTGTTTCACTCTCTACTTTTAAAGGATTTATAAAAGCAGTCAAGCCAATTACTAACGTAATATTAAAAATATTACTACCAATAACATTACCTAATGCAACATCACTACTGCCCTCTAAAGCAGCAATAATACTTACCGTTGCTTCAGGCGAACTAGTTCCAAAAGCAACAATTGTTAGCCCAATTAAGATAGGTGGTACACGCAACAAGGTTGCGATATTTGATGATCCTGTAACAAACAAATCCGCGCCTTTTATTAGTAGTCCAAATCCAACAAGCATTAAAATATAGTTCATACGTTCCTCCTATTTTGATTTTTCATCCTCAAGTTATTTTCGTTTGAGAAAAACAATCTCTTTGACTAAATTCCTGCAGAGTGAGGGAAGTTTCACAGTGTAAAAAGCTCTTTCCACTTCTTCAGGAAAGGTGCTGCCAGCTCGTTTGGCTCATGAATGACTGATTTCGTTTCTCCAAATTGGTTGATTTCCCCATCAATAATCACCAGTAAGTTCTTCGTTAAATGTTTAATTTCCAAAAGATCATGACTGACAAAAAAGGTAGTTGTGTTTGTCTCCTGTAATATTACTTTTAATTCTTGAATTAAATCGGCTTTTGTCGGAAAGTCGAGCGCCGAAAATGGTTCATCAAGATAGAGTACTTCTGGATTTAAAATTAATGCCCTTGCTAAATTGACCCGTTGCGCTTCTCCACCTGATAAAGAGTGGGCATTTTTTTTTGCAAGGTGAGTGATATTAAATTTCTCCAACCAATAAGCTACTCTGTCGTTTATTTCTTTTTTAGAAACATTTCTCAATTTCAAACCAATCGCAACATTACTAAAGACATTCATATCAAATAAGAGCGATTGTTGCAGGGCAACTGCAAACTTACGTCTTATTTCTAGAGGAAGTTGATCAGCATGCATTGCTTCACCTTTATAAAATACTGTCCCCTCGGTTGGCGCTTGCAAAAACGATAAAATTTTTAATAACGTACTTTTTCCAGCACCGTTTGGTCCAATGACTCCGACTAAATCACCTTGTTCTAAAGAAAAATCTGCTATATTTAAAAGGGTTTGTTTACCAGCAACAACCTTTACATTTTGTAATTGTAAAATTTTCATACACGCTGCTTCCTTTGTTGGAGTGACGTTAGTATAAACATAATCATAAATGCTAATGTCATTAAAATAAGTGAAAGCGCAATCGCTACATCAAAATTTCCTTTTGAAACTTCCATCACCATCGATGTCGTTAAAATTCGTGTATCGCCTTTAATATTTCCTCCAACCATCATCGCAGCTCCTACTTCCGCGAGAACACGCCCAAAGCCAGCCATAATTGCCGCGATAATTGCTAGTTTTGTTTCTCGAAGCAATAAGCCTAACCTTTGCAGATTCGTTGCACCAAGTGCTCTAATCTGGATCAACATTTTTTGATCAATCTGTTGAAATGCAGCCGAAGTAAGACCAATAATAATTGGTAATGATACGACAATTTGCGCGATAATGATTGCATGTGTCGTGTAAAGCAGTCCGAAAGAACCTAACGGGCCCGAGCGCCATAAAAGCATTGTAATATAAAGTCCAGCGACAACTGGTGGTAAACCCATGCCAATATTAACCAGTACGAGCACGATTTTTTTCCCCACGAAGCTCTTCAACCCCAACAAAACTCCAAGTGGAATCCCGACAATCGTACTAAAAAATATCGCGGTTAAACAAACCTTAAGAGTTGTCGCGGTGATTTCATAAATTTCCCGATCACCACTTAGTAACATTTGAAATGCTTTTATAAATCCATCTACAAAAAGATCCATAAGACCACACTCACTTAACGTTTATTAGCCACCGTAAAGAAAATAACTAATTAATTAATTATTTTCTTTACTAAATTTCATAATGCAGTTTCTTCGCCACTAGGTAACTTGTTAGTAATTCAAGTTACTAGGTAACTTGATGTGGCTAGTTTATTGGGATTATGAAATTCACTTTCTTGAAAATGTCTTATTCCAAATATGGAAGAAACAACGCTTGACCGTAAACATCTTTACCAAACTCTTCAATAATCGCTTGCGTTTCATCGCTAACCATAAACTCAACAAACATCCGACTGGTTTCTCCATTCACAAATGAGTGCTTTGCTTCATTAACTTGCATCACGTGATAAACATTTAATAACGCCACGTCACCTTCAACAAGGATGACCTGATGCTGGAAATTTTTCTGGTGCGCTAAATAAGTTGCCCGATCTGTTAGTATATAGCCATCGCGTTCCGCACTTATTTGCAACGTACTGCCCATGCCTTGACCTGTTTCGAAGTACCAGCTTTTATCTGTTGGATTTAGTTTTACCCTGTCCCAAAGTGATTGCTCTATTTTATGAGTACCAGAATCGTCTCCCCGTGAAACGAAACTTGCTCCTGTAGAGTGGATTTTTTGGAAAGCCACTTCGGCCGTTTCACCTTTAATTGCCGCTAGATCCTCCGTTGGACCGACAATAATAAAATCATTATACATAACTCTTTTTCTATTAATAACTGCTTTTTCAGCTACTAATTTTTCCTCAGCAACAGGGGCATGGGTCAGTAACGCATCTACTTCACCACGCTCTCCCATTGCTAATGCTTGTCCGGTGCCAACTGCAATCGCTTTGACATGGATGTTGTGTTTTTCCTCAAAAATCGGAATAAGAACGTCTAATAATCCACTATCCTGGGTACTTGTCGTTGTCGCTAAAATTAATTCAGATTTCTTGTCGGTTTCATTGCTTTCGGCAAATTTGTGAGTTGTTTCATTATTATCTGAACACGCTGAAATTACGAGCATGATTAGCAGTAACCAGTACAACTTTATCGTTTTATTAGGCTTCATCAAATCCCCCCTAAGCGAGCCTGTTTAAAAAAGGAAGTACTGAACATTTGGAGCAAACTCCCTAATCAATTGTCGAATATTTTATTTCCCCTAGATTTGTAATCTTGTACCCTGGGAGTTCTGAAATACTAGCCTTAAATTCCTCAGAACAAATTAGCTCATATAAGTTTTCAAGTTCACGCTTATTCTCCTCTGTCCAGCGGAAAACAAGATCAAATTCCTCTTCTGTTACCGAAACAAAGTCTAATCCTAACTGCTCAGCCGCTGACCTGATCCCAAAACCGACATCGGCACTTCCACGACTAATATGAGAAGCAGTTGCTAAATGGTTCCACTCTTCACTTTGATAACCTTTAACATCTTTAGGATCAATTCCATATTGCATCAAAAATGTATCAAACAAAAATCTCGTTCCCGAACCTTTTTGCCTGTTAATAAAACTAACCTCGTTCCTAGTTAAGTCCCGAAAACCAATAATTCTTTTCGGATTATTTTCTGCGACAATAAACCCCTGCTCTCTTGAAGCAAATCGGATAACTGATATTTTTTCATGTATAAAAAATTGTTTAATAAACGGAATATTGTATTGTTTCGAATTTGGATCTAATAGGTGAATTGCTGCCACATCTGCAGTACCTCGGTAAATCATCATTAAACCTTCTAGACTACCTATATAAGTTGGTTGAATTTGGAGATCCGTATGTTGACTAACATACTTTGTTAAATGCTCTACTAGAAAGTCATGACTACCAGAAAGCCTAATCGTATTTGAAAGTGAAGGTTGTTGGTGAACAGTAGGTTGACTAGCTTTGCTTTCGTAAGCTCTAGTTCTTTTTTTGTAACGATCGACTTCGTCGGGGCTAATTCTCATTTTACTTCCTACCTTAAAAGCATTTAGCTCGCCCCTTTTGATGAGCTCATATACTGTATGCTTAGAAACCTTAAACATCTTCGCAATTTCATCTGCTGTATATGTTTGATCTGTCATGTCGAACCCTCCACTCAATCAAATTATCACAATAATTAAAGATACCCCAAATTCGATTTATATTCAATCACTTCTGTTAAGTTTCGTTAAGTTTCGTTAAACCCTGTTGGTACCTGACACCACAAAAAGACATTCCACCCCAAATGTCCCCCGTACACGGATGTTATTGTGCTCATTCTGTTGATACCAGGTACATCAACTCGAAGAAAATATATTATAAACTAAGTGTGAATTCTAACGTCAGTACGATAATTTATGGTATGTTGGGAAGAATAATACAGAAAGTACTATTATAATATTTTGTTTTTTGAGAGGAGATTAGTAATGAGTGAAAATGAAGAGTTAAGAATACGCAGTATCGATATAAGTGAAGGTGAAAACCGCTCTCCTAATCGGGCGATGTTAAGAGCGGTAGGTTTAAGTGATGAAGATTTTCAAAAGCCGATGATTGGTATAGCAAGTACTTGGAGTGAAGTGACACCTTGTAATATACATATAGACAAACTAGCAATACAGGCCAAGGAAGGTGCAAAAAAAGGCGGCGGTGTTCCGTTAATTTTTAACACGATTACTGTATCAGATGGTATAGCAATGGGTCATGAAGGAATGCGTTATTCATTACCAAGTCGAGAAGTAATTGCTGATTCCGTAGAAACTGTGGTAGGTGCTGAACGTCTTGATGGATTAGTTGCAATTGGTGGTTGCGATAAAAATATGCCCGGTTGCATGATTGCAATTGGTCGTCTAAATATCCCAGCTGTCTTTGTTTATGGCGGAACTATCGCCCCAGGGAAATCAAAAGATGGCGAAGATATTGACATTGTTTCCGTTTTTGAAGCAGTTGGACAATTTAATCAAGGGATTATTAGCGAAGCAGAATTAAAAGATATTGAATGTCAAGCTTGCCCTGGTGCTGGCTCTTGTGGCGGAATGTACACAGCTAATACGATGGCATCCGCTATCGAAGCAATGGGAATGAGTCTTCCTAGAAGTGCCTCCAATCCAGCAGAAACATCTGAGAAACATGATGACTGCCATAAATCTGGTCAAGCAGTAGTTGAGCTACTTCGTAAAGGTATTTATCCAAAAGATATTATGACAAAAAAGGCATTTGAAAATGCGATCAGCGTTGTTATGGCGCTTGGAGGATCAACCAATGCCATCTTGCACCTTTTAGCGATTGCCCATTCTGTAGATGTCGATCTTACTTTAGAAGACTTTGAACGTATCCGGATAAAAGTGCCTCATCTTGCTAATTTAAAGCCTAGTGGACGTTATGTTATGCAAGATCTCCACGAAGTAGGAGGGGTTTCCGCAGTTATGAAATTGCTTCTTGCGGCAGACCTACTCCACGGTGATTGTTTAACAGTTACCGGGTTGACACTTGCCGAAAATCTCGCTGAGCAAGAACCATTAAAAGCCGATCAAGTAATTATTCAGCCATTAGATAATCCAATTCGTAAGACCGGACCGCTTTTTGTTTTGAAAGGGAATTTAGCTCCTGAAGGCGGTGTTGCAAAAATGTCTGGTTTAAAAGTAACCAAGATGACTGGACCTGCTAATGTTTTTGATTCAGAGCCCCAAGCAACTGAAGCCTTATTGAACAATCAAATAAAAGAGGGAGATATCGTTGTAATTCGCTATTCTGGCCCTAAAGGAGGACCAGGCATGCCTGAGATGTTGTCGCTTACGGCAATCATTGTCGGTAAAGGCTTAGGTGAAAAAATAGGTTTAATTACTGACGGAAGATTTTCTGGCGGAACTCACGGCTTAGTAGTTGGGCATGTATCACCTGAAGCACAAGTAGGTGGTCCAATTGCACTGCTAAAAAATGGTGATATAATAACCATCGATAGTGAAGCACATGAACTTTCCGTAGCTATATCAACAGAAGAGATGGAAAATCGTTTGAAGGAATGGGTCGCCCCACCACTTCGTTATTCTAAAGGTGTTCTCTATAAATATGCGAAATTAGTCTCATCTGCAGCAATTGGAGCCATCACTGATAAGTAAATTCAAACCATCTCATTTTTAAAAAGTTACGAAATAGAGTAGGTAGGTATTAGTTAAAAGTACTTGATCAAATATGATCAAGTACTTTCTTTCTATTTGACTTTTTTCTTAAAATAACCACTTCGACGCCTTCGTGTTAAGAACTCAGATTAAGTTGGCTTTCTTTCAAAGCTCCATTTCTTGATCTAGTTCATAAATACACTCCTAGTAAGACGAACATTTCAGCCAAAAGATGCAATTGATAAGAACCCTGTTGGTGTCAGGCAGCATTTACCAAAAAAGTCCGCCGTACGCGGACAACGCGGTGAAAAGATACTGAACGATTGTAGTGATCATTCTGTTGATGCTCGGTACATCTACTCTTAGGAAATACATGAGCCAAAGTGTAAAACCAAGTAATAAAATTCCAGCATAGACAGTTAATAATTTTTTTTGATTTTTTTTACGTAACTCTTTACTATCGATACTAACTAAAATAAAAAAAACAACACTAATAAACAGTACATTCATTGTAAAAACTCCTTTATGAGGGTATTCAAACACCCCGATAATCAGAGCGATATTTTTCTGCGTCAGCTCTGATTATTCTCCTTTTGAACACACAATTTGATTATTTAATTTTATTTATCGTAGAATCAATAATAAGCCCCGTACGACGAATGTTCGCATCTACATGTATTTCTAATTTTAGATCTTTAAGATATATCCGATCCTCATCTTGAATTTCCGTCCAAACCTTTGGCCGTTTTCTTCTAATTTCCTGACCGATTCCAAAAACATCTGCACCCAACTCTGCCGTTTCATTAAACGCCTTTTGAATCATTTGCTGTATTTCTTCTTTAATCAAATCCTCAATTTCACTTATATTTCTTGGATCTAGTAAATCTATTGGACATTCTTGATCAATAATATTTCCCTCAATAAAAATATTCATTTTTACAGTTGGTATATTTTTTGAAAATGTTAAAGATAGCTCATTTTCAAAATCTGTTATCCGAAATGTTATATAAGAGCCTTCTTCGTTTGGACAAGCTGTAGAAATTACCCCTCGTTCATACTCATTCTTTGCCATCTGAACAGCATCATCAATCTCAATTGGAAGATAACCAATCAGTTGGTCCTTCTTCAAGATAGCAGTTCCGGTTATTTGGTAAGTTTCTACCTCTCCACGAATTTCCTTTAACGCAATTACATCTAATGTTCCATCATTTCCTGGAGTAGATAAAATACTAGCAAGGTTAGTTAGCTTTAATTTATTCAAGGAAATATTTCGTATTTCAGCCGTGTCCAGAAATGAAGCCATAGATTTTGCAGGCATTTCGCCTAATTCTATTGTCTGGTTGAGAAGATCTTCTGCCTTTCCTCTTGTTACAACAACATAAGCCCCTGCTCTACTATCCCGATCTCTTGTGAACCAACTAATTACTTGCCCTAACCCCTCTTTTGCAACCGCCTCACTAAAAATAATAATTTGTAAATGTGGCCAATATAGGGGGCGTGGCGAAATACTACTTAACTCATTTATTGCGTTGCCAACAGTTATGTCCCTACTTGTTATACTCCATGTTGACAAATCTTCTCCACCACCGCCTCCTTTTGGTAATGGTTTGATCACTTGGGCAGTGACAACATATTGATCCTCAATTTTATCTATGCCCACCCCAATAACAATCGCAATTTCATTTATTTCATGTTTATTCCAGCACCCTACTAAAATTAAACTATATATAAAGATTAAAAATAATTTTATTATCTTCATTATATTTGCACCCTTATTACTTCTTATTGGCAACTCTCTGCTTATTTTCACCAACTATTTCTTCAGGACGAAACTTTCTACTTTTGTTTGGCATTCGAAAAAACGCATCATACCAACCATGCTTATGAAAAGGAATCACAGGTGCAAGATAGGGTACACCCAAAGAACGTAACGTATTTAAATGAACAAACACAAAAATCAAACCAAACATTAAGCCAAAACCACCGAGTGCCGCGCCAAAGAAAATTAGTACTAAGCGAATTAGCCTAGCTGCAATTGCAAGGCTATAAGAAGGTGTGCAGGCAGATGAAATAGCGGTTAGTGCAACTGTAATTACTGTTCCTGCACCGACTAACCCAGCCTCAACTACTGCTTGTCCCAAAACTAAACCCCCAACGATACTAACTGCTGAACCAATAGATTTGGGGAGCCGTAACCCTGCCTCTCTTAGAATTTCAAATGTTAGTTCCATTAAGAGTACTTCTATAGCAACAGAAAATGGTACACCCTCCCTTTGTCCTGTTAAAGCAATAAGTAATGAAGTAGGGATCATTTCTTGATGAAAAGTCAGCAAAACTATATAAAATGCTGGAAAAGAGAGCGATATTTGAAAAGTTACTGTCCTTAAAACCCTTAAAAAAGATGCTATATCGTATCGTTGATAATAATCTTCATTGGAGCTCAGAAATAAATTCATTGTTACAGGCGCTAATAGCGCAATTGGAGTTCCTTCTGTCAGAATAGCAATTCGTCCTTCCAATAACCCACCAGCTATTTGATCTGGCAATTCTGAGTCAAACATTGTCGGAAAAGGTGTATACCCTTGATAATCTTCAATACATTCTTGAAGATTATAAGATTCCAATACAGAATCAATTTCAATGTCTTCTAACCGTTGTTTTATTTCTGATACAAGTTCTTTTTTTGCAATTCCGTTAATGTAAACAATCGCAACAGGAGTGTTCGTTTCTTTACCAATTTTTAATATATCTACACGAAATTTATAATTATTAATTCTCTTTCGTAGTAAACCAATGTTTGTGCTAAGTGACTCATTGAAAGCCTCATGAGAACCGCGCACTAGCGTTGTATTTACTGGTTCTGATACTCCTCTTCGCTCCCCACCTTCTGATTTAGCAACAAATCCTCCCTCAATATTCTCAATTAATATGACCGAATTCCCTTCTAAAAGCTGTTCAACAGCTTCTTTTACAGAGGATATTTTTAATTGTGATATAAATAAGTTGCTTACATTTTCTTCAGCACCGATTCCTTTATTGGCTTGCAAATATTCTTTATATTCTTTTACAACAAATTCTTCTATAAATTGCTTTTCAGCTAACGTATCAAAGTACAGGATCGCTATTTTGACCTGTTCATCGTTACCTAATTGACGAACAGTAAAATCACTACTTTCTCCAAAGATTACCTTTATTTCAGAAATTTTTTCCGAAAATGTTTTTCTCAACAATACGCCATTTTTGAGAAGTTCATTTAATTCTTTATCTTCAGTTTTATTTTTAGACATTTTGGCTACTCCCTTTTTTACTTTTCATTTGAATAGTCGAAAATAAAAATAAAATTGAAGGAAGTAATATACCGATTAAAGTTGAGTAATACGGATAAACATCTTTTAAAAAACGATAAACCTCAATGAAATTTTCACTATTTTGTAAGCCAACTATAATCATTAGTGCGCCCACTGGAATAATTAATGGTTTATAATCATTTAACTTAAAAAGCTTTGCTATACCTAGACTAGTCGCAAAAAGATGAAGCGATATTTTTGAAAATGATCCCATTGACCAAAGTAGTATCCCAAATAAATCTAAGCGTTGGATATCTCCTATTGATATATCGCGTAACAACTGAAACGTTGGGAATGCAAAGCCAACTGCTCTTTCACCACCATAAACTGCTATAGGTCCTGTTATCGGACCTAGAAATAACAAAATTAACATAATGCCAGTTACTAAACTAAATCGTTTTAAAGATTTCGGGTCATATATATACGGGAAAATCATCCCTGCAACAACAAATGTGCTGAAAAGGGAAGTCAAACTTAGTGCCCCCATTAATACTGGTTGGATACCAAACTCTAGAATTGGTAAGAGGTTTCGATAATCCTTCTCGGGAAAAGTCACCATTGATGCCGTGATTCCAATTATGACCATAACTACCAAAAAAAACTGATTCGTTCTGACGAGAACTTCTAAACCTTGCCGAACTGTGTATACTGCCAAAATAACAATCAAAGTCAAGTATATTAATATAGGAGCATCCGGTGTTATCTCCGTTGTGTAAAACTCCCCAAAACCTCTAATCGATAAAGTTCCATCGTGAAAAAAATAAAATATTAACACTAAGGATAATATTTTTCCGAAATACTTCCCCAAAATTATTTCTGCATACTCGATAATCGTTTGGCCTTGATAACGTAATGACAACTTCGTAATAATATAGATAATATAAATTATAGAAAAAAAAGATAATAAAACCGATATCCACCCGTCTCTCCCAGAATGATTTAAGATGACAGGAATAAACAAGAGATGACCGGTAACTGTTATACTTGAAATTAAGATCATTAACGCTTGAGCTGTAGATATCTTGATGTAATTCATGAAGCACCTCACGAACTAGATAATTTATTTATAGTTTGTGCAATAAAGAGTTAATTATTTACATTAACTCAAATACCTAGCTAGTATCCTTTAAAATAAAGTTGTTTTTATATTTGCGGTTGTTCAAAAAGGTAAAAACCAACCCTCTTGAACAACCACTAATAATAAAAGACCTAAGTTAAACGCGATGTTTTATCGGAATATTGGGGAACGTAACAAAGTAAATAACATGATTATTAGTTTTTGAAAGGGGATTTAATAATGAGTGAAAATGAAGAGTTAAGAATACGCAGTATCGACATAAGTGAAGGTGAAAACCGCTCTCCTAATCCGACGATGCTTAAAGCAGTCGGTTTTAGTGAGGACGATTTTAAAAAGAGCGTCTAATCCTGAACTAAGGAAAAGACGCTCTTTTGTTACTATCCTTCTTTTCAAATTCCCTAAATCCTACATTTGTTTATGATACTCTAAAAGTGGCCCATTAATAGAATAATATCAATTGAAAAACGGTCCAGTACTTTAACACTAATCTCTTACTGTTATGATGGCAGTAAAGGGGTGGGATGGAGTGATTGAGATAATGGACAAACATGCAATAATAAAACTAAAGCAGCAAGGTGTATCCAATAGAAAAGCTGCCAAGCTTTTAAACATCAATCGGAAAACAGTCGCAATCTATTGGAATGAGTACCAGAAGAACAATACTCTGTTGAATGCCTTAGACGTTAATAAAAAAGAAGTACAAGAAGTACAAGAAAAAATATGCGAGGCACCAAAGTATAATGCTCAAAATAGAAAGCCAAGAAAGTACACAGCAGAAATCGATACCAGATTAGACGAAATCCTAGAGAGTGAATCTGAAAAGTGTAAAGAGTTAGGTCGACATAAACAACAGCTGACTAATTTGCAAATTCACCAAATGCTAGTCAATGAAAAGTTTGATATTGGATATACAACTATTACAAATAAAATCAGAGAAAAAAGAAACAAACCTAAGGAATGCTTTATTAAACAATCATATGATTTAGGGCAAAGACTTGAATATGATTTTGGCGAAGTGAAGTTAGAAATAAACGGGGAGATCAATACCTATCATCTAGCTGTACTATCTTCACCAGCTGCTGATTTCAGATGGGCGTATTTATATAAGAATCAAAAGCAAGACGTCTTTATGGATTCTCATGTGCGTTTCTTCGATATGTTAGGTGGCGTTTATTCAGAGATTGTGTACGACAATATGAGAAATGTAGTATCAAAATTCATAGGTAAAACTGAAAAAGTCCTCAATGAGAATTTGCTAAAATTGTCACTCTACTACGGATTCGATATCAACGTCACTAATTGTTTCAGTGGAAACGAGAAGGGTAATGAAAAGTATATGATAATGTAAAGTAAGGCTGTTAGATAACTATAAACAAAGTGATTCTAGTTGTTTTACTTTACATTTTCAATGGCTATATTTAATATAGGCGAGGTCGCCTACGTTAAATATAGGAGGTTATGATTATGGAACAAAAATATCAAACATTTGAACAACTGTCCTCAGAAGTAGTTAAATCCCTTCGGGATATGTCCTATTCCGAATCAAGGATAAGCCAATATCGTTCCGCGTGGCAAAAACTGGCTACTTTTATGGAAAACAATCAGATTGAGTATTATTCAGCGTCAGTAGGTGGAGCATTTATAGCTGACTTTATTGGTACTGGGAAATACGAGGAATTTAGCCATTGGGAAAAGAGCATAATCCGGTGTGTGGATGTTCTAACTGAATTTCAGTCTACAGGAACGTTCCAATACAGAAGGGCAAAGAAATCCTACCAATTTTATGGTTGCATCGGTAATCCTATGGTGGATTTCCTTAATCACCGAAAATCTTTGGGTATTACAGAAAATACGCTTGGTCATTACCGATTAAATCTTCATCGCTTTCTTAGTTTTTTTAATGAAGAAGGAGTCATGGAAACCGAAGCAATTAAAAAACAACACATTTTAGGATTTGTGAATCAGCTTGGTTTTTATACACCTGCAACGCGCCACAGCATGCTTACCACTTTACGTGGGTTTATGAGATATCTACATGACAATGGGTATACAGGGATTGACTTTTCATACCTAATTCCAAAAGACAATTACAAGAAGCAATGTAAACTACCCACGACATATACGAAAAATGAAGTTGAATCATTAATCAATACTGTTGACAGAAGTAGCCCAAAAGGGAAGCGTGATGCTGCTATGATACTATTGGCTGCACGATTGGGATTGAGGGCTTCTGACATCTGTCTGTTGAAGTTTGAAAACATACACTGGGAAAAGAATACAATTACACTTGTTCAACAAAAGACTAAAAATAAGATTGAGCATCCACTTTTAATAGAAATAGGAGAGGCTATTATCGATTATCTGAAGTATGGACGGCCTAAATCTGATCTTCCTTATGTCTTCCTACATGCAATCCCGCCATATAACTGCCTAAATAGATCGACTTTGCATAGCATTGTTACTTTTTATCTCCGTCGTGCTGGCATTAAAAACATAACAGAAAAGAAACATGGTCCTCATGCTTTGAGGCACAGTCTTGCTGGGCAACTACTGGAACAAAAAATACCCATCCATGTTATATCAGAAGTGCTAGGTCACAAGAATACCGAAAGCACAAAAACTTATTTACGAATAGACTTAACATCTTTGAGCCAATGCGCATTAGATGTTCCACTCTTAAAAACGCCATTTTATGCCAAGGAGGTGGAATGATGCCGAACTATTGTGGTATTTATGCTGGTTTAATCGAACAGTACATTGATTTCAAAAGAAACCTCGGTTACAAGTTTGTTGATGCCACTTACACACTTTCGTTATTTGACAGATTTACAATAGATAATGCCGTATTAAAACTCGGTCTATCAAAGGAGATTGTTGATAAATGGAGTGAGAAGCGTCCAAATGAATCAGACAAGACACGTTATGCGAGGATTCATTATATTGCAAAATTTTCCGCCTATTTAAATGATATGGGATATCCATCACATATACCGAGATTGCCTAAAAAGTACAGCAGTACGTTTGTACCACATATTTTCTCGAAAAAGGAAGTGAATGCATTCTTCGATGCATGTGATACGCTTAAAGTTAATAGACGATTTGAAACAACTGTGTATGTACTCCCCGCTTTATTTAGAATGCTATATGGCTGTGGCATCCGTATCAGCGAAGCGTTATCCCTAACATGTAAGGATGTTGATCTTGATGCAAAAAATATTATTGTCAGGGAAACGAAAAACGGCAAAGACCGAATACTCCCATTATCTGAAACACTAACTGAGGTGTGTATTCAATATAGGAATGTTCGTCCCGGCAAATATGAACCGAAAGGTTATTTTTTTATCAAGAACAATGGGCAAAAATGTAATGCCAAGGCAATATATGAATGGTTCAGAAAAATACTCTGGAATGCAGGAATTCCACATGGTGGGAAGGGTTTTGGCCCAAGAATGCATGACTTTCGTCACACTTTCAGTGTACACTCTCTTGTGAAAATGTCAGAAGCTGGGCTAGATTTATACTACTCACTCCCAATATTATCAAAATATCTTGGGCATCAGTCATTAGAGGCTACAGATAAGTATGTAAGGCTAACATCTGACATGTACCCTGATTTAATTAGAGAAGTAGATAACGTTTGTGCCTATGTATTTCCGGAGGTTGACCATTATGAAGCCGACTGATTTCTCTCGCTATCTGACAGGATTTCTTACAAAATACCTGCCAGGAGAAATGGGGTTCAGTATAAATACGATTGCCTCTTATAGAGACACATTTGTACTTTTCCTTACATTTATCAAGGATAAAAAAGGAATAAAAACAAATTCTCTGACGCTGGGCATGATTAATAAGGAAATGGTTATTCACTTTCTTGACTGGATAGAAACAGAGCGTGGCTGTAGTACAGCCACAAGGAACGTCCGCCTTGCGGCATTACACTCTTTCTTCCAATATCTCCAGTATCAGAGCCCCGATAATCTTTTGGAATGGCAGAGAATCCTTGGAATCCGGGTTAAGAAAACAGAAACAAAATCAATCAGTTACCTAACGCTTAATGGGATCAGACTACTTTTGGAAATGCCTGATCAGTCAACTAAAATAGGACGAAGAGATCTTGCTCTTTTGTCAATTATGTATGAAAGCGGTGGAAGAGTACAGGAAATCATTGACCTCACTCCGTCACAAGTACGTTTTGACAGACCATGTACTGTAAAGTTAATTGGTAAGGGGAATAAAGCCCGGATAGTCCCTCTGATGGATGCTCCGTTAGATTTATTAAATCGATATATGGATGAGCAGGGGCTGTTAAGTTTGTCAGCAAACATGTACCCATTGTTCTGTAACAAAAGAGGAGAAAAACTGACCCGGGCAGGGGTGAATTACATACTAGATAAATATGCACGCAAGGCTCGTATTAAAGATCAAATATTAATCCCAGAACGATTTAGCTGTCATTGTCTGAGACATTCAAAAGCTATGCACTTACTCCAAGCAGGAGTTAATCTCATATACATCCGTGATATACTAGGTCACCGTTCTGTCCAAACAACTGAAATTTACGCTAAGGTAGATTCAAAACAAAAAAGAGAAGCAATTGAAAAAGCATATACAGATGTTGTACCAAAAGGTGCACCTTCTTGGCAAAAAAGTGGAGATTTATTGGAATGGCTAAAAAGATTTGATAAATAAAATAGTGTTTGCGTTGCAGATAATGTAAAGTAAAACAGCGAGGGATCCTTTACTTACGGTTATTTAACAGCCTTACTTTACATTATCATATACTTTTCATTACCCTTCTAATGTAAAGCTTTGCATTAGAAGGGTCATGTGGAGGGCAGCGTGAAGATAATTAGGAACAAAGCATTTGCGTTAACTTATAAGTTTAAGACATTCGATGATGCACGTGAATACTTGAATACTATATTGATAGAACTCAATAAAGACAGCACTATTTCTGAAGAAATAAAACATCTTCAACCTACAAAACCAAAGCTTGATCTTGCAACAGTTACAGTGCAAAAACCAAATAAATATAGTTTTGTACGAGTTGATAACAACCACTATTCAGTACCGGAGTATCTTGTAGGACGCTTAATAACAATCAAGAAATATTACGACACAATAGGCTTTTATTCAAACAACATACTCGTTTGTGAACACAAAAAAATAGATGGTACTAACGAGATAAGTATTAAAATTAAACATTACTTAAACTCATTAAACAAAAAACCAGGTGCAATCAAGAACTCCCACGCTCTAAAAAGCATACCAAGGTTAAAAGCCATCTATGATACTAATTTTAGCAGAAACAAGAAAAAATTCATAGAGATCATTCAAGAAAATGATGATAAACCAATCGAAGAAATACTATTGATTCTAGAAACATACAATAAATCTCATATCGATATTATTCCATCTATGCACATAGATAAAACTGCACTTAGCAACATCGCTACAAGGCAAGTATCTAGATATAACGAATTATGTTTCTCGGAGGTGGAATAAATGCAAATACAAGAAATGGCCCATATACTAAAATTACCCTATATAAAAACCAATTATCAAATGCTTCTTGATGAAGCAAACCATACAAACATGACCCACCGAGAGCTGATAAGTCGTCTACTCGAAAGAGAATTAGAACTAAGGCTTGAGAATGGTTTAAAACATAGACTCAGAAGGGCTAAATTCCCTCTTAACAAGTACTTAGAAGACTTCGACAAGAGTAAGTACCATAAGAAATTTATACCGAAATTCGAAGAACTAGAAACGTTGCAGTTCATTGAAAATAAAGAAAATATAATCTTAATAGGATCTCCTGGCTGCGGGAAATCACATTATAGTATTGGGCTTGGTATTAAGGCGTGTTTGGAAGGCAAAAGTGTATTGTTTATCTCTGTACCTAACTTAATAATAGAGTTAAAAGAAGCAATGAGTGAAAGCAAACTATCGCAATATAAAACCAAATTTGAAAAGTACAGTCTTGTCGTTTTAGATGAACTGGGATACGTATCATTTGACAAAATTGGTTGTGAAATACTATTTAATTTATTATCAAATAGAAACGATAAAGGATCAATAATCATAACAACAAACTTGGCTTTTGATCGCTGGGAAGAGATTTTTAAAGACCCGATGCTTACTGGTGCAATTGTAGATAGACTTGCTCACAAATCACATATCTTAGATATTTCACGAGAAGTAAGTCACCGATTTGAAGAGACAATGTCATGGCTAAAACCAACTAAATAAGTGGACCTTTTTTCAACTGATTCGTGGACCGCTTTTGAGTTGACAAATACAACATTAGCTGTTATTGTCAGAAATCGCTTCTAATAACTCCATTGGTATGTTGAATTTCTCGTTAGAAAAGTTTAATAGTTTTGATTCATATTCATAATCGTCATCAGAATCTAATTCTCTAACTTCCTTATGCAGTTCTTCCATTTTTTTATCTAGTTGAGCTACTGTATCTGCTGCATTTTTCAATTCATTTAACATCCTTACTGGTACACCTTTATTGTATTTATAATATATTTTATGTTCTAAACTTGCCCAGAAATCCATAGCAATTGTCCGAATTTGTATTTCTACATATACCATCTCAGTACGATCAGACATAAAGACCGGTATTTTAAGGATAAGATGAAGACTTTGGTATCCATTTGGTTTAGGATTTTTAATGTAATCTTTAATTTCAATTACGTCAATATCGTGTTGACACTCGAGCATCTTACTTATTTCATAAATGTCAGAGACAAATGAACATGTAATACGAATTCCTGCAATATCTTTCATACTTTCTTTTATAGATGACCGTGAAAATTTAAGATTTTTTCGATGTAATTTCTTCAAGATACTTTCTGGCGATTTAATTCTAGACTTAACATTTTCAATCGGATTATAGTCATGAATATAATGAAACTCCTGTTTGAGAATATTAATTTTCGTATTTAACTCATCCAATCCAAACTGATACACCATCAAAAATCTAGTAACTTCTTTTTTATATTTTTTTAATTGCTTTATATCTATTGTTGTTATTGTGCTCATTTGTATCTCACCTTTCTAGGTAATCTAAATGTAAAAACTATTTTTTTCAAGGTCGTTCAATGTTTTAAGTTCCTTAAATATTACTTTACAATTGAGACTTCTATTCCCTGTTTCTTTAATGAATTTGCTAATTGTTCGAGTGAATGTATCGCTTGATTGTCCTAACTTACATTTGTGTTATTCATGTAATTGCCCATTATTTGTAACCTCCATATGGATATTTATTTATAACTCTATCATCTTAATATGAACTAAACATGAACTCCGATAATTAAATAATAGAAAGATAATCTTTGGCATGAGGAAAGATTTGAGCAGTTGCACCAAACATCTTTAAGAGTGGCTCTAAAAATAGAAATGCAGTCCCCGCCATTACGATACAGCATTACTAGTTACTGACATTAATAATTTGAATAATATTTTTTTCTCATCCACGGAAAAATCTTTCAATACTATTTCAGTCCAATGTAGCATGGTGGCCTGGATCTCTACTAGCTTGTAAAATTGAGTTAATTCTCAAAACAAAAAGACCCCAACCATTAAGTTAAATAGTTGGGCTCTGATTACTTAGCTAACGCAAATTAATTTTCTTTATTCCTCTATGTCAAAACGTAATAAATCACCATAAATCATTTTATCTGAATATAATAAATCTGAATTGACCTTCTCAAAATATGGTTCGCAATAAGTTGTTTCAACTACTTCACCCGTACTATTTTGATAACAATTCTCTTTTGTAAAGACATGAGTGTCTGTTACAAAACTTCCATCGCGAAATATAGCAAGTGACTTGCGCTTAGGAGCGAAAAGATCAGTTCCAAATTGGATATCTTTTCTATCTGCAATCCCTAACAAATGTAAGATAGTCGGTTTTACGTCAATTTGTCCCCCGACCGTCTCTAACGTCTGGTTGTCTTGATGTCCTGGTATATGAACATACATTGGCACCTTCTGCAATTGAGCCGTATCAAAAGGAGTAATTTCTTCCTTTTCTAAAAACATGCTCATTGCATTATTGTGCAATTCGGAAATACCGTAGTGATCTCCATAAAGAATGAAAATAGAATTCTCATATAACCCTTCTGCTTTTAACTCATCAAAAAACAATTCTAGCGCATGATCCGTATAGCGGACAGTTGTTACATACTGGTTTAATGTACGGCTATTCGTCTCCAGCTCATTAATCAATTTATCTTCCTCTGCTAGTTCAAACGGAAAGTGGTTTGTCAATGTTATTAAATTCGTGTAAAACGGTTCTGACTGTGACTTTAAATGCGAGACTGATTGCTTGAAAAAATCAACATCTTTTAATCCCCAACCAATTGAATTTTCCTCGTTTACGTCATATGATTCAATATCGAAAAAATGGTCAAATCCCAATGGGCCATACATCATATCTCGATTCCAAAAGCTTTTATTATTTGCATGCATAACTGATGTATAGTAGCCCTCACCTCTTAAAATTTCTGGAAGCGCATTGTATTCATTGCTAGCGTGAGTGAAAAATACAGCCCCACTATTCTTACCAAACATTGAATTAGAAACTATAAATTCGGAATCTGATGTCTTTCCTTGCGATGTTTGATGATAAAAATTTTCGAAATAATAACTATCATTGATTAAATTATTTAAGAAAGGCGTAATTTCTTCACCATCGATTTTTTTATTAATAACAAAGCTTTGTACAGATTCCATTGTTATAACAATTATATTTTTATCTTTTGCTAACCCAAACAAATCTTCGTCTGGTTTTTTATAATTAGACATTGTGTAGTTTCTAACTTCCGTAATATCTGAGCTACTAGCAAAAGTACGTTTGGTCTTAGCTTTCGACTGAATAAAAATATCATAAATATGATGATTTAAAGTCCCGATATTTTTAACAAGCATTTCTCGATCAAATGCACGTGCTAATAATTGAGGGCGCTCTATTTGAGCTATCGTTATATTTACTGTGAAAATAAGCAAAGCTAACGAAAACACAAAAACTTTTTCATATTTAATAGAAGCTAATTTAAGGCTCTTGTTCTTTACAAATAAAACGTAAAGAATAAAAATATCTACTAGTAATACAATATCTAGTAAACTCATTAGCTCAAACATACTTCCTTGTAAATCTTTTACATTACTCGTTTGTAGCAATACTGGCAAAGTTAAAAAATCTGAAAAAAACCGATAGTATAATAAATTAGCATACAAAATTATTGTCGCCAATAGACTCATCATAATGACCATCACATTTTTAAATTTTCCTCTAAAAAACAGAGCAATACCTAGAACGAACACAGCTGAACTAAGTGGATTTATGAATAATAGAAACTCCTGTAAGAGACTATCAGAAGAAATTCTAAAACCAAATTTATAAATCAGATAAGTTTTTATCCATAAAAAAAAGACCGCCAGCCACAAAAACTTAAACCTAAAAAATAATTCTTTCATTTTACCATAAACCATAATTCTTCTCCCCTCTAAATTCAAAACCTCAAATACTATCTTTAATTAATAAAAAAACGGTAGGGATCTCAAAATAGCTCCTTATATTTACCATAGATGTAAAGCCTACATTATATTAGACGTTATATATTTCGAAAAGTTACAGATTCTTAAGAATTAGTTTCAATATCTACTCTTAAAATAAGAACCACCATGACAATGTATGAAAGATGGTTCGATAAAAATAAATTAGTCTATATAACACTATACGGTAAAACCATTATTTTTAGGGGGGCTATATAAAAAAATGAACCCCTAAACAAGGCTCCTGGTTATATTTTATGAAAATGCACACAGAGTATTGTTTTTTTGTTAATTGGTTTCTTGCGAATAAATGATTCTGCTTCAGCTCTTTACTATTGATGCTTATCATAATACAAATTGATAAAAATAGATAATAAAAAATTTATTTAAATTTCCCATTTAATGTATAGCCACAAATATTAATGGGGAATTAATAATTGTGGCTATACATTAAATGGGCCAAACACAGCTGCTCTAGCGGAATATGAAAATCAACAATTACTTGATGAAGTTATTTTATATTGCATGAGTGGTTATGGAATACGGTATGGTTTTATTAATAAAAGGGGGTTTTTAAATGATCACACAAACAGTTTAAAACCAATTTTTTCCAAGAAGTGGGTACTTTCTCTATTCCTTTCAATTCTATTCTACTAGTGCTTAGCTTATACACTGATGTTCTGTGGCACCCTTAATTTTGGTAAACTTTAACCTTTAGTTCATATAAAAAAACTCCTAATTACTTTAATTAGGAGTTTTTTATCAGAATATGGTAAAAATTAATTTATGTAACGTTTAGCACCTATATACTTGGGGCTCCAGTATGAATTATCCATACTTGTAATAATCACTCCTTGAGTGGAACTATTGTGGATGAATGTATTGTTTCCAAGGTAAATCCCCGCATGAGAAGGCTCATTTAAATAGGTTTCAAAGAACACGACATCTCCTTTTTGTGCCGTGGAAACGGAAGCACCCTCGTGGTAATATTCGCGATGAGTCCGTGAAAGGTTAATACCGTTCTCTTTAAATACATAAACGATAAAGCCGCTACTGTCAAATCCAGCAGGAGTCGTTCCACCCCATACATAAGAAGATCCTAATAAGTCTTCAGCACCTTGAATTAATTGATTAACATTGGATGTATTTGATGTTTCATTACTATTAGAAATAGTCGTTGCTGTATTTGATGTTTCATTACTATTAGAAATAGTCGTTGCTGTATTTGATGTTTCATTACTATTAGAAATAGTCGTTGCTGTATTTGATTGATTACCATTTAAAGCACTATATGTTTGAGGTCCAGCAACACCGTCTATAGTAATTCCCGCACTACGTTGGAAATCACGAACTGCAGTTGTGGTTTTCGGACCAAAGACACCGTCTACCGTTCCTGCATTTACACCATTATCATTTAAAACTGTTTGTAACGTTCTTACATTAGATCCACGACTTCCTTGACGAAGTGTTTGTGAAAAATCAATTGTAGATGAATTAGAACTTACAACCACTGCCTTGCTAGTCGCAGAAGTACCTAAAGCATTAAACGTTTGAGGTCCTGCAATTCCATCGACGATAAGGTCGTTGCTTCGTTGGAAGTCACGAACAGCTTGTCTCGTTATAGAACCAAAATATCCTGTTGATTTGTTAAAGTCAAAGTGCCCTGTGTCCCGCAGCGCATTTTGCAATTCAACTACATCACCATGCCGAATTCCCTCACGTAACGTTTGATCTCCTAGTGCGGCACCGGACACTGACGGTAAAACGAACAAAGAGCCCGCTAAAACGACACTCATTACCACTTTTTTCATAATAAACTCTCCCCTATATGTATGATTTACTATTATTTGTCGGATACAATACATAGAGTATAATAAAAACATGTAATAGACAATAGATTTTGACATATTGTAACGCATATCAGTAATATGTAATATTTGTAGTATATTTGTAATATAAATGTAATTTTTTGACGTCGTATCGGACGAATCAAGAGAGTAGAGACTTCTTTCAAAATACACGGTCTCTCAATTTAAACCATCTAGAACATCTTACCGAATCTGACTTAGGAAGTCACCTGTCTCCTTGTTAATTTATATTTATCCGGCAGAAACCAAGTTGAATGGTTACCTTTGCAAGCGGATTAAAGTGAACAAAAGCTGACAGCGGCATATTATTAAAAATAAAAAGGACTGTCCCCCTTGAGACAGCCCCAACCACCCTACAAATACCTTCGATGAATCTTCTTGCCATCATACACAAAGACAATCTGTTTATCCGAAATTTGGGTTTCCATATGGACCGGTCTGCCCCAAAGTTGATAAATATAGGGGAGTACCTTTTCTAAATATTTAACGTCTAGCTCGATTCCCTCATAATAATGCGTAAGATAAAGCTCTCCATTTTTTAAATAATCGCCGTCAGTTACACTTATAAATGGAAAGCCACCGTTGATCCGCATGCCGATAAGTTGTTCGCGAACATCTTTCCAGCCTTTATCAACAATTTTGTAATCCCGACCTTGCTTTTGGAACAAGTACATGTCTTCGCGAAGCACGAGATCCTTGGTCAGATAGTTACGGAGGAAAGAAATATCACTTTCAATTTCACGAACCTCAAACATTTTCTCGCGGCCACTGTTTGGCAGAACATCAAGCTTTTTCATTTCTTCAGTAGGATTATTATAGCGCTCCTCGATATCTTCAAAAATTTTCAGCCCAAGGTAGTACGGATTGATCTGTGTTTTTGACGGCTGTACTACACCAGCGTTAAGTTTGGCAAATTCGATCGCTTCATCAAAACCGAGATCTAGTTCTCGAAGAATCCGTTGATGCCAATACGAAGCCCAGCCTTCGTTCATGATCTTTGTCTCTAGTTGTGGCCAAAAATAGAGCATTTCTTCGCGCATCATTGTTAGTATATCTCGTTGCCATGGTTCTAGTTCACGGCTGTACTCCTCAATAAACAAAAGAATATCCTTCTCAGGTTGTGGTGGGAACTTCTTTTTCTTTTTTCGTGCTAGTGTCTCATCTATCTTATTAATGTTCCATAAATCATCGTAAGGTGTTTTACGTTTGATTTCCTCCTCTTCCTCTGAGTCAGCTAATGTCCAGTCAAGTTTAGGCCGATTTATACTTGGATCAATGTGTTCTTGAATGGCAAGGACTGCATCTAAAAAAATTTCCACTTCTTCTTTGCCGTGAACCATTTCATAATGAGCAATTCGTTCGGCAGTAGCGGTCATGCTCTCGACCATATCACGTCTTGTGTTTGAGAATCTCGCATTATTTTTGAAGAAATCACAGTGTGCCAAAACATGCGCGATAATTAGCTTGTTTTGGATCAAAGAATTTGTGTTTAATAAAAAGGCATAACATGGGTTTGAATTAATAACCAGTTCATAAATTTTGCTTAATCCAAGATCATAATGAATTTTCATTTTATGAAATTGTTTTCCAAAAGACCAATGTGAGAAACGAGTTGGCATCCCATATGCCCCAAACGTATAGATGATATCTGCTGGACAAATCTCATAGTGCATTGGGTAAAAATCTAGACCGAATCCTGTAGCAATTTCTGTAATTTCATCAATGGTTTTCTCTAACTCGCGATCGATTTCCATTGTTGTATCCCTCCTCAGATGTCCTTATCATCAATTTATGATCTTAATAGGCAAATGATGAAGAATGCTTCGAAAAAATAAGAAGATGATGCTAACTTTCGAAAAAGTTGAACATCACCCTAGAAAAAATTAATTTACTCCTTCTAATTTTGTTTTTCGAAATGAAAACCGTTTAAATACCTTATTAATTCCATATACCATATTAGCTGCTGTACAGCCAACTACATGATTACTTGTCGCTAATGAGCGAGACGTTTTACTCGTTTCGAAAGAGCGTAACATCTCTTCATTTAAACCTTTTATAGCAAGTGCATCTGCAAATTCTTTTTGGGCGACTTTTTTTGCTTTAAAGAGCATCATTTGAATTCGGCTATACACAGTAACGGCCCCGTCTCCTGTTGTTTCAATTGGAAGGAAAATTGCCTCAGGATACATTTCGGTTATTAAAGATTGGATGCCATCAGAAACTCCCGAAGATGGCATACAGCCAAAAGGTTTCACTGAAATTGTCATATTGACTTTCTTTTTCAAGACATTTAAAATTAGTTTTCCCACTTCCATATGGCCTTCGCCACCTCGGAGCTGATTGTTGTAATGCTTATTTGCAACTTCAGCAACTTCATCCATATCCGGTAAATGATAATCATTTAGTCCGATGATTTTTGCATATGTTTGGAACCACTTTCTTACCGTAAAATCGGCAAATTTTAACATAAAGAGTCGTTTCAGAGGATCTTTCCCTTTTAATCCAAAACGTCCCTCATCATCATTACGAAGCTCGAGTCGCTTTTTTGTATCGTAGCGTCCTTCCCAGATTAAAAACAAAATCCAGGCAGTGAGTGATTGAACTTCTACTTCAGCCCCTTCACCCTCTAAAAATTTCTGTAACTGATAGTTACCGTCACCTTCTGTCGTCATTGCCCAAAACTCGCCGATAATGCTTACTTTCGGTTTCACAATCGTTCTGTTCACTTTCACTGTAGCTAATTCCCGACGACAGCGATATAAAGCTCTCATGATCGACTTTCTTTCACTAAAGGTATCATAGAGCATTTTCTTACAACGTTCTAAAGCCTCGTTTGTCGCTCCAACAACAACTTCATAAGGGCGAATTCGGTATCCAAGCGCATTTAATATATCGCCAATTAGCACCGCTTTAAGGAACGTGATAAAAAATGAACTGTCTAGTTTTAACGCTGATTCTTCTCCAGTTGCTTGCTTTAAGCCACTTTGTTGTTGAAATAGAAGCACACGAAAACCATCAAAATCAGCATCTCTAAGTGCTTTACGATACTCAGTTACATACGTTCCAAATCGACATGGGCCACAAGAACCACTAGTGACAAATAAATAATTTTTGACAATTTCTTCTGTCGTCTTCCCTTCTACATCTCGTAGGTGGGTTAAATGTTTAATTAAATTTCCCACTGTAAAATACGTCGGATTACATTGCCCGCGATTTCCGAACTCTTTACCAAAACGCAAAGCATCAGTATCTGGACATTCTAAGTGTGCTACGTTATAGCCAATACCTTTTAATCCACCAGCAACTAAGTAGTCATGGGCCATTGTTAAACCACCAAATAAAATCGTTGTTGATGCTTTGTCTTTAGTAAAAAAATGTCTTGGAACAGGATCAAACCATTGTTTTTTTGTTTTATTAAGCCCTAATTTAGTTTCTTGTTCCTCTCGATAATGAAGTAACTCTTTTTCTAACCTTTCAGCAACCTTATCCATGTCGGTACCTCCTTAAACTTGAGCCTTGCTACTACTCTCAAGTTCGTCTATTTGTTCAAGTAATTGACTCAGCTCTAACGATTTTCGTTTTTTCTCAATTAACTTTTCTAACTCTGCTTTTTTTCGTGTTAAGTCTTGTAGCCGTTCTTCGTTAAGACTTAAGGTATGAGCATATGTTTTAACACGAATTTTAATTGAACCACTTGGCTTGTTAGCGTCAATATCATGTAATGCAGAATAAGGTGTTCTAGCAGTTGTAATGATCGAGTCGATAAGACCGTATGTTGGTGCATCATGACCACACTTAAAGCTTGAAAGGTCAAGAACTGCAACATGAGGATGACGAGCTGCAAATTTTGCTGCCCAAACCTTTTGGACACTGTTAGAGCTAAAATTTTCTGGCCAGACATCGGTAACTTCCAACGCATATTCGACTTTCTTACTATCTAAATCATCTTTAAAAAATCTTCGTAACCAAGCTTCATCTTTTGGAATAGAACGCATTGATAAAATAGGATAGCCTAATACTTGAAACTCATCTAAAACTCCGTGGTTTAGGCCAGGGTCAGAGTGGTATGGTCTACCGATCATTAGAATAGCAATTCGGTTTAGTTCTTCCACTTGCTCTAAAATCGCCTTTCCTTTTTGCTGCATTTCTTCGTCAAATAATCTCATTGCCTGCCACGCTTCATCTGCAGCAAAATCACTTTCATCTTCAGTAATCTGTAAGAAGGACTGTAACGCTTCAAACATTTGCTTTTTTAATAAGTTTGGTTCCGTAAACGTGACCGCTGGATCAAAGTATTGAATATTCCTTTCTTTAAAAAAATCTGTTTCTTTCGTAAATGCCGCTTTAATAACGTTTGGTGCTCCTGCTACGATTGGACAGCTAGCTGAATCGATGACGTTTTTTAAATGGGCATCAATATGAGTAATACACGGAAAGAAGATCCCATGTAATCGTTTATCTTCTTTGTGGTGTTTAAAAAGCAAATTATGAACATGGGCCTGAGCCACTTTTGACGGATAACAAGGATCAATCGAGCCATACTTGCCGCCGGCCTGCCACATCTCCTCACTCGTATTATCACTAAAGACAATATTTTTTTCGGGAATTCCTAATGTCTCAAAGTACGTTCGCCAAAAAGGAGCTGTTGACCAAATATTCAGCACCTTCGGAATTCCAATTCGTAGCTGTTTTCGATGCTCCATCGCTTCCTCAGATGAGCGTTGAAAAGGTCTTTCGTAATTGATTTTTTTCATACTTAAACCAAAAATAGTTGATTTAACTTTTACATCTTCAATGATTGTTGTCTTTGTTGGGAGCTGCTTTTGATCATAAAAATGTTTAAACATCGTTCGTGCTTCATAATCAACTAAATTAGGGTAATACTTTTTCAGTTGGTTACGTTCTTTTGTTAAAGCGATTAACGCACCTTTGTCTTCTACTGTTCCTTTTTCACAGCTAAATCCAGAAATGTAACGAGCCGTTTGGCCTTCTGGAGTCTTTGTATCGATAAATGTCCGGCTGCATAAGTTAGGGCAAAAATTGCAACGTGTTGATTCATCATTTCGTGATTCATACGTCATTCCAATCGCTGAATCTAAGCCTTGGAAGCTTGTATAACCTTTCCGCTTAACAATACGAATTGTTTCCATAGCTGCACCAATAGCGCCTGCTTCCCCTGTATGCGGATGAACAAAAACTTGTGCATCAGGAACCCGCTCTTTAATATAATCAACCTGAGCTTTCAACGCGGCTAAATTATGTTGTGTACCTCCTTGGAGGACAAACTTCCGTCCTAGTTCAGCCATACGGGGAACTTGAACTACGTACTGCCAGATATTTTTAGGTAAAACAAGGGCTAGACCTGCCAATAGTTCTTCTTTGGCATAGCCCTCTTTTTGAAAATTGACACGGTCTGAATCTAAAAATACGGCACAACCATATGAAAATTTTGGCGATAAATCTGCTTTAAAAGCTACCTCAGCATATTCTTGAACTGGTATTCCAAATTGATCTGCCATTGCTTGTAGAAGCATGCCATTTCCTGCTGAACATTGATTTGATAAGCGAAAATTGCGAATATCTCCATTTTTCAAAAATAAAACTTTAATGTCTTGGCCTCCAATATCACAAATGACATCAATATCTCCGAAATAGTGTACAGAACTCATCATATGAGCTACGGTCTCAACAATATTAACGTCTGCATTTAATGTTTTTTCTAGGACGTCAGCAGCATACCCAGTTGCTCCAAAGCCCATCACTTCTAGCTCTACTCCACTTGCATCGATTTTTTCACGTATCTTCCCTAATAATTCTCGGGTATCTTGAATTGGGTTTCCTTTTGATAGTTGATATTCCTTCAGTAAAATCGTTCCATCCATATCAACTAATACTGCTTTTGATGAAGTAGATCCACCATCTAATCCAATCACTGCTTTAATTTTTTGACCTTCTTTGAATTGGATTGGTGTAAATTTAGGAATGCAATATTCAATTCGAAATTGCTCTAACTCTTCTATACTTTTTACTAGAGGAGCCCCTGCTTTTTCGCCAAGTTTTGCTTTTCGACCATGAGTAATAAACGTTTTTAAATCTTCAATCCCTTTATAAATGCCAACTTCAGCTGGCTCAAACATTCCGTACATAACTGCACCAAACGCAGCGTAATATTGGGCATTTTCTGGGATAAAAATTAACTCTTCAATCGGTATTTCTTTTGGATATTCGTATCCTCGTTGCTCCCAGCCTTCAGGAATTCGCTTGCGCCAACATTGTTGCAAGAACGGTAAGTATGTATTAGGTCCACCCAGTAATAGCACTTTGTGTCGTAACGTATTCCCTCTCGTTAATACTGATAGGTTTTGCATGACAATGGCATCTGCAAGAGAACACATAATTTCTGAAGAGGGAATACTACTTTTTACTAAGTTGACAATATCAGTTTCAGCAAATACACCACATTTTGCCGCAACGTGGTGGAGCTTCGTATCATCAAATTGTAGCTTTGCGACTTCACTTTCTGGCATACCAACTTTGATCATACATTTATCAATTGTTGCCCCAGTACCAGATGCACACTTATCATTCATTGACGTCATTGCTTGTTTATCGCCTGTTTCTTCATTTTCTTTAAAAATGATGATTTTCGCATCTTGGCCACCTAGTTCAACAACACTTCCGACATCTGGATGTAGTTCTTCTACAGTCATTGTTACAGCATTTACTTCTTGTACAAACTTAGCCCCAATATGTTCAGCAATTGGGCCCCCACCAGATCCCGTTATAAAGACGTGAATATTGTCTCTTTTTATATAGGAAAATTCATTTCCAATCCGAATTAAAAACTCCATGACCATTTCTGCTTGTTTCGTATGATGACGTTGATAGTCTGACCATAGAATTTTTTTCGTAGTGGGATGAACAGCTGTTGCTTTTACCGTCGTTGAACCTACGTCAATTCCGATAAACAAGGAATGGAGCTCTTCTTTTTTCACAAAACCACCTCACTATGTAATAATTGCTTCATTAGTATGTCTATAACATTTGCAACGCATTCATAGTGTAATGTTTAAAATATAACAAAAAAAGTACGTCCTTTTTCAGGAACGTACCTTTCGTTTTATTTTTTATCTTCACAACTGTCCACCGAACACTTTTGTTCCTCACTACAACCTGAACATTTTCCTTTTTTCGATTTTTGAATAAACCGATAAAGAGTCCAACCGGCATAAGAAAAAATAACGGCCCCAATAATGATGTTTACAATCATCTCATCACTTCCTCTACTTTAGTATCCTAGTAAACTACCAATCTGGTAAATCAAGAATGACAACGCGTAAGCTAAGACTAGTGCATAAGCAATTGAAATGATTGTCCATTTCATTGACCCTGTTTCTTTTTTAATTGTCGCAACTGTAGCCATACAAGGAATGTAGAGTAAGATAAACGCCATAAAGCTATAGGCAGATAATGCTGTATAATGGGTAGTCATTAGTGCCTGCAATGTATCTACATCAGGTGCGTAATACATAATATTCATTGTTGAAACAACGACTTCTTTTGCCATAAAACCTGTCAAAAGAGCTGCACCTGCTTGCCAAGTTCCAAAACCTAGCGGTCCCAAAAACGGAGCCATAGCACCACCGATTAAAGCTAGGAAGCTATCATCCATCGCAACATCGACACCACCAGGGCCAAAATAGGTTAACAGCCAGATGAAAACTGAGCCAGCAAAAATAATTGTTCCAGCTTTTTTTAGGAAGCCTTTCCCTTTATCCCAAACACTTCTCGTTAGAGTTGCCAAGTGCGGTAATCGATATGGCGGAAGTTCAATAATAAAGAAAGATGGCTCATTTTTTAACATTGTTGAAGAAAACACTTTCGCTAAAATAAGCGCAATAACAATTCCTAATAAATATAATGAGAACACTATTAAAGCTTGATTTTTCGCAAAGAAAGCTGCCGCGAAAAGAGCATAAACCGGGAGCCGAGCTGAGCAAGACATGAGCGGCATTAAAATGATCGTCAAGAGACGCTCACGTGGTTGCTCGATTGTTCTAGCAGCCATCACGCCAGGTACATTACACCCAAAGCCAATGATCATCGGAATAAATGCCTTACCATTAAGGCCGATCTTCTCCATAAGGCGATCCATGACAAAAGCAACTCGCGTCATATATCCAGAATCTTCTAGGAAAGAAATGAATATGTACATGATAAAAATTTGTGGAATAAAAACAACAACTCCACCAACACCGGCAATAATTCCATCAACAATTAGCGCTTCAATAAACGGTGAGGCACCTATTAAATCTAAAAAGACAATTGTCCAATCAGAAAAAGGCCCTGATAAAAAATCATCCAACAAGTCCGATAAAGGGAAACCTAACCAGTCAAAGGTAAACATAAAGATTAAAAACATTGTCAATAGAAAGATTGGCATCCCCAGGAAACGGTTTGTGACAACTCGATCAATTTTTTCTGTTAATGTCCGAGATTGACTTGGTTTTTTTTCTTCTGCTTTTAATAATAAAGACTGGATAAAATCGTTTCTTGTTCGATAGATACGGTGATGTAAAAATACACCTTCCACTGTTTTGACTTCCTGTTCAACCTCTTCATAAATTTCGTCTAAAATATTTTTTGATATCAACGTCTGCAAATAATTATATATGTACTTATTTCCTTCAAAAAATTGCAGAACCAGCCATCTTTTTGGTAAGGATGTCTTAGCCGTTATCTGTGCTTCAATTATGGAAACTGCTTTTTCAATAATACTGCCATAATAAAGTCTTGTTTTATGGGTTAACGTTTGATAATTACTTGCCACTTGTTGATTAAGTTCGACGCACCCTTTTCCTGTTCTAGCGACGATTGGTATAATTGGTACATTAAGTTTTTCTGCTAAATGTTTAGAGTCAATCGTTGTACCATGATACTTGGCCACATCTGTCATGTTTAAACCAATAATTAATGGTTTCTCAAGCTCTAATAATTGGATCGTTAAGTGAAGGTTTCGATGTAATTGTGAGGCATCAACGATATTTAAAATTGTAGAAGATGAATCTTCTAACAAATATTTAGTTACAACCGCTTCATCTTCTGTTAATGGATTTAATGTGTAAAGTCCTGGGAGATCTATTAACTCCCCTTGTTGATTTTTTAGTTTACCTACTTTTTTCTCGACGGTAACACCACTCCAATTACCCACGTAAGCATAAGAGGTAGTTAATTGATTAAAAAGCGACGTTTTACCTGTATTTGGATTTCCGATTAAGGCAACTTTTTTCATTTGTCTACTCCACTTCGATTTTTATCATATCTGCTTTTCGGATTGCAATTCTATTTCCATTACTTTCAATCATAATTGGTCCGCCAAAAGGCATTTTACTAAGTACATTAACTTCAGTTCCTTCAAAAATTCCTAAGTCCAATAATCTTCTTTTGATTAAGTCATTGGTTTTTGATAAGTCTTTAATGATTACTTTATTTCCTTCTTTCACTTGGGCTAATGTCATTTTTAATCACCACCTATTGAAACTGATAATCACTATCACTATAGTTATATTTTACACCTTGTTTGCTAAAATTGTATATACATTTTTACAAAGTATACCTTTTAACTATTAACAGCTTATTAATAGTAGTTTGTTAGAAAAGCACATATGCCTAACTAGGCAACTTTCAAAGTGAAAATGGTTTCTTAGGGGATTAGAAGTGCTATGCTCTATCGAATTGAGCTAAGAGGCGTTTCGTTTATTAAATTAGAAAAAACTTGGCTTATGCCAAGTTTTTTCTGTCAGTACCGACTGAGCTACCGAGCCATTATTGAGTTATTACCCGCTATTTATTGCTTTGAACCATATGTCAATAACTTGTAATTACTGCTATGCAACTTCATAATTAAGGAGCGCACAGATAGATTCTGAGTGCTCCTTCAAACAAATAATTTACTTAGGTCTGACTTCCCCTCAAAAATAATGGTCAAATCAGGAAAAACAAGCTTTGTTTTCTTTTATTGAATTTTTTCCATTAGCGCAGATTTAAGCTCTTTTAATTGGTTTTCACTTTTTTCTAATGAATCACTTGTTGTTCCCATATAAAACTTGATTTTAGGTTCCGTTCCTGAAGGACGAACACAAAGCCATGAATTATCTTCAAGAATGTATTTTAGTACATTTGATTTTGGTAGTAAAATTTCTTCTATTTCACCAGTTAATAGATTGAATCGTTCTTGAGTCGCGTAGTCTTCTACAAACTTTACCTCTATTGCTGCAAATTCTTTTGGTGGATTTTCCCTGAATCCATTAATAATCTCCTTCATTTTTTCAATACCTGTTTTACCTTTTAACGTAATTGATTCGAGACCTTCTATGAAATATCCGTATTTTTCAAAAAGTTCGATTAAGCCTTGATACATTGTTTTATTCTGTGATTTATAATAAGCTGCTACCTCGGCCGCTAGGATAACTGCTTGAATAGCATCTTTATCTCTTGCAAAATCCTTTACTAAGTAACCATAACTTTCTTCATAACCGAATAAGAAGGTGTGGTCACCACTTGCCTCAAATTCGTTAATTTTTTCGCCAATGAATTTAAAACCAGTAAGCGTATCAATTGTCGTTAAGTCATACGCACTCGCAATCACTCTGCCAAGCTCAGACGTAACAATTGTTTTTACGACAGCACCATTTTTGGGTAATTGGCCCTGGCTTTGCTTTTGAGACAATAAATACTCCAACATTAAAGCCCCGGTTTGATTTCCTGTAAGAACGATATAGTCACCATTGTTATCTTTAACAGCTACCCCGACTCGGTCACCATCAGGATCTGTGGCAATTAAAACATCAGCGTTTAGCTTTTCACCATATTGAATCGCCATTTCAAATGCTGCATGCTCCTCTGGATTTGGTGAGGCCACTGTTGAAAAATTAGGATCAGGAATAGCTTGTTCTTCAACAATATGAAGGTTGGTAAAACCGACCGCATCTAATGACCGTTGTACCGGCAACGTTGCTGCACCATGTAGAGGTGTGAAAACAATTTTAATATCGTTACCGAATTTTTCGACTAAATCATGATTTACGATAACTGTTTTCAAGTTTTCAACATAAGCAGTATCAATTTCTTCTTCAATCATGACCAATTTATCAGTGGAAAGGAGTGTTTCTTTATCGGCTATTTCAATCGCTAGTTCATTCTCAATTTCGTTTACTTTATCTACTAAAACTTCCGCAGCATCTGGCGTTAATTGTGCTCCATCTTCACCATAAACTTTAAACCCATTATACTCTGGAGGGTTATGGCTTGCTGTAATTACAATTCCAGAGAAGGCTTGTACATAACGGACTGCAAAAGATAACTCTGGAGTTGGACGTAGGTTCTTAAAAAGGTACGTCTTAATTCCGTGTTTTCCTAATGTTAGCGCAGACTCTAAAGCGAATTCTTGCGATTTAAATCGATTATCATACGCAATTACGACACCTTTTTCGATAGCCGCAATACCATTTTCTATTATGTATTGGGCTAGTCCTTCAGCCGCCTTTCGAATTGTATAAATATTCATCCGATTCGTACCAGGACCAATTTCGCCCCTCATTCCACCTGTACCGAACTCTAAGTTTTTATAAAAACTTTCTTCTATTAGCTGATCATTTCCAGACATTTGTTGTAACTGCTTTTTAAGTTCACTATCTAAATTTACGTCATTCATCCAAAGTTCATATTCGTTTTTCCATTCCATAATTAAATCCCTCCTTCTACTAACTTTTTTACTACATCATTTATTTTATCAATATTTCAGACAAAAGATAACATTATTTGTTCGACATATTATTTACTTTCAACAATAATTACAAAAATCCCTTTCAAAATAGATAAATTTGAAAGGGATTTTACTTTTTGTGTATGAAGTAAATCATATTATGAAGTCCGCCCCCCACGGACTTTTAGCCAATTCGTCCATATATGGTGTCAGACACCACATCAATTTCGCGGCTGAAAGTCATTGGGGAGCTCTTTTGGTGTCAGACACCAAAATCTAAAACTTAAGCATTTTTACTTAATTGCTGAACTTCGTCTACGGGAATTGTCGCATGTTCAATTTCTTCTTCGACTTTGCTTCTATGAAAGTTTAATTGTTCATCTGTCCAGTTAAATCGTTGCTTCATATATAGAAGAACTGGTTTTTTCCATTGACGAACCCAATCAATATTAAAGAAGATCGCACCGGTACGGCGGTTAAAGAAATCCATTGGTGAGGCTGCCATTTCTTCTTCAATCCCATAAACGAGGGCCCCAAATATTGCCGGGGTTAGTTGATAGTGTTTGGCTTCATCACCCATTGTTTGGATAATTTCATAAACGCGGGTAACATTCGTACCATATAAGTGAGCTAGTTTACGAGATTCTTCAACCGATAACCCAAATTTTACACCATCCTTGGTTTTTTCATTTAAGAATTCAGCTAAGTTCTGAGAGCCACCAACATCTCCTCCAGAAAGCTTAATATTTTTCGTTGTACATGGTTTGTTGATACCAAGGTCTTTGCCAACTATATTAACAATTTTTTCGGCCATTTTACGGTATCCGGTTAATTTCCCGCCAGCAATCGATATTAGGCCAGAATCTGAGAAGAAAACTTCGTCTTTCCTTGAAATTTCAGATGCACTTTTACCTTCTTCATGGATAAGTGGTCGCAATCCTGTCCAGCTTGATTCTATATCTATAACAGCAAGCTTTACTTCTGGAAACATATAATTAACTGCAGAAATAATATAATCACGATCTTCAACAGTCATCCGTGGTTTGGCAATATCTTTATCATAATATGTGTCAGTTGTCCCAACATAAGCTTTTCCGTCACGTGGAATTGCAAACATCATTCTACCATCATGTTCTGTATCAAAATAAACTGCCTGTTTTAATGGGAAGCGAGATTGATCAAAAACAAGGTGGACACCTTTTGTCAAATGTAGGAATTTACCTTTTTTTGAATTATCTTTTTCACGAATCTTATCTACCCAAGGACCCGCGGCATTAACGATTTTCTTTGCACGAATCTCAAACAATTCACCCGACAATTGATCGACAACTTTAACTCCGACTACTTTTTCATTTTCATAAATTAACTCTTCAGCTTTTGCATAGTTTACTGCAAAAACTCCACGTCTAACAGCTTCTTTAATAGTTTCTAACGTCAATCTAGCATCATCTGTCTTATATTCAACGTAGACACCGCCACCCTTGAGCTTATCTTTACGAAGCAATGGCTCTTTTTCGATTGTTTGCTGCTTATTCAGCATGAAACGTCGTTCGTTTTTCTTTACACCTGCTAAAAAATCATAAACTTTCAGCCCAACTGAGGTGGCAAACTTTCCAAACGTCCCACCTTCAATCATTGGTAAAAGCATCTGTTCAGGCGTTGTTACGTGTGGTGCGTTTTCATAGACGATTGCTCGCTCTTTCCCTACTTCCGCTACTAATTTAACTTCAAATTGCTTTAAATATCGTAAGCCACCATGAACTAACTTCGTCGAGCGACTAGACGTCCCAGCACCAAAATCCTGCATTTCAATTAATCCTGTTTTAATGCCTCGTACTTGTGCATCTAAAGCGATTCCTGCTCCGGTAATTCCGCCCCCGATTACTAATAGGTCTAACTCCTCGTTACTCATTGCCTTTAAATAACTTAATCGTTCTAGACTTGAGAATGGTTTTGTCATTTCCAAACACTCCTTTATTTTTATCAGAGTATACAAAAAAGACCACAACTGCTCTATTGTAATCACACAATAGAGTGTTGTGGTCTCTCCGTTTCTCCGACCGAATTTATTAACTTGCGTTAATTATAACATCAAACGCCCTACATGTATATAATTTACGATATATTGTTTGTAGAGCTTTCAATATTATAGTAGAAATTTACTTAAATGCAGTTGTCGCCTCAATAGCTTTTTTCCAACCACTGTAAAGTTCTTTTTGAACTTCTGTTTCCATATTTACTTCATATGTCTTGTCAATCTTCCATTGTTTCGCGATTTCAGCCTGATCAGACCAAAAACCTACTGCTAGACCCGCTAAGTAAGCTGCTCCAAGCGCTGTTGTCTCACTAATAATAGGTCGTTGAACTCTTACTCCTAGAATATCACTTTGGAATTGCATCAAGAAATTATTAGCAACCGCACCGCCATCAACGCGTAGAGTTTTTAATTTAATACCTGAATCTGCTTCCATTGCCGTCAATACATCCTTTGTTTGATACGCTAAAGACTCTAATGTCGCACGGACAAAATGCTCTTTTGTCGTACCGCGAGTTAGGCCAAATATCGCACCGCGAACTTCGCTATCCCAATATGGTGTTCCTAATCCAACGAATGCCGGAACCATGTAAACTCCATCAGTAGAATCTACTCTTGCAGCATAACTTTCACTGTCTGACGCCGAGTTAAACATTCTTAAACCGTCGCGTAACCATTGAATTGCAGATCCGGCTACGAAAATACTGCCCTCTAGTGCATACTCAACTTTCCCATCAATTCCCCATGCTATCGTTGTCAACAAACCATGATTTGATTTTACTGCTTTTTCACCTGTATTCATTAGCATGAAACAACCTGTACCGTAAGTATTCTTTGCCATTCCTTTTTCATAACACGCTTGACCAAAAAGGGCTGCTTGTTGGTCTCCTGCTGCACCAGAGATCGGTACCGCTTCTCCAAAAAAGTGGTAATCGACTGTATTCGCATAAATTTCAGAAGAAGGTCGTACTTCTGGTAACATTGACTTTGGCACTGTTAGCATTTCAAGTAATTCATCATCCCACGCTAAGTCGTAAATGTTATACATTAACGTCCGTGACGCATTAGAGTAATCTGTTACATGAGCTTTTCCACCTGATAATTTCCAGATTAACCACGTATCAATCGTTCCAAACAATAGTTCACCGTTATCGGCTTTTTCTCTCGCTCCATCAACATTATCCAAAATCCACTTTAATTTTGTTCCAGAAAAATAAGCATCAATAAGAAGTCCTGTTTTGTCACGAACAATATCATTGTAGCCTTTCTCTTTTAACTCCGTACAAATATCCATTGTTTGACGTGATTGCCAAACGATCGCATTATAAATTGGATGGCCGGTAGCTTTTTCCCAAACTACTGTTGTTTCTCGTTGATTTGTAATACCGATCCCTGCAATTTCACTTGGTTTGATCTCTGTTTTCGCAAGAACTTCTGCTATTACCGCTAAAATTGAACCCCAAATTTCATTAGCATTATGCTCGACCCAACCTGGCTTCGGAAAAATTTGATTGAATTCTTTTTGAGCTGAGTCAACGATTTCACCAGCTTTGTTAAAAACAATTGCTCTTGAGCTTGTTGTACCTTGGTCTAGTGATAAAATATATTTTTTCTCCATTTGTTATTTCCCCCTGTGTTTATAATTTGAATTAATTGGTCTTCTAATATATAATAGATACTAGTTAAATGGTTTTTTATAGCTTTGTGGTCTAAGCCGCAAAGTCTTTTTTTGTTTTAGAACTAGAGGATTGCTTATTATTAGCAACGATAGATGCAATCATTACTACTGCAAACGCTACCAACATTATCCAAAGTGCCGGATAGATTATTCCTTCAAATGCAGCTGCATAAAATAGAGCTCCTAACCCACCGCCAATAATCGGTCCAACTACTGGTATCCAAGAATACTTCCAATCTGAATTACCCTTACCGGCGATCGGTAATAAAAAGTGTGCGATACGTGGCCCTAAGTCACGCGCTGGATTAATTGCATATCCAGTTGTTCCACCTAAAGATAAACCGATTACGACAATTAATAAGCCGACAATTAGTGGGTTCAAACCTTCTGTAAATTGGTTTGCTCCAATAGCTAAAATTCCAAGTACTAATATAAATGTTCCGAAGATTTCACTAAAAAGATTTGCTGGGGTATGACGGATTGCAGGTCCTGTTGAAAATACTGCAAGTTTTGCACCTTGATCATCCGTTACTTTCCAATGCGGGTAATAATGTAACCACACGAGAGTTGCTCCAATAAATGCCCCAATCATTTGTGCGGCGATGTAACCTGGAACTAGTGCCCATGAAAACTCTCCTATTAATGCTAATCCTACTGTTACTGCCGGATTAATGTGAGCACCACTTATACTTCCCACTGCATAAATTGCTGTTGCTACACCAAGCCCCCAAGCCATTGTAATGACGATCCATCCAGAACTTTCTGATTTTGACCCTTTCAAAACAACACCAGCTACAACCCCACCACCAAAAATAATTAAAATCATTGTTCCAATTAGTTCTCCTAAAAATGGCGACATAATAAATCCTCTCCCTTTACCAGAATTTTAAGTAATAATAGCAACAAAAATGGAGACCAAAAAAAGTTTATTTGACACTATACCACCGGTATAGACAAATAAAAACTTGTTTTGGTCTCCATATCTCCGTCACAAAATATTAACTTATTTATATTAAAACACGTCCTGAAAACGCTGTCAACACCTTTCTGAATATTCGAATTAAGAAAGAGTAAGTTCTTAATTATAAAAGGCTAGTAGAAAAAGAGTATCAGCCATAATAAATTTTATTTTAAGTTCGTTATTGTAATTATAGCTTTACTTTAAATATTTTCCCGCCACAACTCCTTCCTCGAAGTCGTTATTGCTGATGCCCCTGCTTTTAAGGCATTCTCTACTTCGATTCGATCTCTAATTAGTCCACCTGCTACAATTGGTATTCCTGTTTTTTCAAAGACTTCTTTAATAATATGGGGCATGACCCCAGGTAACACTTCAATAAAATCTGGTCTTGTCGTTTCCAATAGCTTATAACTAGATTCTAGAGCAATTGAATCTAACAAGAATAACCGTTGCATTGAGATAAGTCTATGCTTTTTTGCAGTTAGAACGACGTTTTTTCGCGTCGAAATTAATCCAGCTGGTTTAATATCTTGACACAAAAATTGGGCTGCATACTCATCATTTCGCAATCCTTGCACTAAATCAGCATGAAGTAACAGCTTCTTTCCTTTACTTTTTGCTAATTGAACAAGGCTTTTTAACTGCCCGATATGACTGTTCAATAAAACAATATACAGGTAATCGCTATCAATCATTTCTTCAAGGTCCTTTAAGTTTCGAGCTGCTGGCAAGATCTTTTGTCCATTAAAATCCATAAAACACCTCCTAATCAACTTTTCATACTACTTTATCATGAAAAAAAGTTTTTTTAGATTTTATTTAGCTTTGGACAAACAAAACCTACTTTTCTGCTCACAACTTTACTTACCTTTTTCTTCCCATTTACCATTAAAAGGATTTTTAATTCAATTTTCCAAGCTTTTTTTTAATCGATTTCCTTACTGCTCTCGCGCTTTAAAAGTTTGGTGGGAAGGACAACTTTTTTTGAGATTGATCGATTTGTTTCAATTCTTTCTACGAGGAGATCAACAGATGTTTCACCCATGAACTCGGTATATACTTTCACAGTCGTTAAAGAAGGCTGCAGAAATTTTGAAGTTGCAATATCATTAAATCCAACAATAGAAATTTCATTAGGTACGTTAATTCCAGCTTCGTGGAGAGCTCTTATGGCACCAATAGCCATTGAATCACTAGCAATAAAATATGCTGTTGGCTTATTTTCTCGGGAAATAGAATATTTCATTAAATTATAGCCATCTTCCGTGGTAAATCTACCTGTAAAAATAAATTCTGAATTGATTAAGCCTTTTGTATTTAAGTGCTCATAAAACGTTAACTCCCGAATATCTTTAATCAATATTCCCGCTTCAACCGACTCTACTCCACCAATATAGCCAATTTGTTTATGACCTAAAGAAATTAAATAATCAAGAACTTCAATCATTGATGTCCGAAAATCAATGACAACTGAATCAAACTTATGAACATCTGGTGAGGAATCTACAAAAACGACATTTTTGGATGCTTTGTTAAATACAGCTACATCACTCTCGGAGAATTTGCCAACAGCAATGATACCATCTAAACCATCGAGACGGTCAGATTGGTATGATTCACCCTGCTTAAATAATTTTATTAATTCGACATTTCTATTAAAGCATTCTTGTTCAACACCTAGTCGAATTGCCATATAATAAGGATCAGCAATTTCCTGTTGTTCAGAATACCAATGGATCAAACCAAATTTCAATACATGCTTCTTTTGCTGGTTTACACGTTCCTTAATTGTTTTATAACTGAGCGCTTCAGCAATTTCAAAAATACGTTTCTTTGTTTCTTCACCAACAGACATAGATTGGTCATAGTTTAATACTCTCGAGACTGTTGCTATTGAAACACCAGCTCTTTCTGCTATATCTTTTATCGTTGCCATTTTTCCCCACTCCTAGATTACTACTATTACTTTTTAATTATTTTACTCTCAAACGCTTGAAGAGTAATATTTTGGAATATTTTCTGATCTGAAGTGTGGTTCATAATAAAATAATATTTTTCCTCATTTAAATTTCTTTCGTAAACCTCAATACCTGTTTCACTTTCAATAGAAGATATTCGACTTTTATTTACGACTTCTTTTGCTATTTCTGTAAGAATAGCTTCATCAATTCCACCACCAATATAGTAAACAGTACCTTTTCCATAGTTGTTTTTTGTAACAGCTGCTTCAGGATAAAACGGATCAATATATGAATAAAGGGTTTCAGCGGTAACTGGTGTGATAATATCTCGCCAAACTGAGCACTGCCCTTTTTTCGTCTCGTAGTAGCCATGTCCCTCAACTTCAACAAATTGATTTTTGGAAAGTGATTCAATTTCACTAATGTTAATTCCAGCAATATCAGCAATAAACCCTGGTATCATTTTTTTAAAATGAATATTATTATTCTTATCTTTAATGCCTGCTCGAAATGAGAATATAACCGTCCCACCATTTTCAGTAAACTTTTCAAAGCGCTTTCCTAACTCTTCATCAATAAGTTGCAGTGCTGGAACTACTAAAACTTTGTAGCGAGAGAAATCCCTAGAAGTAGGGATAACATCGACTTGTGTATTAAGCTGATAAAATGGTGTATATAAGCGAACAAGTTCAGATGTGAAATTAAAGTCTTGACTCTGGGTTTGGAAACGCCATGACCAAATGTTATCGTAATCATAGAGAACAGCTATTTCTGCTTTTATTTCACTATTTATAAGTTCTTCATATTGAGATATTTCTTTAAACAGCGATTGAACTTCTTGATATTTTCTACCATACTTATTATTATGATCGACTACCCCATAGCAAAATTGTTCTGCTCCTTTTGTCATTCCACGCCAACGGAAGTAAAGTAAATCCGAACACCCATGGGCAAAAGCTTGATACGACCACATTTTCGCTTGATTAGGACGAGGTAAATAACCAATAACATCATGACCTTGAGCTCCCATTAGTTCTTCGACTATCCAATAGTTTTTATCTAATAAACCACGGTTAAAATCATGACTCATTGCAATTGCAGCAGGAGGGATTGGTTCCGCTAAACCACCCCATACCGGGTAATTATCATAAGAAACAAAGTCCATAAGTTCGACGTTTTCTTCATGATCAAACCATTTGTCAAAAAATCCACCTGATACATTGGTCGTGACGAGTTGGTGTTCACCTTTTAACTGTTGGACCAATTTTGTTTGTTCGTGTGCATAACTATTCACTGAATATGAACGAAATCGAGCCCAATCTAATTGTAATGAAGGATTGTGAGTTGTAATTGTCTTTTTTGGAATCGGAACTTCGTTAAAATCGTTATATGTTTGTCCCCAAAAAATTGTTCCATACGTTTCATTAAGAATATCGATTGTTTGATAACGCTTTGCTAGAAACTTTTGAAACTGACTATGACACTTTTTACAATAACACATATCACTCCCTTCGTGACCAAATTCATTATCAATTTGCCAAGCAATAATCGCTTCTTCATCTTTGTAATGGCGAACAAGTTCAGTTGTTATTTTCGCACTATACTCACGATAAACAGGAGAATTGAAACAATATTGTCTTCGTCCACCAAACACTCTTGGATTACCATTTTCGTCTTCTGATAGAATTGATGGGAACTTATGAGCTAACCAGGCTGGAAACGTCGCTGTTGGTGTTCCATACATGACTCTAATTCCTTTTTCTTTTAACTTTGAAATAACCTGATCAAAAAATGAAAAATCAAATTTACCTTCTTCTTGTTCCATTAAATGCCAAGCGAATTCGCCAATTCGAACAACGTTTGCACCTAGCTCTTTAATACCTTTTATATCTTCTTCTAGCATTTCCTTTGGCCAATGCTCGGGATAATAATCTACTCCTAAATACATGAATTACTCTCCTCCTACTTCCATGTCAAACCACCAGTCAAAATGTTGTAACCCGCCGACACTCGATACCTTTTTAATTGTTTTCGCTACATATAAATTGTCGTAAACACCCGTACATGGCTCTAAGGCAATATTATAATCACCTCGGTAACCTCCTTGTGTTTTCCAAACTCCTAAATATGGTATTTTTTCTGGTGGATAGTAATACTTAAGGTACCTATCTGTTTTTTGATTAAAGACTCCACATACTCCCCGCTTTACTTTCTCAGTAAAATAAAATTTTTCACAGTTCCCAACTGTTACAGGTTCAACTCCCGATAAATCAATAATCTCATTTGTTTTTTGAGAAGTCGTCTTCGGGTAAGGATGGATTGAACCCCACTCTCCTAAATGTTGGCTACTATGTTCAACATTGATTACCTTGGTTAGATGTTCTTCAACTAACAACTTCATTTCAGTTGAACAGCG